>CALAOW010000022.1 GCA_937889395.1 uncultured Pseudomonadota bacterium | reverse complement strand
GCCATCAAGCGTGCGGCGATTCGGCAAGATGACAGAAAAAAAGCGACTGAGGGTGGGCGTCCTGTTTGGAGGACGCTCGAGCGAGCATGAAATTTCGCTGCGCTCGGCGCTGACCGTGATGTCGGCGATGGATCCGGCGCGATACGAGATTGTTCCGATTGGGATTGGCCGCGACGGGCGCTGGTATCTCGAGCGCAACGCGCTCAAGGTGCTCGCCGAAAAAACGCCGCATCTTGCAGCGCTCGGCGCCGGCGGCACGCAGGTGACGCTGCTGGCGCATCCGGAGGGACAATCTCTCGTCGCGACGCCGGAAGACGGCGCGCGCGGCGGAGCGACACGCGCCTCAGCTGCGATGCCAGGCGCGCTCGACGTGGTGTTCCCGGTCTTGCACGGCACCTACGGCGAGGACGGCACCGTGCAGGGGCTGCTCGAACTGGCGGGAATCGCATACGTGGGAGCGGGCGTGCTCGGCTCGGCAATCGGGATGGACAAGGACGCGCAGAAGCGCCTCCTGCGCGACGCCGGCGTCGCAGTGGTCCGGTATTTCGCGATCGATCGCGCCGACTACCGCGACGCTCCGGAGCTTGGGACGCGGCTGGCGCGCAAACTTGGCTATCCCGTGTTCGTCAAGCCCAACGCGCTGGGATCATCGATCGGAATCAGCAAGGTGAAGCGCGCCGCCGATCTCGACGCCGCGCTGGACGACGCTTTCCAATACGATCGCAAGGCGCTTATCGAGGCCTCGTGCGAAGGGCGCGAGCTCGAGTGCTCGGTGCTTGGCAACGATCGTCCCGAAGCGTCGGTTCCCGGCGAAGTCCTGGTCAAGGGCGCGCATGAGTTTTATGACTACGAGTCGAAGTACGTCGATCCGGAAGGCTCCACGATAAAAATTCCCGCCGAGTTGCCGCCCGCCAAGGCGAAGAAGTTGCGCGCGATGGCGGTGTCGGCGTTCAAGGCGTTGTCTATCCGCGGGATGGCGCGGGTCGATTTTCTGGCCAGCCGCGATTTGCGCGAGATCTACGTGAACGAGGTGAACACGATCCCCGGCTTCACCGCCATCAGCATGTATCCGAAGCTGTGGGAAGCGTCGGGCTTGCCGTTGCCCAAGCTTATCGATCGGTTGATCGAACTGGCGCTCGACGAGCATCGCGAGCGCGCCTCGCTCAAGATCACGTATCATCCCAAGTCTCTTGCAAAGCCCCGCGACTCGGCCGATTAGATGGCGACGGGGCGGCTACTGATTGCGACTACGAATCCGGCGAAACTTCAAGAGTATCGATTGATCCTGCGCGGCGTCGGCATCGATCTCGAACTGGTATCGCTCGTCGAGCTCGGAATTTCCGAGACTCCCGAGGAGACGGGAGCGACTTTCACCGAGAACGCGTTGATCAAGGCGCGTTTCTACTTCCAGCGCGCGCGAATTGCGACGCTGGCCGACGACGGCGGACTCGAGATCGACGCGCTTGGCGGAGAACCCGGCGTCCGGTCGCATCGATGGCTCGGTTCGGGCAGCAACGAAAATGATTCGGATCGGGCGCTGGTCGACGAAGTTATCCGCCGGATGAAGGGCGTCGAGGCCGGACGGCGGACGGCGCGAATTCGCGCCACGATCGCGTTGATACACGAGGAGGGCGGCGCGATCCGCGAGAAGACGGCGGAGGGCGCAATCGAGGGTGCGATCGCCGAGCGCGCGTACCCCGAAATTCGCGCGGGATTTCCGTATCGTGCGGTACTGGTCATTCCGGGGCGTAACTGTTATTTGGGCGAACTCGGCGATGAGGAAGAGGCCCAAATCAGCCAGCGGCGGATTGCGGTGTCCAAGTTGCGGGACGAGTTGGAGCGGATAGCCGCAGGCCGCGCAGCTCAACTATGATGATCGAGGAGCGCGGGTTAAGGTCGCCACGCAAAAGGTGAAGCTCAAGCACAAGGGCAAAGTCGTCGTGTTGCATCTGGCAGCGCGGTTCCCGTTTGCGGGGGTGATCTGGCAATTGGTTCATCACCTGTTGGGGTTCAGAGAACTTGGTCTCGACGTTTACTACATCGAGGATCATCGCGCTTACGTGTACGATCCGACGATCGAAAGCACCACCACGGATCCGTCGCGCAACCTGAAGGTCCTGGGCCGCGTGCTCGAGCGCTTCGGCTTCGGCGAGCGGTGGGCGTTCCTGGACTCGGTGAAAGAGCAATACGTCGGGATGTCGCGCGAACGATGCATGGATCTGTTTCGCGACGCCGACGCGATAATCAACCTGTGCGGCGCCACCGAGCCGCGTCAGGAGCACGAGCGCAGCCGCTGCCTGGTGTACCTCGAGACCGACCCGGGAGTGATGCAGCTCGAGCTCAAGCGCAAGATTCCGACCACCACGGCGTTTGCCAAATCGCACAAATTGTTTTTCACGTATTGCTACAATATCGGCGCGGCCGATTGCCTGCTGCCCACCGCCGGCCTCGATTGGCATCCGACGCGTCCGCCGGTGAATCTCGAACAGTGGCATCCGGGGGTCGGAGCAGCAGAGCCGGCTGCGTTCACGACCGTCGGCACGTGGCAGAATAGCGGCAGCGACATGGAAATCGCGGGCGAGACCTATTACTGGTCCAAACATCTGAATTTTCGCAAGGTGCTCGAGGTCGCGGCGCGCGCGAATCAGCCTATCGAGATCGCCACCAACCTGACTGGCGGCGCCGACTACGAGCGCGCGATCGCCGGGGGATTCAGCCTCACGCCGGCGGTGCCGATGTCGCTCGATGTCGATGCTTATCGCGAGTACATCAGCCGGTCGCGCGGTGAGTTCACGGTAGCGAAGGACATCTACGTGAGGCCGCGCACCGGATGGTTCAGCGATCGCACAGTTTGCTACCTGGCGGCCGGACGTCCGGTCGTCACGCAGCGGACCGGGTTCGAAAAGTTCATTCCCACCGGCGCGGGGCTGCTCGGGTTCGACACGCCGGACGAAGCTGTCGATGCGATCGGGGAAATCAATGCCGACTATCCGCGCCATGCCCGTGCCGCGCGCGAGATAGCCGTCGAGTATTTCGACGCGGTGAAACTGCTCGACGAAGTCGCGGTGGCCGCGGGGATCTGAACGATGGCTCCGACACCCCTCGAGTCGATGCTCGGATTGAGCGCGCTGCACCGCGAATTGCGCGGCTTCGTCGAAAGCGTGCTGGTCCTGACAGGATTGCTGGGCGCCTTCGCCGTGCGCCGGCGCAAGCGCGCAGTGACGGGGACGACCTTCCTGCTGCTGTCGGGCAGCGTTCTCATCGACTCAGGTTCGCGCTTCGTCCCGAACGAGACCATCGGCGACAAGATTGCCGCCGCGGCCTTCGTACTGTTCCTGTTCGGCGTGATCCGGCTGGTGCTCGAAGGCGCCGACGCGGTGACGAGCCGCGGCAAGGTCCACCGCTCGACCATCGGCAAGGACCTGCTGATGCTCGTGTTGTGGTTCGTGGTTCTGATGGTGGTGCTGTACTACGACTTTGGCGTGCAGCCGCTCTCGATCCTGACCACCACGACGGTGTTCGCGGCGGTGCTCGGCTTTGCGCTGCAGGAGACGCTGGGCAACATCTTCAGCGGCCTGTCGCTCTCGATGGGGCACCCGTTCGAGCCGGGTGACTGGATCCGCAGCGGCACGCACGTCGGGCGCGTCAAGGGAATCGCATGGCGTGCGACGACGATCGTAACGCGCGCCAACGAGCGGCTCGAGATTCCCAACTCCGTGATTGCCAAGGACGTGCTGTTCAACTATGCCACCGGCGCAGTGCGCGACGAAATTGCAATCGGAATCAGCTACGGCGTGCCGCCCAATCACGTGCGCGAAGTCGTGCTCACCCTGCTGCGCGACGTGTCGCAAGTGATGCGCGCGCCGCCGCCCGAGGTCCTGGCGTGGGACTATGCCGATTTCTCGGTCCAATACCGGATCAGATACTGGATCGCGGACTACGGCGTGCAGGAATACGTGCGCGATCGCGTCGCGTCGGGCCTCTGGTACGCGCTGAGGCGCCATTCGATCGAGATTCCGTTCCCGACCCGCACCGTCCATGTGCGCGACGCGCGCCAGGACGAAGAAGAGAGAGCCAACGCAGACCTCGAGCGGGAAGTGATGGTCGACCTGCGCCATGTCGATTGGTTGCGCGGCCTGAACGACGACGAACTTCGGCTGCTGGTGCCGACCGTCGCGGTGCGCCAGTTTGGCGCGGGTGAGATGCTGATACGCGCCGGCGAACAAGGTGACTCGATGTTCATCGTGCGCAGGGGAACGGCCGAAGTTTTCGCCAACACCGCCGACGGCCAAACGCGCCACATTGCCAACTATACCCGCGGGGATTTCACCGGCGAGATGGCGCTGATGACGGGCGAACCGCGCAGCGCAAGTGTGCGTGCGATCACCGACCTGGAAGTGATCGAGATGGACCGCGAGGGATTCACGCGGCTGTTCAAAGAGCATCCCGACGCGGCGGCCGGCATCGGCGATATTATTGCTGCACGAAACCGGGACCGTCTGGAAAAGCTCTCATCCGGCGCGACGATGGACGGCAAGGGCGGGCCGCATCTTTGGTTGCTCGCCAAAATGCGCGAGCTGTTCGACTTCTGATCATCGCTGGCGCTAGGCGATTGCGGCCAGCGCGACTTGAAGCTCGCGGAGATTTCGCGACGGCACGAGCGCGTTCACTTCGCGCGCGTATTGTTTGATCGCGCTGTCTCCCGTGCCCCAGCGCGCAGGATCTTCCGGATTCAGCCACACCACGGCGCGGCAAGCCCGCACGATCTCGCGGACCAGGTCGGCGCGCGCGGGCAGCCGGTTGTTGCGGCCGTCGCCCATTATCACGACGATCGCGCCGCGAGTCAGCAATCCGGTTCGGCGCTCCCAAAGCTCGCCGAGCACGCGGCCGAAATCCGAGCGCGCGTACAGGTCCAGCGCGGGCGTCATTACCAGGTGTCCATCCTCGAAATCCGCCTCGGCCAGATGGTCCACGTATACGAAACTGCTGACGCGGCGGAAGCATCCGCGCGCGCCCGCCATCAATTCAAGCATCAACTGCGCCGCGTAGCGGACGGAACCCGAGATGTCGGCCAGGATTACGAGATCGACATGGCGCGGACGCCGCGCGCGGAAGTTGAGATCGATTAGCGCGCCGCCGCGTTGCAGCGCCGCGCGAATCGTGCGCCGGAAGTCGATTCTGCCGGTCCGCGCCAGTCGCAGCCGCCGTCCCAGCCGAATCCGGAAGCGGCGAATCAGCGGCGCGAGCGCGTCGCGCGCTTCGTCGTAGTCGAGGTCGGAGAATTTGTCGAACGCCGTCCGCTCGATCGCGCGGATTCGCGCAACGCGCGTCGCGTCGATGCCGGGCGTCGGCGATTCCTCGCGCGTCTGGGCCTCGCCGCGCTCCCGGCGGCCGCGCATCCGATCGGAAAGGCGCTCGGCGTCTTTGCCTTGTTCCGCGTCTTTTCCCTTTTCTGTGTCCTGGCGGCGTGCCGCCGCGACCTTCTTTGCAGGCTTCGCTTCTGACGGCAGCGAAAGCGATTTCTCATCGCGAGGGCTCGCGAGCGCGGCGTCGCGCGGTGACGGCTGCTCGCCGGGACGGCCGCGGCCGCTGGCAGCCGAGACCTGCTCGCCGCGTTGGTCGGGATGCTCGCCGCGATTTGCCCGTGGCGCGGCGAAAAAACGGTTGAACGATTCGTCGAAGATCGCGCGGTCGGCTTCGTCTTTGATCAACGCCGCCGCCAGCGCCTCGTGCATCCGCGCTCGCTCGAGCCCCACGGCTGCGACCGCGTTCATCGCATCGATCGATTCCGCAACCGAGATTCTGACGCCGGCGGCTCGCAGCGCCGCGATGAAGCTGACGAGCTGATCGCGAAGCGCGGCCATCTAACAACGTCGCGGATTCATCGTCGGCGCGGCGCGAGCGCCGAGGCTTTCGACTCGACTTTGACGCGGTCCTCCTCGTGCTTGAGCAGCACGCCCAGCGCCGTGCGCACCGCGTCGGTGTCCAGTTCGCGCACGCCCAGGCGCACCAGCGCGCGCGCCCAGTCCAGCGTCTCCGCAATCGACGGAGGCTTGCGAAGTCCGAGTTTGCGAATCGCGCTGACAAAACCCGCCGCCTCGGCCGCCAGCTTCGCGTCGAGTTCGGGCACCTTGAGCTCGATAATTTTTCGCTCCTGCTCGATGCCCGGAAAGTCGATGAATAAATACAGGCATCGGCGCCGAAGCGCCTCCGACAGTTCGCGCGCGCGATTCGATGTCAAAATTACCACCGGCCGTTCGTGGGCTTTCAACGTTCCCAGTTCGGGCACGCTTATCTGGAAGTCGGAAAGCAGCTCCAGCAGAAAGGCCTCGAACTCCTCGTCGGCTTTATCGACCTCGTCGATCAACAACACGACCCGGCTCGGCGCAGTGATCGCCTTGAGCAGCGGACGCTCGAGCAGGTAGTCGCGCGAGAAGATGTGTTCGCTCAGTTCCTCCCATCGCAGCCCCTGCTGCTCGCCGGCCTGCATGCGCAAAAGTTGTTTCTGATAGTTCCATTCGTAGAGCGCGCGCGCCTCGTCAAGTCCCTCGTAACATTGGAGCCGGATGAGCTCGGTGTGGAGCATTTCCGCCAGCACCTTGGCGACTTCAGTCTTGCCCGCGCCGGCGGGACCCTCTATCAGGAGCGGCTTTTCGAGCGCGAGCGCCAGGAAGATCGCCGTCTCGACGCGCTCGTTGGTGACGTAGCGGGCGCGCTTGAGGCCGTCGGAGATCTGTTCGCGGGTCAACATCACCTTCAATTTCCCTCGACTCCGCGTCCGCTCCGCCTCGGGGCGCCTACGGCGCTGCGCTCGGAAGCGCCCACTTCGTGTCTTCGCCTGCCTTCAGCGGCGATTGATCTTCGGGGCGCGGCGGCGCTCCAGAAAAATCCGCGCGCGATGCTTGAGTCCGTCGCGCTCGTCGCGCGGAGCCGCACGCACCTCTTCGGTGTAGGCCGCCAGCTCGACGCACAGCCGCTCGACGTCAACTCCGCCGCGCGCGGGCTTCATGTCGTCGAGCGCGAGCATCGCCTGCGACATCAGGTTGATCGACGCCTGCCGTCCGCCGCGTTCGAAGCGCAGATGGAGCGCCGCGGCGACCTGATTGAACGCCGCGATGAGCGCCTTCAAATCGTTGTCGTTGCCGGCCGCGTGCGACGCGGTCTCGAACATCTCGGCCGCCTCGAAATACGCACCCCGATTGAATGCCGCGATCGCGTCGGCAAACGATGCCGGTGGAAAATCGTCGCTCACTGGAACCTGGGAAACTACAACTGCTCTTTTTCCTCGACCGCGCGAAACTCGGCCTCGCCCAGCGCCTGCGCCTTGCGCGAGCCGTAACGCTCGTAAAGATCGAACAGGCTCGACTTATGCGGCCGCACCTTGCCCAGCGGGCACTTCTGCCATTCGTCGAGCGACTCGTCGCAATAGCCCATACGGTTCTCGCCGCACTTGGGCTGCAGAAACACCGCGATTTCCGGCAGCACGTGCTTGATTTCCGCGCGCATCATCGCGACCATCCGGCGGATTTCCCACTGCGCGCGCACGCACAGGCGCAGATCGCAGATGTGCAGCATCTCGGCGAAATTTACCATCACGTGAAAATTCGTCGGCGCGGCGTTGGGCAGCACGAAACGCGCATCCTCGGCTGGAATCCCGGCTTTCAACGCCTTCGCGTAGAGCTCGGACGTCTTTGAAAGCAAAGCGGAGAATTCACTCTCCAACCCCGCGCGCGCCCACGAATCCGGCAGCACGAATGCGAGCTTGTCCTGCTTGAATTTCACATAGCGCTGGCTCTGCTGCTCGAAGCTGATTCCGATCCGATGGCGAACGAACTGATGCGACAGCGAGCGCGATACGTTCGCGATTGCGAACCAGAAAACGATTTGCTCGAGCGGAGAAGCGTGGCCGGTTTTCAGCCGCTCGGTGATGAACTCGCGAATCTTCTCTCGGGTAATTTTCTCGGATTTGATCTTGTCCCAGACTTCGATTGGCGTTTCGGAGGAATAGCAGGTGCGAAACGCCGCGTAGAGTTTTTCGAGCGGCTGCTGGGCGTAGTCGATCAACTTGACTTGCATTTTCGCCTGATTTTCCACGCGATTTTCACGCCTCCCGCAAATCGCCGGGCGCTCGACGCCACCACTCCTTTCTAATCTTATTCCAAGCCGCGGCGCGACTGCATCAGGGGCATCCGCCCTTAATCCACAACACGTTTCGATTGCGCCAGCCGCGCCAAACTGCGACATTGCCTGTTTATAGCCGCCATGTCTCCCGTTTCGATAATCGACGCCATCTATCGGCTCTTCCTGAAGCGATGCCTGTTTGGCTGCGATGCCGAGCGTGCGCATCGGATGACGCTGCGGATGCTTGCGGCGATACCGGCTTTTACGCCGCCGCGGGACGGCCCCGAACTCGGAATCAAGCTATGGGGAATCGATTTCCCAAACCCGATTGGGCTGGCGGCCGGGATGGACAAGGACGCCGTCGCGATCCGCGGATGGGAGATGCTCGGATTCGGCTTTGCGGAGTTGGGAACGATTACGCCGCGCCCGCAGGCGGGAAATGAAATACCGCGGATATGGCGCGTGCCCGAACGTCGCGCGCTTATCAACCGGCTCGGGTTTCCCAGCAAAGGGATGGAGGCGGTCGCACCGCGAATCAAGCGGATTCGCAAGGCCGGGATTTCGATTCCGCTCGCGCTCAACTTCGGGCCGAACAGTGACACGCCGCCCGAGGGGATTGCCGCTGACTACAGCGCCCTGATCGAACGGCTCGGGCCGCTGGCCGATTTCATCGTCATCAACGTGAGCTCGCCGAATACGCCCGGGCTGCGCACCTGGGAATCGCCGGAGAAGATGAGCGAGCTTTTCGCGGCAGTGCGCGAGCATACCAGCGAGTCGGCACGCGGGAGGCCCGTGCTGCTGAAAATCTCGCCCGACCTGGAACGCAATGATCTGTTTCGAATTTGCGAAACCGCGCTCGCTCTCGGCATCGAGGGAATCGTCGCGTGCAACACTACCGTCGCTCGCGAGGTCGTCGGCGTCTCGTCGCCGCACCCGGGCGGACTCAGTGGCCGTCCGATCCTGATTCGCACGCGTGAGTTGATCCGCGACATCTATACGCACACCCGCGGGCAAATCCCGATCATCGGCGTGGGAGGAATCGCGAGCGCCGAGGATGCATGGTTGCACATCCGCGCCGGCGCCTCGCTCGTCGAGCTTTACACCGGACTCATTTACGAGGGACCGGCCCTGGTCGCCAGAATCAAATCGGGACTGGCGGACTTGCTCCGCAGCGGCGGATTTCGTTCTATTAGCGAAGCGGTCGGAATCGACAGATAGAGCCGCGGGGAGCAGGAGGCGATTTGAATCAGGAAAAAACCGCCCGCGCCGAGGGCAAAACAGAGTTGATCGTCGATGC
The DNA here is from genome assembly GCA_937889395.1 of uncultured Pseudomonadota bacterium. Classification (GTDB taxonomy): domain Bacteria; phylum Desulfobacterota; class Binatia; order Binatales; family Binataceae; genus Binatus. The sequence goes on along the minus strand of CALAOW010000022.1, from coordinate 2,401 downwards.
GCGATGGCTGCGCGAGCATCGCGATGACACCAGTCTGATCCTTATCGATACGCGACCCGTCAAGGATTTCCACGCCGGGCATCTAAGCGGCGCGCGACATTTCGATCCTTTCCCGTTTCATCATACTGATACGTCCGAGCGCGGCGTCGCGGAGTTCGGCGCGCAGCTCCAGTGGATATTTTCGGCGCTCGGAATCACCGGCCACGAGACCGTCGTGTTTTACGAGAATGAATCCGGAATGCGCGCGGCGCGAGGCCAGTGGGCGCTTGAATACGCGGGACATTCAAAGGCCCGAATGCTCGATGGCGGACTCAAGGCGGCGACCGGTGAAACGTTGACAACCAAGGTTGACAAGTTCGCCGCCACGGATTTCGCGCTCAGTCCGCGGGCGGAGGTTCTCGCGACCTATGCATATCTGCTTGACCGAATCGGGCTTCCCGACGTGCAAATCTTCGACGTTCGCAGCGCTGAGGAATACTTCGGCGAACGCGTGCGTGCGAAACATGGGGGCGCGATTCCGGGCGCGTTCCATCAGGACTGGATGGCAGCGCTCGGCGCCGATGGAACCGTGAAATCGCCCGCCGAGTTGCGCGCGCAGTTCGAAGCTCTCGGTCTCGATCCCGCCGCCGAGATAATCCCGTATTGCCAGGGCGGATACCGCGCCGCGCACGCGTACCTCGCGCTCAAAATTGCCGGCTATCCGCGGGTGAGAAATTATCTCGGCTCGTGGGCGGAATGGGGAAACCGCGACGACCTGCCGATAGAGCATCCACGGCGCAAATAGCGGGTCGCATCGATGCCCCCGATTCTGATGCTCGCCGGCTTCGAGCCGTTTCGCGGCGAGCGCATCAATCCGTCGTGGGAAATTGCCCGGCGGCTCGACGGTGAGGTGATTGGCGGGCTGCAGATAAAGTCGGTGCGCGTGCCGGTTGGATGCGCCAAGGCTGCGCGGCGAATTACCGGCGCGATCGTGCGCTACCGGCCGCGCGCGGTGATCGGACTCGGCGAGGCGGGCGGCAGGCCGGCGATCTCACTGGAAAGGGTCGCGATCAATCTTGCCGACGAACGCGGGCGGCTGGTCAAAAGCGGCGACCCGGGCTTCACGCCGGTCGTTCGCGGCGGGCCTGACGCGTACTTCTCGCGATTGCCATTGCGCGCGATCATCGGCGAACTCGATCGCAAGGATATTCCCGCGAGCGTTTCGCTGACGGCCGGTGCGTATGCGTGCAACGCGCTGATGTATGCGGCGCTGCACAGTCTCCGGCGCACGCCCTGCCTTCCCGTGGGATTCATCCATCTGCCGTATGAGGCGCGCCAGGCCGGGCGGCATCGGAACCTGCCCAGCATGGCGCTTGCGACGATGGAGAATGCGGTGCGCATCGCGATCGCCGCGACCGCGCGCTCGGCGCGGTGACTTGCCGCTGCGCGCCTACTTGATCGCGACCGCGTTGGGGGGCGAGGCGATGCCGCCCTCCAGATTCATCGGCACCGACACCAGCATGAATTCGTAACGCTTGTCGGCGGCGCAATCCGCCGCCAGTTCCTCCAAGTTGAACTGCTCGCCTATAGGCAGGCCGAGCAGGCATAGCGTGCGGTAATGCAGCGCGCCCTCGTTCGAGAAATCCCACGGCCATGGCTCGACGGCGGGACAATCCGTGCCGACTGCGGCGAGCCGATGATCCCAGAACCATTCGACCATCGCGCTGCTGTCGTCGATGCCGCAGGCCTTGAGCGCACCGAGCGGCGCCATCGCGGCCTTGTGCTCCGGTGACGCGGCAATGTACGCCTGCATCCAGCCGGTGCGAATCAGCAGAATCGTGCCCGGCTTCAGCTCGACGTTCTGCGCGACGGCGGTCTCTTTCAAATCGTCGAGGCTGTACTTTTCCGAGGTGAGCGGATCGATCGTGCGGCCATGCGAGATGCGGTAACGAAACGCGTCGAGCAGGACGGCGCGGCCGACAAACTTGTTGGCCCATTTGTGGATGCTCAGGCGCCCGCCCGGGCCGTCCTTAATCTCGCTGGATTTCACTCCGTTGTAGAACGCCTTGTAGCGCGGGCTGCCGACATGGGCGAGGCCGTCCCACTGGCTTCCCTCCTGCGTGTTGTAGCTGTCGAGCGAGTCATCGAAACCGAGCAGGCCGAAGCTCTCGAAGCTCATGATGTTGTGCCTGGCGGGAGGCCGGGCGAACAGCGGCGGGTTGGCGTAATTGATCTTCGTATCGAGCCGGAAGACGGAGCCCTTGCGCACCAGGCGCGCCGCCTCGATTACGCCTTCGGGGGTCAGGAAATTCAGGCATCCGAGTTCATCGTCGTCGCCAAACACGCCCCACGACGATTCTTTGGGCTTGTCGGGTTTGATCGGGAGTTCGGAGAAGCGGGGAACCTTGTTGAGATCGATCTT
>CALAOW010000021.1 GCA_937889395.1 uncultured Pseudomonadota bacterium | reverse complement strand
TGGATGTGGCCCTCGTGGAAATCGCCGCCGCCGGTGAAGCGGAGCAGGTTTTCGGCGAGGACCTGCTTGCGGAAAAAATCCGGGCCGCCTTCGATCAGCGCCGCGAGGTACCATCCTCCGGCAAGCACCAGCACCACGATCGCGCCGCGCACGAGACTCATTCGGCGCAGCAGAGTCCATCGCTTTTCAGCGGCGATCCAAATCAAGGCGACCAGCCCCGGAAGAATCAACCCGATGGGGCCCTTGGTCAAAATGGCGAGCGCGATTGTCACGTAGAGCAGCATCCGCCGGCGCGTCAGTCCCTCGGCCATGAGAATGAATTCGAAGAACGCGACCTCCATGAAGAAGGTCAGCGTCATATCGACGCGGGCGCCGGTCCCGGCTTGCAGGTACTGAAACGTGGTGGCGAGGATGAGCGCGGCGATGAGCGCGGTCACGTTGTCGAACAGGCGGCGCACGTAGAAGTAGCAAAGTATCACGCCGGCGATGGCGAGTCCGGCTGACGGCAGCCGCACGGTGAATTCGTTTACGCCGCCGGCGACCAGCGAGACCATCGCGGCCATCCAGTGCATCAGCAGCGGCTTGGATGGAATTTCGACGCCTGCGCGCTGTGGGAGAATCACGCCGCCGCCGTGGACGATGTCGAAGACGGTGACGGCCTCGCGCGGTTCGCCCTTGGTGTAGAGCGGATAGCCGCCGAGATTTACGAGATAGAGAGCGACTCCGAAGATCAAAAGTATCGGCCATGCGTAGCGCGGCTCGGCTATATACTGGAGCCAATCCGGAGGAGTCGTCGTCGGCCCGCCGTACGCGGGTATCGGAGCAGGCTCGGGATCGGCGCGGGTAATCTCTTCAGGTAGTTTCAATTGGAATTTGCGTTACCGACACCGACGCCGGATTTTTCGTTGTCCGTCGAGATTCTTCGCTGCAGCAGCTTGCGCTCAGAACGACACAAGAGCGGAGGGGAACAATTAAAGACTAGTATTCGGTCTTGAGGCGAGCGCGGCCGATATCGTCGTAAACGTAAACGTCCGCGGGATTTTCGTCGCGCGTTTTCTTGTGCGAGCCGTCGCAAAAGGGCTTGTTCTTCGAGAGTCCGCAGGCGCAGATATAGACCGGCAACTCGGTGCCTTCCGCAACCTCGTAGGGCGCGTTCTTTTCGTGTCTGACAATTCGGGCCATGAAGAATTCCTCGCGTTGAATTTCTGTCTTCTGTTCGCGCGCAAGTTCGAGCGGCGGTATCTGTGGGTCACTTAAGACCAGCAGAGTCGTAGAGTCAAATGGCAGGGGGTGACCCCTGCACCCAATGTTAAAACAAAGATGCGGGCGGGGTTTACCCTGAGTACTCGAAGGGCCCTGTTAGAAGGGTAAGGGGGGAGCTTAGGAGAAGCGGGAATCAGATCAGGGGTTCGTGGATTGCCTCGGCGGCTTCGGAAACAGGTTGCTTGCGATGCGGATCGGCGCCGAGGACGAGAGCCAGCACGCCGCTGACCGAAATGAGAATACCGACGACCTCGCGGATAGTCGCGCGCTCGCCGAGAAACATCACGGCTAACAGAATCGAAAGTATCGGGATTCCGGGCACGACCAGCGCCGTCGTCCACGCCAATGAGAGCCGGTTGATGGCGCCGAACCAGGTGAGCGCGCTCAGAAAATAGATAAACAAGCCGGTCACGGCGATCACGCCGAGCGAAGTCAGGTCGCCGAGTTGCACGAGCGAGTCGCGGCGGAACATCAGCAGCATCGCGGTCAGAACAATCGCCGCATAGAAAAATCGGCCGCCGGTGACCGAAAGCGGCGTCAACGGAGGCATCAGCTTCAGACCGATCACGTGCGACGTCTGCCAAAACAGAGGAGTCGTGAAGATGATGGCCGCGGCCCATAGCGGTGAAAATGAGCCGCCGCCGGCGAACACCGAACCGATGCCAACGAGGATGGTGGCGGTCGCGAGCATCTGGCGCGCCGACGGGCGCTCGCCGACGAAGACCGTCGATAGAACCAGCGAATAGACCGGCTCGGTTTGCAGCAGCAGCACACCGGCGACCGCGCCGATGCGGGTGAGTCCGTAGGTGAGGGTGAGGCTTGTCATCACGGTTCCCGCCATCGCCATCATGAACAACCGCGTGCGATAGCGCGGGTCCACGATCAATCTCAACTCGCCGTTGAATTGGAGAAGCGGGATTGTGCAAATCGAGGCGAACACGCAGGCGCCGGTGCAGAAGAGCAGGGGATCGAGATGAACCGCACCCCATCGCGTGATCACGGGCTGGCCGGCGCCGATGATCGTGTTGATGATGCAGAGCGTTACGCCGACCTGAAAGGCTCGGGCGCGACGGGCTGTTTCGCTGGCTCCGGCGATCGAGGGTGCGGAACCTGCCGAGGTGTCGGTTGGCATCGACTACAACCGCGCCACGGCGACGGCGATGACAATCACGGCCAGCACGATTCGATAAATCGCGAAGGACCGATAGCTGTGGGTTCGCAAGAATCTCAGCAGGCCGACGATTGCCAGAAAACCGAAGACGGTCGAGGCCGCAAAGCCCCATCCGAGCTGAGCGGCGAGGCCCGTATGGAAAAGCTTGTGCGCCTCGAGCATGCCGGCGCCGGCGATAATTGGCGTCGCCATCAGGAACGAAAAATTGGCGGCGTCGGCGCGGTCGATGCCGAGGATGCGGGCTGTCGTAATCGTGGCGCCCGAGCGCGAGACGCCGGGGATGATCGCGAGCGCCTGGCTTAGCCCGATGAGGAGGGCGTCGAGGAAAGTGAGGTGATCTATGGTGCGTTTTTTCGAGCCATACCAATCTGCAACCAATAAAAAGAGCCCAAGAGTAGCCATCGTGGCAGCGATCAGCAGCGGCGAGCGGAAGATCGTCTCGGCTTGTTTCTCCAGCAGGACGCCGATGACGGCGCCGGGAACTGAGGCGACTATCAATAGGAATAGCAGGCGGCGCGGGAGGCGGTTGCCGACGGCCAGCGATAATCCCATATCGAGCCATTCGCGCCAGTAGAAGACTAACAGCGCCAACAGCGTTCCAAGATGAAGGGCTACATCGAAGGCAAGCCCCGGATCCTGCCATCGGAGCAGCCAGGGGACGAGTATAAGGTGGGCCGAACTGGAGACCGGCAGGAACTCGGTCAAGCCCTGGATCGCGCCGAGAACGATAGCCTGAAATATGGAAAACATAATATTTTCAGGCCCTTAGGAAAGGACCGGACTTTTCGCGCATAATTGTGCCGGTCGGGACCCATGACCACGAAACGCGCCGAGAGGTGAATACATTTCGAATTTGCTCCTTGACCGGTTCAATACATGGTCTAGAATTGTTTGCGAGGAAAGTGGTCGGATGATGGTGAGGGTAGCAGGAGGCCCTGCTGTTTATGAATCGAGTTGCTAGAGGCAAAGTAATTCCTTTGCGGGAAATAAGCGTGGTCGACTCGGACGGAGCGCCCGACCAATCTGCCGTTTGGGATAACATCAACCAGGGCGAACCGCATCCATTTCCGGTTGTTTCAACGCTGCCGCGCCTGCCGGTGATGATCCCGGACGAGATTCTGGACTACTACGGATGGGTCTTTTGCCAAGGCGGGTTTCTCAATCTCCAGATGACATTCGAGCAATTTTTGGCTGTGGTCGCGGCGGTAAGTCCGGCCGGCCTGAGCCCGGAATACGACGCGAGCGAGGTGTCCTACCGTAACGACTGACCCGCCGCGACAGCGCGAGAGCATTGTTTCGATGCCTGCCCGGGCGCGCTTGGGCAGGCATTGATTTTTGTGGCAGTCGATTTTCATGGTTTGGTTTTTCGGTTTTTCGGGCCCGGCGTGGACGCGCCCTGGGTTCAGTTGTCAGTTGGGGCTTCCTTTTTCGGCTCGCTCAGCAACGCGTTCCTGATCCAGACGCTGGGCAGATTGACAGCGTCGGTGGGCGATTTGAGCCCGTTATCCTCCGCGATTTGCCGCCAGTTGTCCTCGTTGCCGGTCACCCGGCGGGCCAGAGCCTTCAAGTCCTCGTTGGGTAGCAGGGCGTAGTTGACGCCGCCCTCTTTGGGAGTGCCGCCGGAAGGAGGGAATTTCGCGGCGAGCTGGTCGATTTTGCCGAACAGGTTCAGGCGCGTGCCGGCCTTGTACTTGTCGAGGTCCTGGTCGGAGATGTCCTCGGTGCGGACATTGACGATTATTCGGGAGCTGCGATCGCCATTGGGCACGACGTCAATCTCGTAGCGATACTGCGGATGCACGCCGACGATACTGCTGAGGATGCCGGCGCCCGTGTCGGCATCCTTCCACAGCGTGACGAGTTTATCGTCGGGCTTGACCTCGAACAGAACCCCCTCACCGCGCAGCACATCCTGGGTCAGAAGGAACGAATCATTTACGTTGTACGGGACGTCGTGCTGCTCGCCCTCGGCCGTATCGGTGCCGCCGCCTGCGGCGCGGTTGGCGAAATATGGGGCGAAATAACATCCCGCGAAAAGCACTATCGAGGAGACGACCGCGATTTTTCGAAATTGCCCAAACACAGTCCGCGCCACACTCATCGCACCCGGTAAGGAAACCATGAGAGTTTCATGCGCGCAAGACGAACTACCCGGACGCGCGGCCAAAGCGGCATTGTTTCCGGTTGAGGTTGCGCGACACACTCGCAGACGGTAATTAAATAGCCTTATGAATATCGCAGGAGGCAATTAAGGGTCCTTATGACTGATGCAGCAAATGTTTCATCGCGCCACGTGATGGCTGTGATCGGGGGCGCGACCGCGGGTTCGGAAATCGCGAGGATCCTGGCGGGGTACGGCGCGCTCGTGATCGTGTTCGAGCAGAATCCGCGGCCGTATGGAAAAATCGAAGACGGGTTGCCGCGATGGCACGTCAAGCAGCGCCACGATGAGTACGAGGAGATCAACCAACGCCTCGACCATCCCAACATCGAATACGTGCCGATGACGGGGATGGGACGCGATATCGATTTCGAGGAGCTGCGGACCCGCTGGGGAGTCAGTGGAATAGTGCTGACCAACGGCGCGTGGAAGGATCGCCCGCTTCCGATCGACGGCGCAGAGCAGTACATCGATCGCGGGCTGGTGTACCAGAACAAGCTGATCTATTGGTGGAATCACTATCCGGAAAAGTCCTACGACGGCCCGCGCTACGAGCTGACTCCGGGCGCGCTCGTCGTCGGCGGCGGACTCGCGTCGATCGACGTGGTCAAAGTCGTGCAAATCGAGTACGCGCTTGCGGGGCTCAAGGCGCGTGGTATCCAGGGCGATATGCTCGAGCTCGAGCGCGAAGGGATCGAGCCGGTGCTGAATGCGAAAGGGCTGAAGTACGCCGACCTCGGCATCGCGCCATGCAGGTTGTATTATCGCCGGCGCGTAATCGACATGCCGCTGTCGGATATTCCCGCCGGCACGCCGGACAAGCGCGCGGACGCGCTCAGGCAGGCGCGGGTGAAGATCGTTGACAAGGCGCAGCGCAAATTCCTGTTCGAGTTCCACGAGCTGCGCGCGCCGGGCAAAGTGATCGCAGAGAACGGCGCGATGGTCGGGATCAACTTCAGCCGCACCGAAGTCACGGGCAGTCAAGTGAAGACGGTCGAGGAGGGAGTCGAGGACGCGCGCGCGCCGCTGACGATCAGCTCGATCGGAAGCATCCCGCAGCCGATTCCCGGAATTCCGCAGAAGGGCGAGACTTATATCTACGCCGATCAGAAGGTCGGCCTGCTGATGGAGGGCTCGACCGCGGTGTTTGCGGCCGGAAACGTGCTGACCGGCAAGGGCAACATCAAGGACTCGCTCGAGAGCGGAACCGAGATTGGAATGCGCGTGGCCGAGGCGTACCTGGGGCTGTCGAACGAGGAATTGAAGATCGCAGAGGGCGCGCGCAAGGAGGCGGCGGCGTCGGCCGAGAAGATCGCGGGCGCGATGAGCGTGCGGCCGAAACTTGCGCCGGAAGCCGTGGCGAGCCTTCTGCGCCGGGTGCGCGAACGCCAGCGTGCGGTCGGCTACCCGGGTAGTTTCCGCGCGTGGCTCGCCAAGGTGACGCCGCCCGATATGCCGTAGCAGGCTGTCGAAATATTTTCGTGTGCCGGCTGGCGGACAACTTCATCGCGAGTTGTCCGCCAGTTTTGCGTCGGTGCGTCCGCGCTTATAGGATCATTCGATGACGGCAATGGAGGTGCGGCGTGGACGAACTCAAGCGAACTGACCCGGAGATTTATCAGCTCATCAAGGATGAAGAGCGCTACGAGGTCGATTCGGTCCGGCTGATCGCGTCGGAGAACTACGTTTCGAAAGCGGTGCTTGAAGCGACCGGGTCGATTCTCACCAACAAATATTCCGAAGGCTACCCGGGACGCCGTTACTACGAGGGTCAACGCAACGTCGATCGGATCGAAACGATAGCGATAGAGCGCGCCAAGGCGCTGTTCAAAGTCGATCACGCAAACGTTCAGCCGTACTCGGGGTCGCCCGCAAATCTCGCGGTATATTTCGCGCTGCTCAAGCCGGGCGACACGATCATGGGCTTGTCGCTCCCGCACGGCGGGCATCTGACGCACGGATGGCAGGCGAGCATCACGGGCACGTTCTGGCGTTCGGCGCAGTACGTGGTGGATCGCGAGAGTCACGTCGTGGACTTCGACAAAATTCGCGAGATGGCGCGCGCGGAGCGGCCGAAAATCATCGTGACGGGAGGCACGGCGTATCCGCGGCTGTGGGACTTCAAGAGCTTCAGCGAGATCGCAAAGGAAGTCGGCGCTTTGCTGCTCGCCGACATTTCACATTTCGCGGGACTGATTGTTGGCGGCGTGCATCCGGATCCCGTGCCGTACGCCGACGTAATCACGACGACCACGCACAAGACGCTGCGCGGCCCGCGCGGTGCGATGATCATGTGCCGCAACGAATATGCCGAAGCGATCGACAAGGCGGTTTTCCCCGGCCTGCAGGGCGGTCCGCACAACCATACGACAGCAGCGATCGCTGTTGCCTTGAAGGAAGCATCGACGCCGGAGTTCAAGTCGTACGCAAAAAAAGTGGTGAGCAACGCCAAGACGCTCGCCGACGAGCTGCTTGCGCGCGGCTTCAGCCTCGTCTCGGGCGGCACCGACAATCATCTGATCCTGATCGATTTGACGAACAAGAAAGTGATTGGCAAGAAGGGCGCGAAGGCGCTCGATGCGGCCGGAATCGTCTGCAACTGCAACACCGTCCCGTACGATCCGCGCAAGCCGTTCAGCCCAAGCGGGATTCGGCTCGGCACGCCCGCGGTAACCTCGCGCGGGATGGGCGACGCGGAGATGCGGCAGATCGGAAAATTCATGGACGAGGCGATCGCGCACGCCAACGACGAGGCGGCGCTGAAGCGCATCGCGGCCGAAGTCACTGAGATGTGCCGCAGGTTCCCCGCGCCAGGAATCACGCTGAGCTAGCGGTCGCGGGTGCGCGCGAGACCGGCGACTCCGGATCGCGCGGCCGATCGCGGCCTCAGCCCGCCATGGTCAGGCCGCCGCTCACGCTGAGCACCTGGCCGGTGACGAAATCCGAATCGGAAGAAGCGAAGAATGCGACCGCGCCTGCCAGGTCGGCCGGTTGCCCGAGCCGGCGAAACGGGATGCCACGCGCCATCGATTCGAGAACCTTCTCGCGCCCCGCCATCGCGTTCTTGAGCAGAGCGGTGTCGGTTGGTCCCGGGCAAACGACGTTGACATTGATGTGATTTGCGGCGAGTTCGCGCGCGAGTGTTTTGGAGAAACCGATGATTGCGGCCTTGCATCCCGCATATACCGCTTCGCCACTGGAGCCGACGCGAGCCGCGTCGGAAGAGATCGAGACGATTTTGCCTGCGCCGCGCGATTGCATCCGCGGCGCCACGGCCTTGCAGCAATTGAGCATGCCGCGAAAGTTAATCGCGATCACTTTATCCCAAAGATCGGGGGTGGACTCTACGAACGGCATCACCACGTCCCATCCGGCGTTGTTCACCAAGATGTCGATTGGTCCCAGCTCGCGTTCGACGCGGTCGGCGGCCGCGATTGCTTCGTCAAGGCTGGTGATGTCAAGCGCAACCGCGATCGCGACCGCGCCGCCGGATCGGATTTCCGCCGCGGCATTCTCGGCGGAAGCGAACTGGATATCCGCCAGCGCGACCTTTGCGCCTTCGTCGGCGAGCCGCGACGCGATCGCGCGCCCGATTCCCTGGGCGGCGCCGGTTACGATTGCGACTTTGCCTGTCAGGCGACCCACGACGCTACCTTAGCGTGCGATCAAACCGCCGTCGATGATGGAGCCGGCGCCGAGTTGACGCCATGCGAATTACCGGACGGAGTCGCAGCCTACTGGCCGCGACCCCGTCCAAGTGGTGGGACGTTTTGCCGGATTATTTTCTACTCGGCCGGTGTTGAATCGCTGCCGCCTTGCGCCCACAGGGCCTTCATCTCGGCGTGAATCGCGTCGAGCTTGGCCTTGGTGGCGGAGATTTGCGCGAGCTGAGCCGGGGTCAGCACGTTGCGGATCGCGATGGCGTCCTGAATTCGCTCATTCATCATCTGACTCTGTAGCTGGGCGATCTGCGAAGCCGGAGCGGAGAAATCGCTGGCTGCCACCGCGCCGGTTGAGGTGAACTTGGCCGCGATTGCCTCCTTGGCTGCCTTGAGCTGCTGGTATTCAGCCTTTCGCGAAGCGTGTCGGGCCTCGAAGATGGCATGAACCTGCTGCTTCTGCGCGTCAGTCAGATTGGCGGTTTTCAGCAAGAGCATAAGCGGGAAGCCGTGCCCTCTCATGCCGCCACGCATGCCGTGATGACCCATGGGACCGCCCATACCGCCTGAATTCGACGAGGCGACGTGTGCGACCGCAGCGACCAGAAGGACGGCCATAATTACGGGAACGATACCGCGGGAGAACTTCGAAACCATAAAAACACTCCTTGAATGCGTGTAGCGGCCACCTTCGTCGGCAGCGATCGCTCTTATTCTAAATGTACGTTAATCAAAAAAACCGGTTACGCGCTTTGTGTGCCATTGGCGACCAGGTTCGGCCGGGACCTCGATTGGTACGTGAAATCGCGCGATCAATGAAAATCATGCGACGGCGGAACCGCGCCGGGAAGCTTGATCTCCTCGAAACGCCGCGCGCGAATCGCGGTCACGCCGTCAACCGTTTGCAGCACGCCCTCGGCCAGGATAATTCCGGCACTGCGCAGCAGCAGGCGGTTTTTCTGGAACAGGCCGGGTGTGACGATCAGGTTGGCAATTCCGGTTTCGTCCTCGAGCGTGATGAACAGGAAGCCTTTGGCCGTGCCGGGGCGTTGGCGCACGATCACGACGCCGGCGGTCTTCACCCACGATTGATGTCTGGCGCGCGCGAGATCGCCGGCGCTGAGAATTCCGCGCGCGGTCAAGTTCCCGCGCAGATAAGTCATCAGATGAGGTCCGGTGGTGAGGCCGGTCGCGGCGTAGTCCGCGAGCGTTTCATCGATCGGCGCCATCGATGCGAGGGGAACCTCGCCATCGCGCGGTTTCGCGCCCGCCAGCAGGCTCGTGGGATCGCGCTCGACGGCGGCTGCGTTCCACATCGCGTCGCGCCGCGCCAGGCCGAAGCCGGCGAACGCGCCCGCGTAGGCGAGCGCGTCGATCTCGCGGCGGTTCGGTCCGACGCGCGCGGTAAGGTCGGCAATCGAATCGAACTGCCGTCGCGCACGCTCGCTTTCGATTCGAAGTGCGATTTCCTCGCGGATGCCCGTGACGTATCGCAGTCCCATGCGAATCGCGGGCCGCCGATCCACAATCTCGATCGTGCATTTCCAGCACGAGCGGGTCACATCGACCGGTAGCGCGACGACGCCGTGACGCGCGGCGTCTTTGACCAATGTCGAGGGATGATAGAAGCCGAGCGGGTAGCAATTCAGCATCGCGGCAACGAACGCCGCCGGATGGTAATGCTTCAGGTATGCCGACGCGTACGCGATCAGCGCGAAGCTGGCGGCGTGCGATTCGGGGAAGCCGTACAGCGCAAAGGATGTGATCGAGCGCACGATGTCGTCGGCGGCATCGCCTTGCAGGCCGTTGCGCAGCATCCCGGCGCGCAGCCGCGCTTCGATTTTCTCCATCCGCTCGGCAGAGCGCTTGAATCCCATCGCGCGGCGCAGCTCCTCGGCCTCGCCGCCGCTAAACCCGGCGACCGTCATCGCCATTCGGAGCAACTGCTCCTGAAAAAGCGGGACGCCCAGCGTGCGTTTCAGGATCGGCTCGAGCGAAGGATGCGGATACTCGACGGGCGCGCGATGATTGCGGCGATCGAGATAGGGATGCACCATTTTGCCGACGATGGGACCGGGGCGAATTATCGCGACCTCGACCACCAGGTCGTAAAACCGCTCCGGCTTCATCCGTGGCAGCGTCGCCATCTGCGCGCGGCTCTCGACCTGGAAGACGCCGACCGTGTCCGCGCGCCGGAGCATCGCGTACACGCCTGGGTCGTCGGGCGGAAGATGCGCGAGATCTATGTCGACTCCTTCGTGCGCGCGGATCAGCGGAATCGCCTCTTTCAGCGCGGCCAGCATCCCGAGTCCGAGCAGATCAATTTTGATAATGCCGAGATCGGCGCAGTCGTCCTTGTCCCATTGAATCACCACGCGGCCGGGCATCGAGGCCGGCTCGAGCGGGACGATTTCATCGAGCGGCTGCGTGGCGATCACCATGCCGCCGCTATGCTGCCCGAGATGGCGCGGCACGCTCTGAATCCTGCGCACGAAATCGACGAGCATCATGATTCGCGGCGCTTGCGCATCGACGCCGCCGCGCTTGAGGATCGCCACGAGATCGTCATGATGGTCGCGGAACTCGTACACCTGGTTGAGCTTGGCGAGGCGGTCAACCTGTTCGGGCGAAAAGCCCAGCGCCTTGCCGACTTCGCGCACCGCGCTTTTTGTTCGATAGGTGATCACGTTCGCGGTCATTGCGGCGCCGCGTTCGCCGTAGCGGCGATAGACGTATTGAATCGCCATCTCGCGATCGTCGCCGCTGGGCAGGTCGAGGTCGATGTCGGGCCATTCGCCGCGCTGCTCGGAAAGGAAGCGCTCGAACAGGAGTTCCATCTTGACCGCATCCACCGCGGTGATTCCGAGCGCGTAACACACCGCGCTGTTGGCCGCGGAGCCGCGCCCCTGCACCATGATCCGATTCTCGCGGCAGAACTGGACGATGTCCCATACGATCAGGAAGTAGCCGGCGAGCTTGAGCCGCTCGATGATCCCGAGCTCATGTTCGAGTTGGCGGCGTGTGCGATCGTCGATCGCGCCGCGCCATCGCTCTCGCGCACCCGCGTAAGTGAGTATCCGCAGATAGCTGTCGGGCGTTTCTCCAGGCGGGAGTGGGTAGTCGGGGAAGCGATAGCCCATGTCGGATAGCTGGAAAGCGCATCGCTCGGCAATCGCGCGTGAGGCGGCGACGGCGCCGGGCAGATCGCGAAACAGCGCGGCCATCTCGGCCGGCGATTTCAGATGGCGCTGGCTGTTGATCCACAGCGCGCGGCCGGCTTCCTCGAGCGTGGTCCTGAGCCGGATGCAGGTCAGCACGTCGAGCAGCATGCGATCCGAGCCGCCGTGGCATACGTCGTTGGTCGCGACCACCGGGATTCGCGCCGCGCCGGCAAGCGCGGCGAGCTTGCGATTGAGGCGTTCCTCGCCGGCGTCGAGATGACGCTGCAAATCGATGTAGAAATTTCCCGCGCCGAAAATCCCGCCGAGCCGCCGGCTCAGATCGCCGGGATCCTCGCCGCGAACGAGCATGCGTGACAACGGGCTCATCACGCCGCCGGCAAGGCAGATGAGCCCGCGGCCGTAGCGTTCGAGATCGTCGAGCGTAATGCGGCTCTCGCCCTTGGCGGGATAGACGGGCAAAGCGGCGGAGCCGTCGCGTGCGAGCGCGCCGGGATTTAGGACGCGCATCTTCGCGTCGGTGATCATGCGGCAGAGATTTTGGTAGCGCTTGCGATCCGGTGCGAGGACGTAGAGGCGCGAGTTGTCGTCCAGCGTCAGTTCCGCGCCGACGATTTGCCGGATTCCCGCGGACTTCGCGGCCTGGTAAAAGCGTGGCGCGCCGTAAAGTCCGTCGCGATCGCCAAGCGCCATCGCGTTGTAGCCGAGTTCCGCCGCGCGCGCGGCGAGATCCTCGGGCGTGCTTGCGCCTTCAAGAAAACTGAATGCGCTGCGCGTGCGAAGTTCGATGTAGTCGGAGTTCATGGCGATTCGCCGCGATTAGTCAGTCGTAGGCGCCGTCGAGAAACCACTTGTGCGAGTTCAAGTCGCGGAAGATGCGGTAAACGCCGCCATCTTCGAGCGCGAGTTCGTAATAATCGCGGATGAAGCCGCATTTATCCCCGCCATTGAATCCAAGCCACCATTCGCCATCGCGCCGCCATGGCCCGGCGATCGAGATGACGCGCGCGCCAAGATTCTCGCCGCGGACGAACTCCGGAATCTCCCGCGAGCACATCACCTCGATTTCCCGCGCCGGACGAATCGCGCGTATCACCAGCTGCGTCACAGTCTTCGCCGCCGCATTTTCGGGGATCGGCGGCGCGGCAGGCGGTGCGAACGGATCGAGTCGCATCGCTTCGGAGCGATGCGAATTCTCCGCACTCAGCGTGCCGACGTTGCCGGGGCCGCATAGCGCTGCCAGCCGCGCAATCGTGGTCTGCAGCTTGTCCGGCGCGGGACTGGGAGGCAGAAACATATCGGTCTGTGCGGGACGCGGGACGCGCGGCGCGATCTCGATTCGAATCGATTCGACGGCGGCCTCGGGCGGCGCCGCTTCAAGGCTCAGGTTGATGAGCGTGAGAATCGCGCGGACGTCGTTCGACGGCGCCGCGACCGCGACCCGGCGATTGAAACTGCGATGACCGCTCATCCCGAACGCGAGCGTGATATCGCCGGCGACCAGCGCGCGCATCGAAAGCCGCTCGGCGAGCCGCTCGAGCATCGCACGCATGACGAATCCCAGCGGCGTCAAGTTCTCGATTCCGTATTCAAGCTCGACGGTTTCGACGAAAAACTCGGCGCGGCGGCGCGGCACCAGCGGCGCGTGACTTCCACCGCGCGCAAGGCGGACCAGCTCGACGCCGCGACGGCCCAGCCGCGTGCCGACAGCGTCGGGATTGAGGCGCGCCAGCTCGCCGAGCCGGCGCATCCCCCATCGGGCGAGCGTGGTCTCGAGGTCGTCGCCGCGATCCGATTTTCCCAAGCCAAGCATGTCGAGCGGCAGCCAGTTCAGGAACTCGCCCTCGCGCCCGGCTTCGATCACGCGCACGCCGCCGCATCGCGCGGCCAGATGCGCAATTTCCTTGTTGGCCGCGACGCCGGCGGCGGGTTCCATCCCGACTCTGCGCACGCATCGCACCAGCTCGGCGGTAAGTTCTTCTTCGCCGTTGTAGATGCGATGCAGGCCGGCGAGATCGAGCCACACGCATCCCGGCGCGCCCGACTCGACGACCGGCGAAACCGATTCGACCGCGTCGAGCAGGGCCGAATGCGCCGAGCTTTCCGCGGCGGATGAGCGATGGACCACGGCCAGATCGGAGGAGATCGCCCGCGCCTGCGCGATCGTCATCCCGGCGCGGATTCCAAGCTCGCGCGCGCGCGGCGAAACGGCGTCGAGCTCGGCGTGCGGCGCGAGGCTTCGGCCGATAGCCAGCACCTTGCCCTCGAACGCGGGATTCGAACGCACGAGAGCCGCAATGGGAAAATCGGCGACCATGATGCACGCGATACGAGCCATCGGGACACCGCGCTAGCTGCTTGCGGAAACTCGAACCTGCGGATGCGAGTCGGGCGGATTTGGAATCGGAACCGGATCGACGAGCGCGCGAACGCGAACGCGCCGCCCGGTCCCGCCCATCTTGTTCCGCGCGACCATCGCATCCACCGCAAGTCCGTCGAACATTGCCGGTGAGCCGGGAGCGAGCCGGCTGAACGACGTCTCGGCGCGGCTGGCAGCCAGGCTCAGGGCAGCGAACGTCCCGCACATCCGCCACGGTGCGATCGCGATCACGGCTGCGCCGCTGCGCTCGGCCGCGCGGGCGATTCGAAGCGCTGACGCGTGAGCGAGTGCGCGTGGCGCTTCTCCGAAATCGACGACGACCAGGCCGAAGCCGCCGGCCTCGAGCACGAGTTCCGCAGCTTTGACGATCGCGGATTGACGGCGCGCGAGCGGGTCGACTGCGAAGCGGCTGTACGGAAGAGTCGCACGCGCCATCCGCGCCGCCGTCGTCATCTCCATAGATGCCCACAGCATCCGGCCAAGCTCTACTCCGGCTGCAGCCATGCTCTCGGGGTCGAAGGCGCTCGCCGCGTCGAGCCATGCGGCGACCTCGCCGCGGCGGGTGGCGAAGGCGGCGAACGATGCGGCAATCGAGGTCTTGCCCGAACCGGCGCGGCCAGTGATCTCGCTGATTCGCCCACGCGGAATTCCACCGTCTATCAGGGCGTCGAGCGGGGCGAGTCCAGAGCTTAGGCGGCGGTCCTTGCGGGTGAGTTCATGGCCGCGAAAAACCCCTGAAAATTCAAGTGGTTGTGGCTTTTCGACCGGGATATGAGACGGCAGTCTGACGGCCTGAATCGGGCTTGAAGGGTTGCTCCATGAGGGTTTTGGGAGTGCCGCCATCAGCACTGTTTTCGCCCTTTCTTCGCTTCATGTCAACCAAAATGGGCAAGTCAGGCTGCGACGGGCGCGATTCTGCGCGATTCTGGCTGATCCGAATCGGCTTGGAAATAGCAATTCATACCATATGTTGTGGTTTTGGGACGGCTCCGCTCTATGCGTAGTTTCGTTCCGTCAAAATTAATTTTCGCCGGATAGTGTTGCCCGAGTTCGGGCGAGCCGGGCGAGTACGGGGCATCGTGGCGGTTGTCCATAGCGTACGCATAGCACACCGAATCCGGCGCGGGCAGGCTGAATAGTTCATCCCCCAAAGCTGGCCTGAAAAACAAAGTTGGACGCAGCGACTCAAAACCGGTACCGGCTTCGCTGGCGCGAAGCTGTCCGAGATCCTTCCCTGCGCTCGCGTTGCTCGCTTCGGTCAGGATGACAGAAATGACTGAACCGCGTTTACTGCTCGATCACGACGCGAGTGACGCAGTTCAGGCGTAAACGCGCAAGCGGCAGGGGGCTTATCTCCGCTGACCCTACCGCCGGTAACCGAATCCGCGCCAAGAAGTTACGGCCTGCGCGATTCGTACTCCGGGGCGGTCAGCGCCGCGAGCCTTCGCACTGACGAACGTGTGACATTGAGCAAGCCTTTGCTGCCGAAGCTCTTGCGCACGATAAGGATCAGCAGCATCCCGAACCCGATGAAGGGAAGGGAAACCACGTAAAGAGCACCCATCCCGAGCGCAAGCGGGATGAACAGCAAGGTCGGCACCTTCACGTACTTCTGCGTCGGATCACCGGGCAGCGTTCCCTGTTTCCCATCGACGGTCACAAACTCCCGTCCCGCGGTATTCCAATAGAAGCCGCCTTTTACGTTCGCTGCGCCATGGTACTTCGTACCTCCACTGCGGACCTTGCGCACGACGAGGCTCAGCACCATCGCGAACCCGATGAAGGGGAGGAACAT
>CALAOW010000020.1 GCA_937889395.1 uncultured Pseudomonadota bacterium | reverse complement strand
CCGCCTCCGCCGCCGCAGCAGCCGCGCAGAAGGCCGCCGATCGCTCCGGCCAATAGCGGTCTTAAATCCTGCCTATCTCCCCGACGCAGTCTCGCGCTCGACGGCGTTGTGCTGCACCCGGCTGTGGAAGCGGCCGTAACTGAAGTAGATAACCAGCCCGATCCCCATCCACACGAAAAAACGAATCCACGTAACCAGCGGCAGGCTCGCCATCAGGTAAAGGCAGAAGACGACGCCTAAAATCGGCACCAACGGCACCAGCGGCGTGCGGAACGGGCGCTTCAAGTCCGGCTCGGCGTGGCGCAGGATCCACACGCCCAAGCATACCAGCACGAACGCGAACAGCGTTCCGATATTCGTCAGCTCCGCGATTTCCTGGATCGGCAGCAGCGCCGCCGCGATTCCGACTCCGATTCCGGTCAGCGTGGTCGGTATGTATGGCGTGCTATACTTCGGATGAATCCGTGTGAAGGCTGGCGGCAGCAGGCCGTCGCGCGACACCGCGAAAAAAACCCGCGACTGCCCGAGCATCATCACCAGCAGCACCGAGGTCAGGCCCGCAACCGCGCCGAGCGAGATAATTCCCGACAACGCATGCATCCCGCGCAGCGCGAACGCCGACGCCAGCGGCGCATTCACGTCGATCAGGTGCGCCGGCACCATCCCGGTCAACACGCCCGCGACCAGGATATAAAGGATCGTGCAGACGAACAGCGAAGCGAGGATGCCGAGCGGCAGGTCGCGCTTCGGATCGATGACTTCCTCCGCGGCCGTCGAGACCGCGTCGAACCCGATGTACGCGAAGAAGATCACCGCCGCGCCTTTCATAACTCCCGTCCATCCCATCGGCGCGAACGGACTCCAGTTCTCCGGCCTCACGAAGAACGCGCCCACGACTATCACGGCGCCGACCACGATCAGTTTCACCGCCACGATGATCGAATTGATCCGCGCGCTTTCCGATATCCCGATGTACAGCACGTATGTGATCAGCATCACGATCAGCACTGCGGGCAGGTTGATGATCGCGCCGGGAACCGACCCGGGCGCATTCGTTATCGCGACCGGCAAATGAATCCCGACGCCGTGCAGGATGACGGTAAGGTACCCCGACCATCCCACCGCAACGGCCGCCGCGGCGACCGCGTACTCGAGCACCAGGTCCCATCCGATGATCCAGCCGACCAGCTCGCCCATCGTCGCGTACGAATATGAATACGCGCTGCCCGCCACCGGGATCATCGCTGCGAACTCCGCGTAGCACAGCGCCGCCATCGCGCACGCGAATCCCGACACCACGAACGAGAGCACGATTGCGGGCCCGGCGTATCTTGCCGCGGCGACGCCGGTCAGCACGAATATTCCCGCACCGACGATCGCGCCGATCCCCAGCAGCGTGAGATCGAGCGCTCCCAGAGCCCGCTTGAGACCGCCCGAGCGCGAATCCGCTTCCGCCATCAAGGCCGCCGCCGGCTTGCGCCGGAAAAGTTGCGCCCGCAGTCCGGTACCGTCCATACCCGCTCCTACAGCTGCCCCGAGATTTGCGACGCCACGACTCGCGCCGCTTTCACCACGCCTGGTATCCGCCGTCCACCGAAATTACCGAACCCGTAACGTAGCTTGAAGCCGCGCTGGCAAGGAAGATCACCGCGCCGCGAATCTCATGCGGCAGCCCCAGCCGCTTCATCGGCGTAAACGCCTCCATCCGTCCCTTGTTCGCGGGCTTCGCGATTCCGCCTTCCGTGGCCTCGGTGGGAATCCATCCTGGCGCGATCGCATTGACCAGAATTCCATAGCCGGCCCATTCGACCGCCAGCTGACGCGTCAAATTCGCCAACGCCGCCTTGGTCGCCGCGTATGCCGACAGCCGGTACACCGAACTCGCCACCGACGCATAGATCGAAACCATGTTGATGATTCGGCCCGGCTGTCCGGTCTCGATGAGCCGGCGCGCGACGCGCTGTGCGAGCATCATCGGCGCGGTCAGATTCACCGCGATCGCTTCGTCCCATGCCTCGCGCTTGAAATTCTCGGCGCGCCCGGTCGGCGACACGCCCGCGTTGTTCACCAGGATATCCACGTCGCCAATCGCGGCAGACGCCTCGGCCATCACGCGATCGAGGTCCGCCTCGCGCGTCACGTCGGCGCCGATTCCGATCGCTTTGACACCGTGCGTCTTCGCAAGCTCGGCCGCAATTTGTGTGACGCGGTCCTTGCGCCGCGCGACCAGTACAACGTCGGCGCCTGCAATCGCCAGCGCCTTTGCGCATTCCACTCCCAACCCGGACGACGCGCCGGTTACCAGTCCGCGACGCCCGCGCAGAGAGAACAGCGATTCGAGCGAATCCATATTGAAGGATTCAGTCGCCGAAGACTTCGCCGGCGGCTTGTGCGGCGGCTGCGACTGCTCGATCGACATCGGCGCGCGAAATCCCATGATGCGTCACGGCGCGGAAAGACGTCGCCGCGCGCGGCGATATCAGCACCCCCCGCTGTTGCATCGCCGCCGCAAGACGCCGCGATGCGTCCGCGTCGCCGTCCACGTCGAACACGACCATGTTGGTCCGATTCGCGACCGGACGGACGTTCAGTCCCGCGACCAGCGCAAGTCCCTGCGCCAGCGCGCGCGCATTCTGATGATCTTCGGCCAGCCGATCGACCATCGTCGTCAGCGCGACGATTCCCGCCGCCGCGATTATTCCCGCTTGCCGCATACCTCCCCCCAACACTTTGCGGGTCCGGCGCGCACCGCCGATAAATTCGCGGCTCCCGCACAGAATCGATCCCACCGGACATCCAAGCCCCTTCGACAGGCAAAACGATACCGTATCCGCGCCGCTCGCGATTTCCCTCGGCGTCGTTTCCAGCGCAATCGCCGCGTTGAAGATTCGCGCGCCGTCAAGATGCAGCCGGATTTTTCGTTGATGCGCCGCCGCGGAAACTTCCGCCATGTGCGATAGCTTGATCGGCGCGCCGCCGCATCGGTTGTGAGTGTTCTCGATGACGACCAGTGACGGCTGCGCGAAGTGCTCGTCGGCCGGCGTCCCAAGCTCGCGCGCGAGCGCGTCCGCGTCGAGCTCGCCGTCGTCGGTATTGGCAACCGCTGCGAGCACGATGCCTCCCAGAGCCGACGCGCCGCCCGCCTCGTAAAGATTGGTGTGCGACTGCGAGCCGACTATCGCCTTGGTGCCGCGCGCGCAATGCGTCAGCATCGCGGCCAGATTGCCCATCGTGCCGCTCGGCACCAGCATCGCCGCCTCCTTCCCCATCATCGACGCCGCCATCGCTTCGAGCCGGTTCACGCTCGGGTCTTCGCCGTAAACGTCGTCACCCAGCTCGGCGCGCGAGATCGCCTCGCGCATCTCGGGCGTCGGCAACGTAACCGTGTCGCTGCGCAGATCGATCAAGACGCGATGCCCGTCGCGCGTGCCCTACTGCCCCGGCGGATAGAGCGTGGTGAAGTTTCCGCTGGTCGTATCGACGACCTCCACCGCGTTTTCCGTGGTGTCGGAGAAGTACAGTTGCTTGCCGTCGCTGGTGAGCGCGCAGCCCGAACCGATATGCCCGTTGACCAGCGTCAGTTTGGTTACGGTGTTGGCGGTGAGATCGATCTTGCGAATCGAATGATTGTCGGCGTCCAGCACGTAGAGCATCGTTCCGTCGGTGCATATCGCGCCGGGATTGTTGAACTGCGCTGCCAGCGCGGGACCGTCTTTGTCCCCTTCCGCGCCGCTGCCCGCAATCGTGCTGGTCTCCAGCGTCGAGATATCGATCTTGCGGATCACCTCGTTGCCGGTATCCGCGACGTAGATGGCTTTTTTGTCCACCGCGATTCCGCGCGGTCCGCTGAACTGTGACTTGCCTGGATTACCCTCGGTCTTCCCCGCCGCGCCCGGCTGTCCCGCGATCGTCTTGACCTTCATGTCGGCAAGCGTGATGCGCCGGATCGAGTTGTTGCCGCTGTCGGCTACGTACAGCGAGGTGCCATCGGTCGCGATTTGCGTGGGCAGGTTGAAATGCGCCGCCGAGCCGGTACCGTCTTCGGTGCCCCCGATATTCGCCGTCCCCGCAATCGTGGTGACCGTCCCGCTGCCGATATTAACCTTGCGGATGTCGGAATTGTCGGTGTCGCAAAGATAAAGATCCTGCCCGGAGATCGCCATCCCGTCCGGGCTGTTGAAGCGCGCCGAATCGCCGGCGCCGTCGTTGCTGCCTTGCTGGAAAAGTTTGCCGGCGACGATTCGGAGCGATTTCGACGCCGCATCGATCGCCTCGATCGTATTGTTGCGGCTGTTCGATACGTAAACCGCGTGGCCGTCGGTCGCCAGCCCGGCCGGGAAATCCAGCCTCGGTCCCGACTTTGCCTGAAGCCCTTGCAGCTCTTGCGCCATGGCGGACGCGCCCGCGACCAGCATCGCGGCTGAAACCGAAACCAGAATCACCTTGAACTTTGCGGAGACTGTCATTTGCGCGACCTCGCTGAATTTGTTGGCGTCATTCGCGTCGATTCGGGAATCTTGCCGCAACTCATGGAAAGATCGCCTTTACCACTTCGTCGATCGCGCGTTTGCTGTCCGCTTCGTCGGTCAGCGACCAGGTGACCGCGACGGTCGCGGCGCGCCGTGGCGCAATCCCCTGCCGCATCAGCTCCCCGGCGTAGATCAACAGGCGCGTCGAAACGCCCTCCTCCAATCCCGACGCCTTCAGATGACGCACCTTCTCGCCCAGCACCGCGAGCTGCAGCGCGATATCCTGTTCGACTCCCGCCTCGTGCGCGATAATCTCGACTTCCTTGTCCGCTGGCGGATACGTGAACTCGATCGTCACGAACCGCTGGCGCGTCGAATGCTTCAGGTTTTTCTGGATGCTCTGGTAGCCGGGATTGTACGAAATCACCAGCAGAAATCCCTTGTGCGCCTCGATCGTCTCGCCGCGCTTTTCTATAGGCAGAATCCGCCGGTGATCCGACAGCGGATGAATCAGCACCGTCGTGTCCTTGCGCGCTTCCACCACTTCATCCAGGTAACAAATCGCGCCGCGCCGCACCGCCTGCGTCAGCGGACCGTCAACCCACACCGTCTCGTCCGCCTGGATCAGGAAGCGGCCCACCAGGTCGCTGCCGGTCAGATCCTCGTGACACGCAACCGTTATCAGCTCATTGGGTCCGTCCGCCAGCGAGGACAGCTGATGCGCCATGTGCTCGACGAAGCGCGTCTTGCCGCACCCTGTCGGTCCTTTGAGCAGCACGGGCAGGCGGGCTTTGTACGCGGCGGTGAAGATTTCCACTTCGTCGTCAATCGGCAGGTAAAACGGCGCCGCAGCCGGATCGAGATGGCGCACCTCGGGTCCTTCGGCCTGCAGCCTCGTGTCGAACTTCTTTAACTCAATCACCATCGCTTCCTTCTGGGCGGACGATTTGACTCGTCAAGGCGCGATTCTAAGAGACTTTTGCGCAACCATTCAAGGCAAACCCGCGCCCCGAAATGCCCCTCGCTCGCAATCGCTCAGCCCTGCCGGCGCTGATAGCTCGCCGTGCCGTCGCGATTATCCTTGACCTCGTAGCCGCGCCGCTCGATTTCCTTGCGCAGTTCATCGGCCAGTTGAAAGTCTTTCGCCTTGCGAGCCGCCGTTCGATTGTCGATCAATTGCTGCACGTCCGCCGCGATCGAGCCCGCGTGCGCCGACTCGCGATGCTTTCCCAAGTCGAGTCCCAGCACCGCGTCGAGCGCTCGCAGTGTCGGCCACGCCCGGAAATCCTTGCGCCGGTATGATTCCGCGATCAGTTCCAGAGCCACCGCCAGAGCCTGCGGCGTGTTCAGATCGTTGTTAATCGCGCCATGGAAGCGCTCGTAATACTCCGCCGCCCATCCCGCCGCCTCGACCCCGTCCGCCGCCGCGTCATCCGGCACGCTGCGCGCGAACTCCCGAAAATAATCGAGATTGCTCTGCGCCGCACGGATCGCGTCGTCGTTGAACGCAATTTCGGAACGGTACTTCGCGCCGTAACAGAAAATCCGAAACGCCTGCGGATCGATCCCCGCCGGCCCAAGATCGCTCAGCAGCGGGAACTTGCCCGCGCTCTTGCTGATCTTGGCCCCCTCCCTGCCGACCAGGAACGCGTTGTGCACGAAGTACCGCGCGAACGGCTTGTGCGTGGCGCTTTCAGATTGCGCGATCTCGTTCTCGTGATGCACCGGGATGTGATCGATACCGCCGGTGTGGATGTCGATAGTCTCGCCCAGGTATTTCATCGCCATCGCCGAGCACTCGATATGCCAGCCCGGATAGCCGCGTCCCCACGGACTCTCCCATTGCATCAGATGGTCCGGCTGGTCGAGCACCCACAGCGCGAAATCGTGCGGGCTA
This sequence comes from uncultured Pseudomonadota bacterium, assembly GCA_937889395.1. Classification (GTDB taxonomy): domain Bacteria; phylum Desulfobacterota; class Binatia; order Binatales; family Binataceae; genus Binatus. The sequence continues at coordinate 508 of CALAOW010000020.1, read as the reverse complement.
TGCTTGTCGGCCGAATGCTCGAGGCGCTGCGTCGCGCTCTGCTCGTCGAGGCTCTGGCGCGAGAGCCGCCCGGCCCGGTTGCTCCCGCGATACTTCTCGACGTCGAAGTACACGCCGCTTTTCGTGACGTACGCGAATCCCGCGTCGATAATTCTCGCGCTAAGCGCGATCATGTCGCCGATATGATCGGTCGCGCGCGACCACACGTGCGGCGGCTCGAGATTGAGCGCGGCGCAATCGCGCCGGAACTGCTCGAAATAATAGTTCGCGACTTCCAGTGGCGTTTTCCCTTGCGCCCGTGCGGTTTTCTCGACTTTGTCCTCGCCTTCGTCCACGTCCCCCGTCATGTGGCCGACGTCCGTCACGTTCATCACGTGGCGCACCCGGTAGCCGTTGAACTCCAGCGCCCTGCGCAAACTGTCCACGAACACGTACGCGCGCAGATTCCCAAGATGCTGCGGCAGATAGACCGTCGGCCCGCATGAATACAGCGTCACCGCGGGCGGCT
>CALAOW010000019.1 GCA_937889395.1 uncultured Pseudomonadota bacterium | reverse complement strand
AGATGGCGACGACGATCACGAACGAATGCATCAATTGCGGAGCGTGCGAGCCGGAATGTCCTAACACGGCGATTTACGCGGGCGGAGTGCCGTGGGAGCTCGACGGCGCGACCGGTCCTGCGATCGCACAAGACGTCTATTTCATCGTACCGTCGAAGTGCACCGAATGCGTCGGCTTTTTCGACCATGAAGCGTGCGCGGCGGTCTGTCCCGTCGATTGCTGCATCCCCGACCCGGCCAACGTGGAGAACGAAGGCGTGCTGCTCGCGCGCGCCCGCAAGTTGCATCCCGACGAGACCTTCCCCGACGACGCACCGTCGCGCTTTCGCAAACCGGCGGTCGCCACCGGCGCGGCAGCGCCCGCGGCCAATGCCGCAGCGGTCGCGTCCAAGCCCGCGCCAGCGCCGGCGGAGGCTGCAAAACCTGCGGTGGCACCGGTAGCGGCAGCACCCAAGCCTGCGGTCGCAGCAGGAGCGGTCGCACCAAAGCTCGCGCCGGTGGCGGCTGCGAAGCCTGCAGCGGCGCCTGCGCCCAAGCCGGTGGCGGCAGCGCCGGTTGCAACAGCGCCAAAGCCGGTGGCGGCGACTTCAGCGGATAGCGAGGAATTCAATCCACTGGCGTGGGAAGTGCCCGTCATCTGCAAGGATTGCAACAAGCCGTGGACGATTCCGTATCGGCTGTTCGCGCAGGGCGTGGTGTTCCATTGCCCGTCATGCTTGGGATCATTCGTGCCGAAGACCGCGATGTACCGGGCGGTGAGGGAGACTTTCGAGGGCTTCTACAATCGGCGACGGGCGGAGCGGGAGGCATTCGAGCGCAAGCCGGCGCGCAACCCGGCGGCGTTCGAAGCGAAGCAGGCGGCCGAGATGGAACAGTTCAAGCAGAAGCTCGATGCGCTCGCGCATTCGATGAAGCCGGCGGGCAAGACGGTGAGGCCGAAAGGCATCGCCGCGATGTTCACGTAGGCAGGGGGCCCCAGAACCCTCACCTACCGACCGCCAAGCGGTCGGCCTCCTCTCCCGTAAAGTAAGGCGAGGTAAGATCCAATCTCTGCTTCAGCCGACGGCGGGGACCGTAAAGTCGTAGCCGTGGAGTTTTAGTTGCTCGCGGATCGCGTCGATATGCGCGGGGCCGCGGGTTTCCAGTTCCAGCATCACTCGGGCGCCGCCGATCGCGACGTCGCGGCGGGTGCGATCGTGATCGATCGCGCGAACATTGGCGCCGGTCGCGCCGATCATTGACACCAGCTTGCCGAGCTCGCCGGGGCGATCGCGCAAATCGACGGCGACTCGAAACAGCCGCCCGACCTTCACCAAGCCATGGCCGATAATCCGGTCGAGCAGGTTGATGTCGATATTGCCGCCACTCACGACCAGGACCACGGTCTTGCCTTTCAGTTCGTCCTTGAGTTTGAACGCGCCCGCCAGCGCGGCGGCGCCGGCGCCTTCGGCGAGAAGTTTCAGGCGCTCGAGGAGCAGCAGGACGGCCTCGCCGATTTCGAAGTCATCCACGGTGACGGCGCGTCTGACGCGACCGCGCATCACCTCGAACGGTATCGCGCCGATGCGGCCGGTGGCGAGACCGTCGGCAATGGTATCAACGGGACGGCCGATCGACGCGGGCGCATCGGCGGCGAGACTCGCGGACAGTTGAGGTGAGCCTGCCGCCTCGACACCGATCACCTCGGCGTTGGGCGCGCGCAGCGCGAGCGCAGCCGCGATTCCCGCGATCAATCCGCCGCCGCCAACCGGGACAATCACCACGTCGGGCGTAACTTCGTCGGCGATTTCCATTCCGACGGTGCCCTGCCCCGCGATCACATACGAATCGTCGTAAGCGTCGATGAAGCTCGCGCCGCGTTCGGCGCAAATCTTGGTCGCCGCCGCGTGCGCCGCTTGATAATCGACACCTTCGAGCACGACCGACTGTCCGTAGCTGCGGGTCGCGTCGATTTTGGCGATCGCGGCCGTGGCCGGCATCACAATCGTCGCGGTCACGCCCGCACGCGTGGCGGCATAGGCGAGCGCCTGGCCGTGATTACCCGCCGAAGCGGCGACGACGCCGCGCGATTTTTGCTCGTCGGTGAGCGTGATGAGCCGGTTGTAGGCGCCACGAATCTTGAACGAGCCGGTCTTCTGCAAATTTTCGGGCTTGATGCGCACGTCCGCTTCGAGGATTCGCTCGAGCGTCGCACTGCGCATCAGTGGGGTCGGCTTGATGATGCCGTCGAGGCGGCCGCGCGCCTGTTCAATTTGTTCCGGCAACAGCGAGCAGATAGACGGCATCGGAAGATCTAATGATGAACGGGCGGAGTAAATTGGCGCGGCACAGCGTCGCCGTTTTTCAGTGGGCGGACCGCAGATAAATTGCGCTGCATAATCAGTGCTTGCCTCGTGGCGTCAGTTGGCGGGCAATCGGGTCGCCGAAAGAGTCGCCCACGAAGTCGATTTGCGTGCACGCGCCGGTCTTGTAGTCGAGATCGAGCAGGAGGTTGCGGATTGCGCGCCGCTTGATCGAGGCGATCAGACCGGCGACGGCCTGGGGATCGCCAGTCGAAATCGCAGCGACCTCGGCAGCGTCGAGATTGCTGGTGCGGCAGAACTCGCGCGCTCGATCCTCGCTGGAGAACGCGAGCACGCCGGCCCACGTCGCGCCCTTTTCCTGAAAGACGATCAGCGCGCCCGCCGAATCGAGGATCAGATGGATCTCTTTGGGGATCGAAGAACTCACGCGCCTTCGACCGTGAGCTTGCCCGTGCGAATAGCCGCCGCGCGCTCGCGGACGAGGGCAGGATAGGTGTAGTAGTGCTCGCCGCTCAGGTGCAGGAACGAATCGATGTCAACGTCGTCGAGTTCGAGCTTTGCAATCGCACGCTCGGCGGCATTGCGGTCGGGAGATTTGACGATCGAATCGTAGAGCGCGCGGCCTTGCGGGGATTGGAAATCCTCGCGCGGAGGAAGGCCCTCGGCACCGAGTTTGCCCGAGTGAAAGTTGTCGAGGATGAAGCGCAACGCTTTCAGTTCGTGGCGCAGGATGTCGATTGGTTTGAGCGAATCGCGCGGCATAGCAGCGAGCTTATCGCCGCGAGTTGCGGTGATTCAACACGCGGCGCGAGCGCCGGCGGTTGGAGCGATCAGTCGCCTTTGATCAAACGATGGATGGCGCTCAGATGGCGCTGCGAGTCGCGTTTGCGGCCCATCGTTTCGTACATCTCGGCGGCGTTGCGATGGGCCTCGACGTTGGCGGGATCGCATTCCAGCGTGCACAAAAAACTTCGCAGCGCATTCTGATGCTCGTCCTTTTTGCGGTAGAGCAGGCCGAGCTTCAGGTGGACGTCGGCGCTGGCGGGAACGATCGCGGCCGCGCCGAGCAGATGGCGAAGCGCGCCGCCGAGGTCGCCCTCGCGTTCGAGCAGCGTGGCGAGGCGCAGATGCGCCTCGAAGTTGGCGGGCTCGCGGCCGACGAGCTCGCTGTAGATGGTGAGCGCGCGGAGCGGATCCTCGTCGGCGACCCGGCGCGCCTCCTCGAAGCGCTCGCGCACGCGGGCAGGACCGAAACCGTCCTCGACCTTGCCGGGCTGATAGCTGCGGTCGAAGTCGAGCAACAACTGGCCGGTCTCAGCCTCGATCAGCGAGGGACCGTCGCGCACGATGATGCGGCCTTCGTCATTGACGAGTTTCAGCGACGTGACTGAGCGGTCCGGATCGACGAGCGCGCGCACCCGTTCGATACATCGCTGGATCGGATTGATATGCTGCCGGCTGCCGAGCAGTTCCTTGGCCATACGCATCTCAAGCAGATCATTGAACGCGAAACGATACTTGCGACCGCCTGAATTCAACGGGCGCACAAGATTGCGCTTGACCCAGTAGCGAATACGCTCGGGAGTGACCGCGAGAATTCTCGCAGCCGTGCGCGTGGAAAAAGTTTTGTCGCCGCCGCCCGCCTCTACCATCTTCAATCCCAACGTCGAGGAGTATAGGGAGTCGGGCGCACGCTCTCAACGAGGAGCGCAACGGTTTCTCAACACCTGTGGAGCGCTCGGGAGCTAACCGCGAATTTCCTTGAGCGCGCGAGCGACGCGGACCACAGCCTCGACGCCGTTTTTGGCGTTGTCGATTCGCGCGACGGCCTGGTCGTCAGTCATGCCGGGGCCGGTGATGGCGAGACCGACCGGCTTGTCAAACTCGATCGAAAGCTGGATGCCTGCGCCGGCGATCGCATGCGCGATCAGCTCGTCGTGATTGGTATCGCCCTTGATCACCGCGCCGATCATCACCACGCCTTCGATTTCCTGGCGCTGGAGGAGAGCTTTTACGACCGGGGCCATGTCGTACACGCCGGGAACGAGGACCACGCGCGCGACCTCGACTCCGAGCGACTCGGCGTGGCGACGCGCCCGCTGTTCCATCGGCGCGGTCACCTCAGAGTTGAACTCCGAAACTACGAAGGCAATTTTCATGGTGGGGTCAAGTCGAGCGTGACGGCGTCGCGAATCTCGACGCCGTTGCGTTTGAGATATGACTTCAGCGCGGGTATCGGATGCTCTCCATAATGAACGATGGATGCGACGATAGCGGCGTCGGCGAGGCCGATGGTGAACGCGTCGCGCAGATGAGCGGGTTCGCCGGCTCCACCTGACGCAATCACGGGGATCGAAACGGCTTCGCTGATGCGGCGCGTGATCTCGAGATCGTAACCGAGCTTGGTGCCGTCACGATCGATCGAGTTGATGCACAGCTCGCCGGCGCCAAGCCGCTCGCCCTCGAGCGACCATGCCAGCGCGTCGCGACCGGTGGGCCGGCGTCCGCCGTCGATCACGACTTCGTAACCGGTCGGCACGTCGGGACGAGCGCCGGTCTTTTTCACTTGCATCGAGAGCACTACGCACTGGCTGCCGAACGCGCGCGCGCCCTCGGAGATAAGCGCGGGATTGCGCACCGCGCCGGAGTCGATCGAGACTTTCTCGGCGCCCGCGAGCAGGACGGAGCGCATGTCTTCGAGGGTGCGAAGCCCGCCGCCGACACTGAAAGGAATGAAAATTTCGCGCGCGACCGCGCGCACCACGTCGAGCATGATGCCGCGGCGCTCGTTGGATGCGGTGATATCGTAGAAGACGATCTCGTCAGCGCCCTCATTGTAGTAGTAGCGCGCCATCGCGACCGGATCGCCCACATCGACGTTCTTAAGGAAGCGCACGCCCTTGGTGACTTTCCCGTCACGGACATCGAGGCATGGGATGATTCGTTTCGCGAGCATCGTCAGCAACTCAGCCGGCAGAAGTTGTCGAGCAGTTTGAGGCCGGCCGCGCCGCTCTTTTCGAGATGGAATTGAGTCGCGAGCACGTTGTCGCGCGCGACGGCCGCGGTGAACGGAATGCCGTAGTCGGAAGCGGCAATCGCCATCGAGGGGTCGTCGGGAATCGGATAATACGAATTGACGAAATAGAAGTGGGTGTTGTCAGGCACGCCGGCGAAGACTCGATGAGGCCGCGTCTGGCGCACGCGGTTCCATCCGATTTGCGGGACCTTGAGCGGGCGGCCGTCAATCGAGCGCGGATAGCGCACGACACGGCCAGCGATAATGCCGAGGCAATCGACATCGCCCTCTTCGCTGCGATCGAGCAGCAGCTGGATGCCGATGCAGATGCCCAGGAATGGTTTACCGGCGCGGGCTACGTCGTCGCGGAGAACTTCGACGAGTCCGAGAGCGCGCAGATTTTCCATCGTGGCGCCGGCGGCTCCGACTCCCGGCAGGATTACGCGATCGGCGGCGACGATGCGCTCGGCGCGATCGGTAATCTCGGATTGATGGCCGAGGAATTCGAGCGCGCGCTGAACGCTGGTAAGGTTGCCGGCTTTGTAATCGACGATTGCGATCATGGCTGCATCCAGAGAAGCCGATCATAGCTGGAGTCGCATCGCCACCCAAGGCGGGTAGGGGCGGGCCTGGCGCGGGTTCCCGGCGATCGCGCGGTCAAGATCGAAGGGTCGTGAATCCGACGAGTCGAGATCTCAGTCGGGGTTCTTGCCCTCTACCGAGTTTTCCAGCAGCGCGCCGGTCTTTGCGTCGATTCCGACTTCGTGCTTGGCCGTGTGATGGCGAATAACGAACGAGTAGCGGAGTCCGCTGCCGCCAGATTCCTTCTCAAGTTCCTCCGAGACGATCTTGCCCGGATAGGCCTTAAGTGCGGCCTCGCGTGCCTGCGCCAGTGTTACGCTTGCGTCCGCGAGATACTTTTCACCGTTCAGGGCGAACGCGGTTCCGGTCAGCAGAGTCCCGATCAAAATGCTGGTCAGAAGTCGATTAAATTTAGCCATCATTGGATCATAGCCTGACGTGTGCCCTTCGCCCAACGCGGACGCGCCATCGGATCAGATTTCGGCGCGGATGTCCCGCTGGTCGGAGAGCACGCGTACTTTTACGTGATGCTCTTCCGAGTCGCCGAGCGACCCCCAGTGCATCGCGAAGTTCTCGAGCTGGACGTCGGGGTTGAAGCGCGCGGACACGCCCATCACGACTTCATCGACGCTGAGAAGATACGCCATGCGGGCGATCGCATAGACCTGGTCGTTGGAGACGCACACCAGCGGCGTGACGGCGCGGCCGTGATCCTCGCAGACCTTAACGACTTTGCTGAACAACTTTTCTTCGGCGTCGGTGAAGATTTGACCGCCGTCGCTGGAGGCAAGTCCCTTCTCGGTTCGCACGGTCATCGCGATCAGCTCGGCGTCATCGCGCTCGGACAAGTAGCGATGCAAATGTGCGAGATTGTTGGGATCGCGGATCGCAATCAGCCGCTTGTGCGGAGCGACTAGGCCGAGATGAATCGGATCGACTTGGCCTTCCTCGACCAGTTGCAGATTAAACTTCTCGGGTTCCTCGCCGTAGGCATGCGCGGCTTGTCCGTTGATCTTTTCCGAAATCTCGAAAATCACGAACAGAGCGAGCGTGAAACTGATGCCTGAGATCGTTGCGACCTGCTTGGTGAACAGGTTGACGATTGCGGTCGCCAACAAAACCACAAACGTCAGCGTGAGACCGAGCGGAAAGTCCTTACCGCCGGGGCGGAACCAGGTCAGATTCAGCGGCATCCTCCACAAGCGATGGTACTGGTCCTTGTAGCGCAGAATCAGCACGGAGAGCGTTTTGAAGACGAAGCTCCAGATGACGCCGAACGCGTAAGCCTCGCCGAGCACGAACATGTCGCCGCGCGAGAGCACGATGGTGGCTATTTGGAGCATCGCGACCATATTTACGATGCGATAGTTGGTGCCGTATTTCTTGTGCGGATGGCGGAACCAGTCGAGCAGTACGCCGTCTTCCGCGACGCGAGTAAGCACGCCGGTCGAACCGACGATCGCGGTGTTAACGGCGCCGGCCAGAATCAGGAATCCGACGAATACCACGAACGCGCGCAGCGCTAGGCGCGCCCACAGCGGGCCGACCATGAACATCGCGAGCCCGCCAATCAGATCGCCGCCGTAGTTGGCCATCCGGACGCTGTCCGGGATGATCATAACCGCGAAAAAAGACACCAACGAGGTCAGCAGCAGGCTGTAAATGAAGATGATCAGGCCGGTGCGCAGGAGATTTTTGAGCTTGGGCGCCTCGATCTCGCGATTGATCTGCGCCAGAGATTCCTCACCCGACATCGCGAGGATCGAATGGCCGAACGCGATCAGGATTCCAAGCGTGCCGATGGTGCGCGCGCCTGGAAAGTGCTTGAGCCATCCCAGAGAGTCGTCGGTGAACTTCAACTCGAACGGCGGCAGATGCGCGCCGCGCATGAAAATCGTCAGGCCGCACCATACGATCATAGTCACGGCCATCACGGTCGTGACCTGCATGATTCGCATCGCCTTGCCGCTGGATTCCTCGATGCCAAGAATATTCTGACGCCAGAAATATACGGTCACGGCTATGGCGAAGAAGGCGGCCGTGAAATCAGGCGGCAGAATGATGCTGGAATGCGCAAGTTTGAGCAGTTCGTTGATCAAACCGACCAGGTATTGGCCGGCCGAGACGCCACTGATCGGCCCGGTCAGGATATAGTCGAACATCAGGGCCGACACCGAGATTTTTGCCAGCGTCGAGCCCATCGCTTCTTTGACGACGCGATAGACGCCGCCGCGCGTAAACATCGAGCACGATTCCACGTACACGGCGCGCACCGCGTACGAGAACAGCATGACGGCGAGAATGAAGTATGGGGCAGAGCGACCGCAGGCCTGCTCGACGATGCCGCCGATGTAGTAGGCTGTCGAGGCGAGATCGCATAGCACGATCGCGGACGCTCGCCAGAAGGAGATGAAGGCGAGCATCCCGGTGGTAACTACGATTGCTTTGGTTTGTCTGCCGAAGGTTGACTGCGGCCGAGCCGGCTCGGCGCTCGAAATTTTTGGAGTCCCTGCCAAGTATGAAAATCTCCCGAGCAAACGCCGAAAATGCCGGCGATGCAGGCATTTCAATGTGCAAGATGCAGACCGCAATGATTCCGCCTGACCTTATTGCCTTTTGGAAACTTCAAAGTGCAAATCGCAATGGCTTGAGGTTTTAGGGCCGTGCAACTTGCAATATCGCGAGACGTGGACACTCTTGATGCCGTCGGCCCATCGAGCGGTAAAATGGAAGCTGCACGGTTAACCGGGGAAGCGCTTGGCGAACATCCTTGTCGTCGATGACGACCGCAATATCCGCCGCGTTCTGGCGGCGAGCCTTGAATCCGTAGGCCATCAAGTGACTGTGGCGGAAAGCGCGGAACGCGCTCTGGAACTGCTCGGGTCATCGGCGCCCGCGGTGGTCGTCTCCGACGTCCGCATGGCAGGGATGAGCGGGCTGAAGCTGCTCGGGTCAATCAAACGGCTCAACCCGTCACTACCGGTCGTGATGATGACGGCATACGGCTCGATTCCCGACGCGGTCGAGGCGATGCGCCAAGGGGCGTACGACTACATCACCAAGCCGTTCACGGCCGACCACATCGTGCACGTCGTCGCGCGCGCGCTTGAGGTGCACGAACTGCGCGCCGAGAACAAAGAACTGCGCGATCGGATCGAGAGCCTGACCGAGCCCGAGCCGTTCCTCACGTACAGTCCGCATTCGCGAAAGCTCGCGGAGACCGCGGCGCAGGTGGCTGACAGCGACGCGACCATTTTAATCACCGGTGAAAGCGGCACCGGCAAGAGCATGCTGGCGTCGTACATACACCGCTTGAGTCCGCGCAAAGACGGACCGTTTGTGCAGGTCGCGTGCACGACGCTCAGCGAGCATCTGCTGGAAAGTGAACTGTTCGGGCACGTGCGCGGTTCGTTTACCGGTGCGATCAAGGACAAGCCCGGACGTCTTGAAGCGGCCGAGGGCGGAACTGTTCTGCTCGACGAGATCGGCGACCTGACGCCAGTGGTTCAATCCAAGCTGCTGCGTTTTCTGCAGGAGCGGACGTTCGAGCGCGTCGGCGGCGCGCAGACGATCAAAGTGGATGCGCGCATAATCGCCGCGACCAATCAGCATCTCGAGCAACTGGTCAAAGAAAAGCGCTTCCGCGAGGATCTCTATTACCGGCTCAACGTGATCGAATTGAATGTACCGGCGCTGCGCGACCGGCCGGGAGAAATCCTGAAACTGGCCGAGCACTTCGCGGCGCAAGCCGCACAGACGCATCACAAGCCGGCCCATTCGATCGCGCCCGAGGCGCGCGAGGCGCTGGTGTCTTACTCGTGGCCGGGCAATATCCGCGAGCTTCGCAACGTGATGGAACGCGCGGTAATCCTGAGCCGCGGCGAGACGATCGATCTAAGCGATCTGCCGGACAAAATACTCGCGTCACCCGACAAACTCGATCACAGCCACACGCTGGAGCAGATGGAGCGGCGGCATATCGAAGTGGTGCTCGAGCAGGCCATGACGCTCGAAGAGGCGGCCGAGATGCTGGGAATCAACGTCGCGACATTGTGGCGTAAGCGCCAGAGATACGAACTGGACTAGGCTGTAGAACGGAAGACGGCACCGGCGCGCTCCGCGATGGAGCACGCCGGT
>CALAOW010000018.1 GCA_937889395.1 uncultured Pseudomonadota bacterium | reverse complement strand
GCTGAAGGAACCAACCAGATGATCCCTGCCAATGCCGCGCCGCTGGCAATCGCGCTCCTCGGACTGCTACTCGGAATGCGCCACGCTACCGATCCCGATCACGTGATCGCGGTCACCACCATTCTGAGCCGCGAACGCCGCGTGGTCGTTGCGGCCAGGATCGGTGTCGTATGGGGACTCGGCCACACGCTGACCGTGCTGCTGGTGGGCGCCGCCATCATAGTTTTCAAAATTGCGATCCCGGTTCGGCTCGGACTGGCAATGGAATTCGCGGTCGCGGTCGTGCTGATTATGCTCGGCGTCGGCGCAGCAGCAAGCTTGATTCGCAAAGCGGCGACCCGGATGCGCGCGAGTTCATCGGAGCAGGAAGGCTTGGTCGTCCATGCGCACGCTCACGCTCACGACGGCGCCGTGCACCTGCATCCACACGTTCACGTTCATGCTCACGAAGTTACCGACGACGCGATGCATGACGATCATCGAATCCCCGCTGAAGAGTTGCCGCCGTTCGCCGCGCGCCGTCCGCTGCTCAGATCGTTCGCAGTCGGCCTCGTCCATGGACTCGCCGGCAGCGCCGCGATAGCGTTGCTGGTCCTGAGCGCGATTCCGCAACCGCTATGGGCGACGCTCTACCTCGCGATTTTCTGCGTCGGTACGATCATCGGAATGGGGCTCATCACAACCGCAATCGCCACGCCGTTCATGGTCGTGTCGCGGCGAGCGCTCTGGATCCATCAAAGCCTCGTCACTGGCTCGGGACTCCTGAGTTTCGGCTTTGGCCTGTTCCTCGCGTACCAGATAGGTATCGTTGACCATCTGTTCAGCGCCGCTCCCATCTGGATTCCGCAATGAATGATCGGCAGCGAGGCGCGGTCGATACTGTCCGGTACGAAGCAGTTCGAGCGCCGCTGAGAGTGTGTGAGTATAATTGCGACGGGCGCCCGACACCCTTGGGGCAAGCCCATGTACTTCAGCAAATCACTACTATGTGTCAAAAGTCCGGGCATCTGGCTAACGCTCCTCTTTCATCGATTGAGCGATCTCGAGACCGACCAGCCGCGCAACAAGGATCGCCATATACAACTGGCCGAACACCGCCTCCATTACCGACAGGCTGCGCGCGCCCTCGGAGACCGGCGTGATATCTCCAAACCCCGTCGTCGTCAGGCACACAAAGCTGTAGTAGGTGAAGTTGTGAAGCGAGGGGAGCAGAGGCGAGCCGCCCCCCGCGCTCTTCTGGAAAAGCGCGATGCTGAACGAACCAGGATTCCGCAGTTCGACGAGTGCGAACGCATAGGCCCATGCGACGCCAATCAGCAGGTACGCGCAAATCGCGGCGCTTATAATGTCGAAGCTAACGCTCTTTACGGTGAACAGCCTGGATACCAGCGCAACGACCGTCACGGTCAGGAACAGACACGAACAGATCGCGCCGGCCATCTCGAGCGTTTGGTTCGCCGTGAATTGCAGCACGAATCGGCTTCCGAGCGCAGGCACTATCAGTATTAGCGCAATCGTGAAGTAGGTCTTGGTCGTGCGAAATGCATAAACAGCGGACAGCAACACAAGCGATATCGTCGCCGTCGCAAAAATCTGCGCGAAGGCGTGACCCGAGAAAATCGGCTGGGTGACGAGCAGCAGCAGAATCGTCGCGAGCAGGACCGTAAATCTGCCCGGCCAGTTGTGACGCGCCAACCCCAGCCGTCGCCATAGCGCGGCCGGACTCAGGATGCTGGTTCTCTCGCTCATGATGCATCCGTTTCGCGCAATAGGACCGGCACTGTCAAGGCGAGCATTCAGAGCGCGATGAGCGAGGCCGCCATACATGTCCCAAAGCGCGACATGGCTGTCTCCGCTTCGGTCGGCCGTTGAATCCAACAGCTTGTACGGCCTCCTCAGCGACGTAGTCTGGCCTCCGCGCTGCGCTATCTGCGCCTTTGCTTGTCATCGCTGCAAGGCACGTACATTGCGTATCAACGCAGGGTCGATCGCGCCCGGCGCAATGCGTTGGCGCCTGCCAGATCGACTGTTCGGCATTTTTTCGGCAGCAGGGAGAACCGAGTCCCCATGGACCAGATCATTAGACAATCGTTAGCCGGCAGGAGATTCGCCTTGATGGGATTCGAAACGCCTGAGGCGGATTCGATCATCGTGGCGTTGGGGACCGCCCGTGGATTCGGCCACGTGGTCGGAGCCGCACCTAATATTCCCGGGCTGAACTCTTTTTCTCCTTTCGATGCTTGCTTCGTCAACGCTTCGGCCACCGGCACTGGCGAGCAACCGTCCCCGATCGAAATGATCGGGCGCAGCCGCAAGCCAGCGGTCATCATCGGCACACTCGATGAACTGGTGACACGATTCGCGGCCATCGCCGACCCCAACCGCGACTTCATTATACGCCCATGGCAGCCCGAGGAATTGTTGCTCAGGGCCTACCGCATCCTCAGATTCGCCGAGCGTGCGGCAGTTGCGATTAAACCCTCAGCTCGAAAGGGTGCCCGGCACGTAGTACTCGCCGATGACGACGCCACCACCATCGTTATGATCTCAACGATCCTGAAGCACTTCAATTTCGAGTGTGATATCGCGCACGACGGTGCGGAGGCATTGGATATTGCCCGTAAGGAAAAACCCGACCTGGTGCTGCTGGACGTGTCGATGCCGCATATGAATGGGTTCGAAGCGCTGACCGCTCTGCGCAGCGATTCGGCGACCAGGAGTACGCCGGTAATCCTGGTCAGCGCGCATCGCGACGAAGCTGAAGTGGTTAAGGGCTTCTCGCTCGGCGCCGATGACTACATCACCAAGCCCTTCTACTCGGGCGAACTGATGGCTCGGATCAGCCGTCTCTTGCGTGAATCGGAAGAGAGATGACCGGAACCGTCTGACTCCCTGGGCTCGCGCGTAACGACCTATATTCATTCGCGACTCGAATAGGCAGGCTCCGTCGTCGTGCTGGACTAGTCGGTCCGCCGGTCGCGGCGTACAACAAATGCTAATCCGTTTGGCTTGAAGGCCAACAATCGCAATCATTGTTGGCGGAGGATCTTAAGACCGATGGCCGCAGAACATGTCGTTTTTTTGTTTGACGTCGATAACACCCTGATCGACAACGATCGCATCATTGCCGACATGAAGCGCGATCTCGAGCGCGACATCGGCCACGAGCAACAAGAGAGCTACTGGGAATATTTCGAGCAGTTGCGCACCGAGCTCGGCTACGCGGACTATCTCGGCGCGCTGCAACGCTATCGGGCCAATCATCCGCGCGACTTCGGAATCATCGCGGTGTCGTACTTCCTGATGAACTACCATTTCGCCAACCGCCTGTTCCCCTGTTCTCTCGACGTAATCGATCAGTACAAACAGTTCGGTGAAACAACGATCCTGTCCGATGGCGACATGATCTTTCAGCCGCTCAAGATCGAACGGTCGGGACTGCGCGAAGCCGTCGATGAAAAGGTGATGATTTACATCCACAAGGAACAGGAACTCGACGACGTGCGGACCCGCTATCCTGCCGACCATTACGTGTTGATCGATGACAAGGTGCGAATCCTGGACGCGGTGAAGAAGGCGTGGGGCGCGCGCGTGACGACGGTGTTCCCCCGGCAGGGGCATTACGCGGCCGATGCGAAGGAGACGGCCAAGTACCCGGCGCCCGACGTCACGGTCGATCGAATCGATCAGCTGCGCGACTACGATCTTGCGCGCTTGCGTGCGGGATCGAGGCCCGACTGAGCGCTCGAGCGGCGCGGCGCACTCACGCAAGATCGAACAACTGGATTCGCTTGGCTCAGAGGTGGCCTCAGGCTGCGGCGGCCGCCGGTTTCATCTTCATGCGGATCGGCATGTGCTTGATTCCGCCGACGAAGCTCGAGCGCAGCCGCTCGACAGGACCCGCGAGTTCGACGTGATCTAGGCGCTGCGCGAGTTGGCTGAAAATCACCTTCAGTTCGAGCCGCGCCAGGTTTGCGCCGAGACAGGAATGCTGGCCGATGCCGAATGCGATTTGCGGATTCGGATCGCGGCTGATGTCGAACTTGAAAGGCTCCGCGAAAACTTCTTCATCGCGGTTCGCCGACGGATAAAACAGGCACACCGATTCGCCGGCTTTGATCTTCTGGCCGCGAATCACGGTATCTTCGCTCGCGGTCCGCGCGAACTGAATAACCGGTGTCGTCCAGCGCAGGATCTCTTCGACGGCCGAGTCGATCAACCCAGGATTGCGCTTGAGCTTTTGCCACTGGTCCGGATGCTCGATGAATGCTTGCAGACCGCCGGTGGTCGCGTTGCGCGTGGTCTCGTTGCCGGCCACGACCAGCAGGAAATAGTACGACAGCATCTCGAACTGCGGTATCGGCTGTCCGTTGACCTTGCAGTTGGCGACGATGCTCGTGATGTCGTTGGTCGGGTGCTTCATCCGTTCCACCACCATGTCGGTGAAATACTGGAACAGGCCCAGCCGCGAACGATCCATCGTCTCCTGCGCGGTCGTTCCAGCCTGGAACTCGGGGTCGCCGCCGCCAATCGTCTCGTTGGTCCATCTGAAGAGTTGCTCCCAATCTTTATGCGGAACACCCAGCAACTCGGCAATGACGGCAAGTGGAATCTTCGACGATACGTCGGTGACAAAGTCGCACTTGTCGCGCCCCGTCACGTCGTCGAGCACCTGTCGCGTGATGCTCTCGATTTCAGGCTGCAGCGGTTGCACTTGGCGCGGCGTGAAATGGCGGCTGAGAATCGCGCGATATTCGCCGTGTTCCGGTGGATCCATGTCGAGCAGGTGGCGGAACGGCGGCGTCGGACTCTGCTCCAGCCCGTCCTCGTTGACAAACACCAGCAAGCGGGGACCGTTGAGGAACAGTCGCGGTTGCTTGGAAATCTGCATGATGTCGGCGTGTTTGGTGATCGCCCAAAATGGATCGGTCTTTGGGTACTCGCACCGGAAAACCGGTTTGTGCTTGCGCAGATACGTCCACTCGCGATGCGGATAGCCGTTTTTCGCGTAATGGTCGGGTCCAATGATGTTCAACGATTCCAGCGACAGTGCATTCTCAGTTTCCATTGAAAAGTGTCTCCGCGATCCCGCAATTTCCGTCTCGATTCCGCATTCTGACCTGTCGGGCCTCTAGTCATCGCTGACCGTAATGGCCTGGCGGGGACACAGCCGCACCGCAAGCTTGATCTTTTCGCGCATGCGCTCGGGCGGACTGTCGATCAACAGATGGCTCTTGTCGTCGTCTCGCACCTCGAACACTTCCGGCGCTGTCTGCTGGCATTTCGTGTTCCCCTCACACAGTTTCTCATCGACAACGACCTTCATTCGATTGATTCTCCTTTTTCGTCTTTCGTTGCCCACGGAATGCCGCCCGGCGAGTCGATCATATAAGAGGGCAATTCTTGCGACTAGGAGCGTCGAGCAGCGGATAAGTACCTGACGCGCCGAGCCACGGCCG
>CALAOW010000017.1 GCA_937889395.1 uncultured Pseudomonadota bacterium | reverse complement strand
TAGATCATTTTCAGGAGCGCGGGGTCGGTTCTCGGAGAAGCCTTGGAGTCGCACTTCATCTCGATTCCGCGCCGCCTCATTTGCAGCGGGATGAGTCGGGTCAGGTTGAGGTGAGTCGGACCCTCCCATGACCTGCCAATTTCTCAGAAGGCCCAATGGGCAGATTGATGGAGAGGCTGTGTGTGGCGAATTGCTGATTCTGGCGAACTCAGTAATTCGCCACACACAGGTGGCAAATTACGAGCATTTGCCAGGAGGACGAGCATGACACTCTGCCCGATTCGCCGGCTCGAAATCATGTCGCTCGCCTGAGGGCGCGTTACCGAGTAACGCTTATCGCGCAAGGAAGTGAGTCCAGCCGGATGGTCACTTCCGCACGACCTCGATTGAGCACGTCGGCGAGTCGATCCCGTGGTGCGTCGCGCGTGGATGGCACGCTTTACTTGCCAACAGACCTTGGCCTACAAGAAACTCGGAACTTTTCTAGGTGTTACTCGCGAGAGAATCGCGTTTGATCTGTTCAGCCGCTTCCGTGATCTGACTGCTGAGAAAATCCGACACCCCGTGCTCGCGATAAATCCGGGCTAGTTCTCCGTAGTACCAAGCCTGCTCTTTCTTACCGGCGTTGAACCGTTGCCACACCGATTCGCCGAAGCGTCGATAGTCTGCGGTGATGCACCTTGCGTTGTGGAGCTTGTCGGCCGCGGAAACACGCAGCACTTCGGCACGAGTTTCCTCGCGCAGATGCCTCAAATGATTCAAATAATTTTCCTTTCGTTCGCGCCACTCAGGCTTGGGCTGGATGTCGGTGTCGGAGCAAGCCTCCACGATGCTCGCTACTCGATCGCCGAACTCCAATCGAATGCTGTCCAGCGTCGGGCGTCCACCCTGATCCTCAACGGCGTCATGAAGCAGCGCGGCGATCGCCTGGTCCTCATCGCCACCATCTTCCAGAACCAACGAAGCGACCGCGAGTAAGTGGGATAAATACGGGATCTCGGTTCCCTTACGGAATTGTGAGCGATGAAGTTTGCATGCGCGCTGAAGTGCCTGATCGAATCGGTCGCCTAACGACCGATTCCCCTCCATTACGGATTGTGTCGGTTCGGTCTTACTGGCAACAGCCATTGTCCTCATCTCCTGAGCGTGCGCGATGCACGCTGCGCTTTTTTTCTCGGTATCTTCAATATCTCCTCAAGCTAAACTCGTCAGATCGTCGGGTTTGGCTCGGGCGCTACCTGTGTGTGGCGAATTGCTGATTCTGGCGAAATCAGTAATTCGCCACACACAGGCTCGAGCGAGACGCCTGACACGCGTAGCGCTGTAGTTGAGCTCTAGAGGCGCTCGATCAGGGTACCGGTGCCCAGACCGCCGCCGCAGCACATCGTAATGATCGCGCGCTTGCCTGCGCTGCGCTCCAGCTCGTTGACCGCCTTGGTCACCAGCCCGCATCCGGTCGCGCCAAGCGGATGCCCGAGTGCTATCGCGCCGCCGTTCGGATTTACCCGCTTCATGTCGGGGCCTAGCGTTTTCGCCCAACTCAGCACCACCGACGCGAACGCCTCGTTGATCTCGAACACGTCGATATCGGCGATGTTGAGGCCCGCTCTCTTAAGCAGCTTGCGCGTGGCCGGAATCGGCCCTTCGAGCATTAGCACGGGATCGCATCCCACCAGGCACGTTTCGACCACTCGTGCGCGGGGGCGGCAGCCCAGCTCACGCGCTTTCTCCGCCGTCATCAGCAGCACGGCAGCCGCGCCATCCGCTACCTGCGAGGATGAGCCTGCGGTGTGGATTCCGTCAGGACGGGCAACCGGCTTAAGCGCAGCGAGCGCCTCGAGGCTGGTCTGCCGCGGAACCTCGTCGCGCGTTACTACACGCGTCTCGCCGGTGCGCTCTCCGCCTTCCTGGATGACCGGAACTTCGAGTGGCACGAGCTGAGCGTCGAATCGCCCCTCGGAAATCGCGCGCGCCGCGCGAAGCTGTGATTCGAGGCTGAAGCGGTCGGTGTCATCGCGCGTAATCCCGTACTTGGTGGCGATTCGCTCGGCGCCTTCAAACTGGCTGGTGAACTCGAAGTGCTCGCGATACTTGCGCGTGATCGGCTTGCCAAGGTTCGCCTGCGCCCCCGCGATCGCATCCGAGCCGATTGGTAACAGGCTCATGTTCTCGACGCCGCACGCCAGCACGACGTCCTCCGCGCCCGACGAGATCATGCTCGCAGCCAGGTTTACGGCAAACTGGCTGGAACCGCACTGCGAATCGACGGTCGAGCATGCGACGTCGGGTGAAAGGCCGGCGGTTAGCCATGCGGTCCGGGTCACGTTGAACGCCTGCGCGCCGACCTTGTTGATGCATCCGCCGATCACCTGGCCAACAACGGCGGGCGCGACCTTCGCGCGCCTCAGGACCTCGGCCATCACCTGGGCGAGCATTTCCGTGGGATGCGCACTCGACAGTGATCCCTTCTTTTTGCCGATAGGCGACCGGCCCGCCTCTACAATCAAGACTTCTCGCATGGCTTTCCTCCGTTGCACCGAGCTGAGGCCCGGTCTTGAATCTACAGTATCGATGAAGTTTCCAGATTAGCGCAGATTTAACAGACCTGTGAATTAACGCAAAACTAAGCCCCGAGACGAATCCTTCGATCGCCGGCAAGGGTTACGTGTTCTGATGGCGGCTTGAGGAATCTGCCGTTCTGAACGCAAAAGCATAATCCATCGGGATGCGCGCGAAAACGAATTGTTTTGGAGCAAAAGATGGCGGAGCAACCCACGAAATATGGTGACCCGGGCGCGCGGGTGCAAACGGATTGGCTCGCATCGCATCTGGATGACCCATTGCATTTCGGTTCGCGCGGTACGACTTCGCTCGCAGATCTCCTTCAGATGACGCTCGGCACGTCGCCGCTAAATTCCGACAAGTGGCTTCGAAGGTCGCCGGCGAATTCGTGCCTCATGAGATACCCAGTCTCAGACGCTTTCGAAAACCCGCACCCAATCTTCCAGTGCGGACTCATGTCCCGGCACGAGTTGAATGACGAATTGATCATAGCCACCTTCGCCGAGCGCGCGGATCCGATCGCGCAGTTCGGGCGCAGTCGCGGTAAACGTAGTTGCCGCGATAAATTCCGGGGAGAGGAATTTCTCCTCTTCCGGCCGCACGCCGAGTAAATGCATAGTGTGCATCTGCAGGTAGCGCGCATCGGCCGGCTGATAGGTAGCGTGCTGATTGCGATAACTCTCGAGCACCGGCTGAATTTCTTGCGGCAGATTCAGTCCGAGCGAAGCTTCGACCAATCCATGCAGAAAAACCACGGACATCGGACCCGCCTGAGCCTTGGCCCGCGCGGCCCAAACTGATCGATGGTGTGGAGATAGTAGTCCCGCGTCGCCGCCACGAGTTCGTCCGAGTTCGGCGGCGCCGGCCTCCGATGCCACCCGAATCCATTCACCGGCATGTTGATTCCACCGAGCTTGGCCACGACATTCGGACATCGCGCGAGTTCCGCGATGTTCTTCTTCCATTCGGCGAATATCTCTGCGCGCCGGCCTTCGTAAGGTCCGATTCCCAGCGGACCGCCGAAGTGATCGAGCACGATCGTCGTATCCGGGTACGCTTGCGCCAGTTCGGTCACCGCCGGCATCTGCGGATGGTACCGCGACGATGCATGTTCGAGAGCAACTTCCCGGTGGACCGGGTTTCATGCTCGTACGTCGTGCTCTGGAACGCATTCAAGAAGATCGCGGCGGGTTTCACGAGGGACGAAAAAACACAGCTATTCCAGCGCACCGCGTCGGAGGTCTATCGCTTGACGCTTACGACCAAGGCGCCGAGCCGGGCGCCGGCGCGGTAATTCGCGCGACGCGGCGGTGGCCGTCATGTGGGTCGTGACCACTGTATATTCTCGGCGTCGAAACGCGGCGAGATTCTGCGGCGCATATCGTCGTCGGGCAACTCGCGAATGCTTGCGCTGAGGAAGCCGCGACCGAGCCGGCTGAATGGGACGAATCCAAGACGAAGTGTCCGCTAGCCCCTGCGAGGCAAACAGGAAGTGAAGGGCGAATTTATTTTCTCAGGAGAAACGACAGGCCTGCGTGCTAGCGCGGGCGGTCGGCATCGAGCGGTTCTCGTTTTCCGAGCGCCTTGGCCTCTTCCTGGTATTTCGCGTACGAACCCTTCAGCGTCGCGCTATTGAGGATCATTTCGGCGACGAGCTCGCGTGTGACACCGTCATAGACCTTTGTGCGTACCCAATTCGACTCCGTGCGCTTGCTTTCACTGAGCGCGACGATCTCGCGTTCCAGCTCGTAAGGATGATCAACAAAGAGCGGACCCTTGATTAGCTTGATTTCCTGTCCCGCGAACAGGCCGACCGCTGGGCCGCGGGTGCTGAACCCGGCCTTGCCCGTAGTGTATTGGAGCAGCACGCTGATCATCTCAAGCGGAACGATCGCCCGGCCCCAAGGCGAAGCCGCGCCGCCGTCGCGCCTGTACCAGGAGCTCGGCTCGGTGATCACTTTGAGCTTGTCGTTCAGCGAGAAGGGATACTGGGTTCCCATGTGCTGATCGAAGCCCATGCGCACCTTCTCCGGATTGCCCGCGCCTTTCTGCCCGACTTTCAGATCGCGCAGGATCACGAGCTGTACTGGCGGGCGCAGAGCCGCCATGCGCTTGGCGATCTCGGTCTCGCCGTAGTCGGGGCCGATGGAAGCGGTCCCCGTCAGCACCGGCGTCGCGTCGCGCTTCTCGGCCCAGATGTGGATGATCCCCGAATTCCTGGCCGGCAGCTTGGCGAAGGCTCGGACCTCTTCGCCTTCGACGACCATGTTCTGGTAGTGCGCACTGATGCAGCCGCGTTCGAACCAGGTATTGCCGAAAATGTGATGGAGCAGCGGAATGAACTGACTGAAATGCGTCGGACCTTCGATTGGTCCGGCGCGGAAACCCAGCTCCTTCGCCATATTGTTGTCGTGAATCGACAGATGACCGTCATAGGACTGGTCGGCGAGCATTTGCCGCGGTCGGCGGAATTCACCGCAAATCGAAAGCGACAGATCAAAGGGTTCGTTCATGGGCGCTCTTTATCCTCTCTCCGCGTTTGGTCGAAAATGACAATCGCACGCAGATCGTTATAAAATTCGAACGCCACCCTTGATGATTGCGCTGAAATTTATTCGCGGATCGGCGAGCACCTTGATATCGTCAAGTGGATTAGCCTTGCTGATGACAAGGTCAGCAAACGCGCCTGACTTGATAACCCCGACCTTACCCTCAAGGCGGCAGAGTTTCGGATTGACGACGTACATCGCATGCAAAATTTCGTGCGCGCTCTGCACCTCTGAGCGAATGGCGAATTCGCGGTTTTGCAAATTCTGCAGTTCACCGATCAAATCGGTGCCGAACCCAATGGTCACGCCGGCCGACTTGGCAATTTCCAGAGACGCGAGTCCCGCTTCGAGCACCTTCTGATTCTTTAGCGCATTCGTCGCGGGCAGCCCGAACTGAGCGCCAGCTTCGCTCATCCCGAAATATGTAACCAATGTCGGCACCAAAACAGCGCCGTGATCCAGCAAGGCTGCGGCTGCCTTTGCATCAATCAGATTACCGTGCTCGATCGAATGCACCCCGTTTTCGACGGCCATCGTGATCGATTCCGGCGAATAAGCATGCGCGGCGACGTAGGTATGTCGGTTCTGCGCCTCGCGCACGACGGTCGCAACTTCCTCCGGCGTATACTGAATCGCCTCCAGCGGATCGCTCGGTGAGGCCACCCCGCCGGAGACGTGGATCTTTATGAAGTCGGAGCCTTCCCGCAGGACATGTCGCGCCGCCTTGCGGACAGCTTCCACCCCGTCGGCGACGATCCCGAAACTGTTGTGCCGCATCGAACAGGCCCACTGAGGTACGGGACGCCTCCCGGATTCCGCATCTCCATGTCCGCCGGTTTGGGTAATGGAAAGACCTGCACGCACTATTCTCGGCCCCACGACAAGGCCGGTTCTGATCGCCCGCATCAGGGAATCGACTTCACCGCAAAGATCGCGCACCGTCGTAAAGCCCCGATGCACCGTCTCTGTGGCAAGCCGTGCCATCATGATCCCGAACTCCACCTCGCTCAGCTCTGCAAGCCTGTGGAAATTCAATGTTGCGAGTCTGAAGTGGACGTGGGCGTCGATCAGGCCGGGCAAAACAAATTGATTGGCGGCATCAATTAATGCGTCCGCTGAACCAATTGCGGTCTCGCCGACTGAGAGGATTATTCCATCTTCGATGACAATCGTGGAGTCGCCAGCGAATGAAAGGTTCGTCGTGTCGAAATAGTTGGCGTTCTTGATGACCGTCCGCATGTTCCCCCGCCAAATAATTCTTATATCCGAAATTGCCTCGTCGGAGTTACCCCGGTCGAGTGGACGGCAGGGGGCTTGCGGTGGATTGCTCTGAGTAGTGACTCCTTTCGTAGTTGATGGGCGATAAATAGTCGAGGGGGGAATGGCGGCGCAACACACCTGATGCGGAGTGCAATCGTCGCAATCCTGGTGGTC
>CALAOW010000016.1 GCA_937889395.1 uncultured Pseudomonadota bacterium | reverse complement strand
CGGCTTGGGTGTGGAAACGGCGGCGGTCGAGCAGCTCGCATTCGAGTGGTGACGCTACACCCGCGGCCCGCGTCGATCTGCCGCTGCTCAAGGCAACCGCCCGTGCGTATCGATGGTCCGACGATCTGGTGTCGGGCCGGGTGCGGTCGATCGGCGAGATCGCCAAGCGAGAACATCTTACGGGCCGTCACGTGCGGCACGTGATGCAGCTGGCGTTTCTGGCGCCCAGGATCGTCAAGGCGATCGCCGAAGGCCGCCAGCCTGCGGACCTCACCACCCTCGCAATGACCCAAAGAATCGAGCTGCCCCCCGCTCTGGCGGAGAGGGGGGATTCGAACCCCCGAGACCTCTTCACGCATCCGGCCGCGGAATTCTGGCGGAGTTTGGCCCCGTATTCAGCCCTCAAATCAAGCAACCGAGATGGAGAGAGAATATTCTGGAAGTATGTAAAAAAAGTGGGCAGTAAGTGGGCACTCAGGCCGATCCGCGGGTTGTGCAAATCGCCGTAAGCCCCTAATAAATCAAGGCATGGAGGAGGAAGGGGCCCGGTGGCCCCACCGGTCTTCAAAACCGGCTTGGCGGCTAATATTGTCGCCGGAGGGTTCGACTCCCTCCCCCCTCCGCCAGGAGCGAGTGTGCTCCCGTGAGATGTGCGCGCATCGGTATCCAGGCGAATCGAAACAATAGTGACTCGACCGTGCAGCTAGCGGCGGCGGGTCCTTGCTTCGCGGGCTTCGCGCGCGCGCATCGCCTCGGCCGGAGTCATAATCAGCCGCGGCTCATCCTCGGCCTTCTGCTGCTCGGCCGCCGCGACGGTGCCGAGCTGGGTGCGGATGAAGGCCTGAAAGAAAAGCACCTTCGTCGCTTCGATTCCGTCGCGCAGCCGCGCCGCAGCCGCCGCTGCCCATCCCGCCTGCGTGCGGCGTCCGACGCGCGCCATGTAGTACGCGATATCCTCGAGCCGCCGCTGGACTGCGCGCCCGTTGTCTCCCGTCAGCAGTTCCGCAGTCGCGCGATCGATCACCGCATTCACGCGTTCCTGCTTGTGGAGCGGATTCAAGACGATCACGCTTTCACCGGCGCGGCCAATCTCCTCGACGTACGGTTTGAGGATCGCGTCGGGGATCCGCCATTCGAGCAGTTCCGGTTCCTTGAGCAGCTCGACTGACGGCTCACCTGCCGCCTCGGCGGCAAGCTCGGCATAGACAGGATGAAGCAGCGCGGTCGGCGGCGCCGACGCGATTAACTCGGAGCGGAGCGTGAGAAAGTTTCCGACGTGACCGCGACGCGACTCGGGCGTGTTGCGCCAGGCCTCGCACGCGATGAAGTCCGCGACGTGCCAGTCGGCGTCAACCAGCTTGACCTGTGCGCGGCGCTCGAGTTCCTCGCGTTCGGATTTCAGCTCGCGCCTGGACAGCCCCGTGTTCTGCGCGCCGACCAGCCCCTCGCGCTCGGAGATCAGCGCCCACAGCCGGATCACGCCGCCCTGCACGCGTGGCTTGACGATCCAGACGATGCGCGCGCCTTCGCTGTCGATCGGCGAGAGCATCGCGGTTTTTTCACTTTTTTCACTTTTTTCAGTGGCGTTGTCGTGCGAGGTGCTGGCCGCTGCGGCGGTGGATGCGGGTGCGTCGATGCCGTGCTGTTTCAGCCTGTACAGCGCGCGGCGGACTTCGCGCCGGATTGCGCCGGCTGCGCCGGCTTCCATTTCGGTGAGCATCGCGGCGGCGCCAGCGTCTGCGATCTTGCCAAGCGCGCGCGCGATTGCCAGGTCCGCGATGCCGGGCTTGCCCTTGAGTTCGCGCAGTTTCGCGAGCGCGTCGGCGGGCGCCAGGGCGGGGTCGAAGCCGGCCTCGCGCAGCTTCGCATCGTCCGGATTCGTTTCCCGTAAAATACTCAAATGAATGCCGTGCGTGCGCAGATTTCCGTGCGATAAAGACTGCGAGTCGTGGGAGCCTATGCGCGGGCTTCCCGAGCTGTCAAGTTTTTCACGCAAGGCGGTCGCGATCAACGAAAAAACGAAAAAATGAAAAAATGAAAAACCTCGAAGCGAAATTCCGGCTCCTCAATCATGCTGAGGCCGAGGCGCGCGCGACCGCGCTTGGTTACACGCGTCGCGCGATACTTGATCAGCGCGACACTTTTTTTCGCGTCGCAAACGGCAAACTGAAGCTGGGCGAGGAAAACGGCAGCACCGTTCTGATCTTCTACCAGCGGATCGAAAGCGGTTCACTGATGCTGAGTGACTACGAGATCGTGCCGGTTGCCGATCCGGCGCGGGCGCTGCGAGTTCTGGAAGACGCGCTCGGCGCGATTGCGACGGTTGAAAAAGTGCGAACCCTGATGACGCGCGACAACGTGCGGCTGCATCTCGATCGGGTCGCGAACCTTGGAGAGTTCGGCGAGATCGAGGCGGTGATCGCCGACGGTGACGATCCCGAGCGGAGCCGTGGTGCGGTGGATGAAATCATTGCGGCGCTAGGAGTGGGCCAGGCCGATCTGATCGATGTGTCGTACTTCGAGATGCTCGGGAAGGCGTGAGCGATCAGCGGAAATATGTACTCAGCGAAACGGGAATAAAAGGCGAAAGACTTGGTCCGCATCATACAAACAGGCCACTCCTAGTGCTGTGAACAAATCTCGAACTTTACCGTTGAAATTTAAGGGTGTCGGGCGCAAAAAAAGCAACGTGTTTCCCGGTAACCGCCAAGGACCCTCTGTAAGCAGCGCATCGACTTATGAACCAATCAGTAGCGTATGGGAAGGGAGCGACGGAGACCTGCTTGAAGCGATGTTCAAGTTCTATGCAACAATTCCGCCTGAGCCGATTCTGGATTCGACCTACAACGCAGGGCGATTCTGGAAAGGCTCCAGGCGAAAGGTTGTGTCGATGGATATCGATCCGCAGCACAAGCCCATGATCGCGGGAGACAATCGCAAAATGACGGGCGTGCCGTCTGCAAAATTCGGAACTGTGATCTACGATCCGCCGCACGTCGGACCGCAAGGGCGAGACAAGAGCAGAAAGCGATTTGACGTGGACTTCGGCGCGACGGTGGAGTGCGGCAAAGAGCAAGGCTGGAACTTGAGTTATCTGTATCCGCCTTTTTTGAAACAGGCTAAGCGGATCCTAAAACCCGAAGGACTGCTCCTGGCAAAGATCACGGACATGGTGAACAACCACAAATCGAAATGGCCGCACTGCGACTTCATGCGAATGGCTGAAGAGGCTGGATTTACCGTGTGCGATCTGATTGTCAAGGTTCGCAATGGGCCGATGGTTTCGACCAAGTGGAAGGAAGCTCATCACGCCAGAAAGCGTCACTGCTTTTGGATCGTATGTCGTAACGGCGATGACTGCGAGCGAGAGTCATCAGGGGTTCTTCGGGAATAACTCGTCCCAGCGGCTAACGCGATGCGTTCCAGGACGGCCCACGCCAGCGTCCGGCACAGCGACAGAATCGTAGCCGATAGACATCCGGAATCAAACAATGGGAGCGCTGAAGATGGAGTCGGCGCCGGTGGACTCTAGCGCCGAGTCCACGAATTTGCGGTCGGCGGCGCTGAGCGACAAGCGGGCTTCGCGCAACCATCCTAGACACTTACCCTGGTAGGGAAAGGGCTGCTGCACCCACGGTCGCCCGTCGATTTCGCATCGCACTTCACTTGCGCGCGAAGCAAGAGCACGGGCGTTGGCGAGTAGAAAGGGAGCATAGACACGGCCAATCTCGATGAGAAACGGCCGGATCGCGGCGACGGCATGCTCGCGCGGGAGCCATCCGGCGTCTTCGACATCGAGCGACGAGAGGTCGTCGAGATGCGAGACCCATGAGACCACGCGCGGAGTCTCGGTGGCCGCAATTGCCGCGGGAGTGGGATCGAAGTGCGCAAGCTGGCTCAGCTGGCCGAAGAAACCGAAGTCGCCGGCGCCGGGCCGCGCGCCCATGAGGAATCGATTTCCGGCGACGAGATGCGAATCGAGCAGACCGATCAAGCGGCGGTAGCTCGCCTCGATGACAGGAGTCGTCACGTCGTTCGAGCCGACCACGCGCAGCCGTTCGATTTGACGATCGGCAAAATAGCGGGACGCCTTGGCCAGCATGTCGCGACTCATGCCCAGATTGCGATCGAGCGCGAGCACGTGCGACGCCTTGTCGATGTCGGCCGCGTATTTCCATCGATAGTGGAACATCGGCTTGGTGAGCCATTCGTCGGCGTAGTCCTCAAGCAGCGCGTCGATAAACGCGAGCGCGGGATCGGGCGGGATAATGGAACGCGCGGGGAACATCTTTTCGAGCCGCCTGATCTGAAACGTCGAGTCGATCATCGCCTCGTCGGCGCGCCCTCCCTCGCCGGGGAAAACGAGCACCGGGATGAGAGCGACCGGGACCGAAGGAATATCGACGTCCTCCGTCGAACCGCGCATAATCCACGTGAAGGGGATCCGCCGAAAGCGCATCACGGCGCGCATTTTGCGCGAGTAGGGGGAGCCTAAGCCGCCGACCAGTTTCAATGGTGTCATCGTTTGGGCCTGCTCGTCACAGTGCTCGTCAATCGACCGCTCAAGCGGGGGCCTCTACGGGGAGCTTCGGATTGCGCTCGGGAGGAAGATTGTCGTACAGGTCGGCGCGCAGATCGGACTTCAGCTTCGCGTAGGCCGGATCGTCCCACAGATTGCGCCATTGCATCGGATCCTCGCGCAGATTGTAGAGCTCGCCCTCGGTGCCGTCGTAGCGGATATCCTCAATCGGACCGCGCGGCGCCAGCAGCGGCGGAATATTGGCCAGGTCGAAACCATAGTCGCGAGTCGATTTCTCGTAAACGGTGAGCGTGTAACCGTCGCGATAGATGCTGCGCAGATGCATCCCGATTGCGGCGAACTGGCTGTCCCATTCGGTGATGACGCGCTCGCGGCCCGAGCCGGGCGCGGTGGGAAGCGGCTTTCCCTGCATCCAGTCGGGAACCGGGACGCCGGCGATTTGGCAGAACGTCGGCGCGAGATCAAGTTGCCCGACCGGCTCCGCGATTTCGTGGTGCGTGATTTCGGCTGACGGCGCGGGACGCCAGATCATCGGCAGCCGCATCAGCGCGTCAACGTGATACGGACCCTTGTAGAGCAAGCCGAAGTCGCCTTGCAGCTCGCCGTGGTCGGTGGTGAAGAATACGTCCGTGCGCGGTTCCCATCCCCGCTCGGCGATACGAGCGAGGACGCGGCCGCAAGCCTGGTCGATCAATTCGTTTTCGACGTGGATCATCGCGTTGACTTCGCGAAGCTGATCCTCGGTGAGCTGGCACGGGACGAAGCTGGCGGGGCCGCCCTCGAAGTTGCCGAAGCGGCCCTGGTACCAATCGAGCCAATGGCGCGGTTTGCCGGCCAGTATTTTTTCAATTTTTTCGCGCGAGCCGGGATAGCCGGCGGGCAGATCGAGATCGCGCCAATTGATTCGGCGGGCCTCGTCCTGCGGCGGATCCCATGGATGATGGGGATCGGGGAAACTCATCCACACGAACCAGTTGTCGCCGGGATCGAGCGAATCGAGGTATGCGATCGTCCGCGCCGCGACCCAGTCGGTGTGGTAATGCTCGCGCGGAATCGGATTGTACTTGACTTCGGGCGCGCCGGTGTCGCCGCCGGGGAGCGCGGTGAGAATCGGCGCGAAGCCGCCTATTTCGTCGGGATAGTTTTTCTGCAACCACAGCGAATAATGCCATCCGCCGATCGGCGAATGCATCGCCAGTTCCATCCGATCGAAGCCGCGATACGGGCCGGTTGAATTCTGGCGCGCCATCCGGTTCTCGAACCATCGCCCCTGCAAATCGAAAGCGGGCTCGAAATGGGCCTTGCCCAGCAGCGCGGTGTGGTAACCAGCCTTCTCGTGAAGATAAGCCGCGACGCTCGGCGAATCGGGCGGAAGTGCAATGCCGTTGGCGACGACGCCGTGGGTGCGCACGTACTGCCCGGTAATCATCGTCGAGCGGGCCGGCATGCAGACGACATTTTGATTGTGCGCGCGCCGATAGTTGATTCCGCGGTTGGCGAGCCGGTCGGCGACCGGCGTCTTCGCGATCGTACCGCCGTTGCATCCCAGCGCGTCGTAGCGCTGCTGATCGGTGGTGATAAAAAGGATATTGCGTCCCATTGGATTCGACTCCCGCTTAGAGATTTTACTCTTTCACTTTTTGACGTTGTCAGCAGCGCGCGGATCGCAGGAACTTCTTCTTTCTGGTTACTCTTCCTGGATGATTCCGGCGAGTAGATCTTGGCGGGAAAACTTCAATTCATACCATTTCTCGTGGTCTGGCGATGGGGACACCACCAAGGGTAGTTTCGTTCCGTCAGATTATTTTCGGAAGCGGACCTTGTCCGATGCCGGGTCGTGGCCGCGGCGATCATCAAGAGTGTTCTCCATAGCGGATCGCATAGCACGCAGGGCAGGGCGCGGGCAGGCTGAATAGTTCACCCCTGAACTCTCAGCTCCTGGCCGGATCGAGAAGCTCGAGCAGGTTGAGCGTGATGCGCAGGGTGAGGCCCCAGATTACCTGGCCGCGGTAGAGAATCGCCGGAAATTTCGAGGAACGGCTGGCCGGCCCGTCGCTCTTCCATTCATAGTCGCCGCGAAACTTCGGATCGCGGAGCGCGGTAAGAGGCACGTCGAAGATTTCGGCGACTTCGGAGAGTTGCGGCTTGAGCGGCGCGTCGGACGGAATTACACCGACGAATGGCGCGACGACAATTCCGCTGGTCGTCGTCTGCATGGTGGGGAAAGCGCCGACCACCTCTACGGTCGAAGGATGGATGCCGACTTCTTCGTGCGCCTCGCGCAGAGCGGCGTCGAGCAGGGTCGCATCCACGGAATCGACGCGTCCGCCGGGAAACGCGACTTGGCCGCGATGGCTGGCGACATGGTCAGAGCGGCGGATATAGACGACGTGAAGGCCGCCGGCGCGCTCGAAGAGCGGCATCAGCACCGCGGCGGCGTTGGACTTGTTCGCCAGCGCCTCGCGCGGGGCGGGCGTGACGGTGGAGAGCTTGCGTCGGATGAGCTCGACGTGGCGGGCGAATGCAGTGGCGTCGCTCATCACTACAGATAATCGCGCGCAGCGCCGATCTTGCAAGCGCGCGGCGGGTTTTCAATGCTGCCCGTGCCTGGGCTAACCTCAAGTCCGGCGGCTGCACGCGAGCGACTTCATAACATGAGATATTTGATTGGCAGATACCACGAGATCGCGCTCAAAGGGCGCAATCAGTGGCGATTCGTGGACCAGGTCAAGCAGAATCTGCGCGATATATTCGGCGACTACCGGCTGGGCAATATCCGCAGCGTCGGGCCGCGCCTGATGGTGCAAATCCCCGAGGAGCTTAGCGACGAAACCGCAGCCGAGCGCGCGGCGTTGATTTTTGGGCTGCAGAACTTCTCGCTCAGCCATGCAACCGCTCGCGACATCGAATCGATCGCGCGTGAAGCGATAAATCGCGCCAGCGGAAGCAATGCGAGGACATTTGCGGTGCGGACCAAGCGCGAGGACAAACGGTTCGCGATGAATTCGGTGGAAATAGATCGTGCGGTTGGCGGTGAAGTACAGGAGGCGCTCGGCTTCGAAGTGGATCTGCGCGCTCCCGAGCTAACAATATCGATCGAGATAATGAACGACGCCGCGTACGTGTCGGCGGGCAAGATGCCGGGTGCGGGCGGACTTCCGGTAGGCGTGACGGGGCGCGGATTGGCGCTGCTGTCGGGCGGGATCGATTCGCCGGTCGCGGCGTATCGAATGATGAGGCGCGGCCTTAGGCTGGACTTCGTGCATTTTCATGCGTATCCGATCGTTTCGGCGGCGAGCCGGGAGAAGGCGGCGGAGCTTGCGGCTCATCTGACCCGATGGCAGGCGCGATCGACGTTGATGCTGGTGCCGTTTGGAAACTTGCAGCGCGAGATCGTGGCGAACACTCTGCGTCCGCTGCGCGTGGTGCTGTACCGGCGCTTCATGCTGCGAATCGCGAGCGCGCTGGCAGAGCGTTGCGGCGCGACGGTGCTGGTAACGGGCGAGAGCCTGGGGCAGGTCGCCTCGCAGACGCTGGAAAACATGGCGGTGATCGAGAAGGCGGCGGCGTTCCCGGTCATGCGGCCGCTGGTCGGGATGGACAAAAACGAGATTATCGATCAGGCGCGCCGGCTGCGCACCTTCGAGACATCGATATTGCCCGACCAGGACTGCTGCACGCTGTTTATGCCGGCGCATCCCGAGACGCGGGCGCGAATCGAGGAAGTCGAGGCGGCGGAATCGCGATTCGATATCCCGCGGATGATCGACGATGCGGTCCGCGCCACCGAGGTCGAGCGGTTTTGGTTTCCGCCGCGGGCCGCGCAAGCGGCTGCGGCCAGAGCGCCGGAAACGCAATGATCGTTGGCGAAAGAGCGGCAACCAAGCCGCGAGGGTGTTGGAAGCGCCCTTTTTCTGATAAGCAAGACTGTTGCCTCCCAAGACGGCGGCCACCGGGTGGAAATCGCCCCTGAGCCGAGCTTGTTTTTGGTTGAAGCGACATTAGAATCAAACCGTTTGCGGTTCGCATGAAGAGGGATTTCGACGATGACAATGAGCAGAATTCAGGCCAAGGGTGCGATGCTTGCGGCCGGCGTGGTTTGTGCGTTTCTCGTGGCGGGATGCCAGGGTCATACGCCCCAGCGCGCGGCGGACACCTATGTGAGCAACCTGAAATTTTACAATTACCAGGCCTGCTACCAGGCGCTGTCGCATCAGGACCAGATCGATCGCACGATGGATCAGTTCCTCACCGAAATCCCGATGGCGCCCAACGTGAGCAGGGATTGGTTCAAGGGCGTGCTGCGCACTTATGATTACAAGGTCGGCGACTCGAAGACCGACGGCGACAAGGCAATAGTCACGGTCAGCGTGACGCGGCCCGATCTCGCGCTCTGGGAGCGGACAGTCGATGCTTCACTTAGCGGAGATAAGACTCCCGACTCGATCGCGCAAAAGAACCTGGCCGAAAATACGTACCCCAAGGTCACCTACGACGACAATTTCGTGATGGTGAATCAGGGTGGCGAATGGCGGCTGGTCGTCAATTTCCCGTTCAAAGAAAATATCATCAAGGAACACAAGGACGCCGTCGATCTCTACCACAAGCACGACTACGACAAGGCGATCGCCGCCTTTCAGAAAATCCTCGACGAACTGGACAAAGAGCAGGCGACCGGCAACGCGGGCCTCAAGTTCCAGTACGGGCGCGAGTTGGCGGATATACAAAACGCGCAGAAGCAGCTTCCCGACGCGCAGGCGTACGTACCGAAAATCGCGTTGAGCGATGTGGACATGAAGATGTCAGCGTCGCGAGTGCCGGGAATTTTCGGCAAGATGACGAACAGCGGCGACAAGGCTATCGACGAGGTTCAGTTCACGGTCACCTACACCGAGGGCAAAGGGAAAACCAAAAAGGAAGTCTTCAGCGAGGTTCACATTCCGATCGCGACGGCGCTCGAGTTCACCAACTTCGGGCGTCCGGTGCTGCCGTTCGTGCCGGGCGAGACGCGCAAGTTCGGTTTCCGCCTCACGGCCTCGACCGCCATCCAGCAAAAAGCGACGCCCGACCTGACGGTCACGTCGATCGTCTTCACGCAATCGGGCGCTCCCCTGCCCAAGCCCGCGGAGCCATCGCCGTCGCCGGGAGCTTCGCCCGCGGCAGCTGCTTCCGCAGCTTCCGCGCCCGCCGCGGCGCCATCGCCGGCGAAGAACTGACGCGGCCCGCCGCGGCAGCGCCGAGCAGAGCGGCGGCGCCGGGTTATCCGGTGCGAGGCGCGGTTGGGCTATTATGGATACGGGGCGCGGCATCAAGCGGCGACCGATTCGCTTAGGGCGCGCGCACGAGCGCATTGACAGTCAAACTCACAATTGCGATTCCCACG
>CALAOW010000015.1 GCA_937889395.1 uncultured Pseudomonadota bacterium | reverse complement strand
GCGAAAGCGTGGGGAGCGAACGGGATTAGATACCCCGGTAGTCCACGCCCTAAACGATGCAGACTAGATTGCAGCGGGTTACACCCCGTTGCGGTCGGAGCGAAATTGTTAAGTCTGCCACCTGGGAAGTACGGTCGCAAGGCTAAAACTCAAAGGAATTGACGGGGGCTCACACAAGCGGTGGAGCATGTGGCTCAATTCGAAGCAACGCGAAGAACCTTATCCTGGACTTGACATGGTAGAAGTAAGAAGCGGAAACGCTTATGACCGGTATCCAATCCGGAACTATCACAGGTGCTGCATGGCTGTCGTCAGCTCGTGCTGTGAAGTGTCGGGTTAAGTCCCATAACGAGCGAAACCCCTATCGTTAGTTGCCAGCGAGTAAAGTCGGGCACTCTAACGAGACTGCCGGTGTTAAACCGGAGGAAGGCGGGGATGACGTCAAGTCCTCATGGCCTTTATGTCCAGGGCTGCACACGTGCTACAATGCCGATGACAAACCGAAGCAAGACCGTAAGGTGGAGCAAATCGGAGAAAAATCGGCCCAGTTCAGATTGAGGGCTGCAACTCGCCCTCATGAAGTTGGAATCGCTAGTAATCGCGGATCAGCTACGCCGCGGTGAATGTGTTCCTGAGCCTTGTACACACCGCCCGTCAAGTCATGGGAGCCGAAAATAGCCGAAGCCGTCACAATACAGTGGTGTCGACGCTAGGTTCGGTGACTGGGACTAAGTCGTAACAAGGTAGCCGTAGGGGAACCTGCGGCTGGATCACCTCCTTTCTAACGAGTACGCCAATTCTCTTCGGAGAGTTGGCCATTCGAGGTCAACCGCCGGGTAATACCGGTCGGTTTCGGCCGTGGCAGCAAGTCGCTTCCACCCCCGCTCGCACTACTATTCGGTTTTGAAGGGCCTCCCCTTTTCGGGGCTGTTCTTTGACAAGATTTTGGATCGATACTGGATTCGAGCCTGCGCAAGGCCGGCCGATGCGCGACCTATCTGCTGGGCCTATAGCTCAGCTGGCTAGAGCGTGCGCCTGATAAGCGCAAGGTCGGTAGTTCGACTCTACCTAGGCCCACCAATTCATCTACCTTAGTCGTCACAGATGCTCAGTGGTCAAGGATGAAACAGGGCGGCGCCGGCTCGAAATAAGAGTTGGGTCATAGCTGATAGCTATTCGCACCCAGGCAAGCGGATCAGTCAAAGTGGCTTTGGGGCGGTAGCTCAATTGGGAGAGCATCGGCTTTGCAAGCCGAGGGTTGCCGGTTCAATCCCGGTCCGCTCCACCAGTATTAGAAACCGGACACGCTGAGTGTCCGATGCAAGTTTTTCGCTCCCGCGCAACCGCAAGTGGTGGCGGGATGTCGATCCGGTCTTTGACAACTGAATAGTAGGGTATCTTCAAGTGTAGTTAGTAGAGCCTTGTATGTGACTCGAGACCTTAAGTGGTCAAGCTACTAAGGGCACACGGTGGATGCCTTGGCGCAAGCAAGCGATGAAGGACGTGGCTGGCTGCGAAAAGCTCCGGGGAGCCGCCTAGCAGGCTTTGATCCGGAGATGTCCGAATGGGGCAACCCGGCATCCTTAATCGGATGTCATCGCGCGCTGAATTCATAGGCGCGTGGAAGCGAACGCAGGGAAGTGAAACATCTCAGTACCTGCAGGAAGAGAAATCAAAACAGAGATTCCCTCAGTAGCGGCGAGCGAACGGGGAACAGCCCAAACCACACCTAGCGATAGGTGTGGGGTTGTGGGGCTGCTTCAGGGTTTACCCGGGAAGTTATCAAGATTGTCGATAGTCAAAGGCCCCTGGAAAGGGCAACCATAGAGGGTGATAGTCCCGTAGGCGAAATCGACAGTCCTTCCTGGAAGCAGTTCCCGAGTACCGCGGAACACGTGCAATTCCGTGGGAAGCCGGCAGGACCATCTGCCAAGGCTAAATATGAGCTTGCGACCGATAGCGTACCAGTACCGTGAGGGAAAGGCGAAAAGAACCCCGGTGAGGGGAGTGAAATAGAACCTGAAACCGTGTGCCTACAAGCAGTGGAAGCCAGGTGAGATTGGGAGCAATCCCTTTCTCCGGGTGACCGCGTGCCTTTTGCTTAATGAGTCTGCGACTTACTAGGCGTGGCAAGGTTAAGCCGTAAAGAGGTGTAGCCGTAGCGAAAGCGAGTTCGAATAGAGCGTCAAGTCGCGTTTAGTAGACCCGAAGCGGGATGATCTACCCATGGTCAGGGTAAAGCGGCAGTAAAATGCCGTGGCGGCCCGAACCGGTGAAGATTGAAAACTTCTCGGATGAACTGTGGGTAGGGGTGAAAGGCTAATCAAATTCCGTGATAGCTGGTTCTCCTCGAAATATATTGAGGTATAGCCTCAGATGATGCCTGGTGGAGGTAGAGCACTGGATGGGCTAGGGTCCTTACCAGGATACCAAACCTAACCAAACTCCGAATGCCACCAAGGTTAATCTGGGAGTCAGACTACGGGCGATAAGGTCCGTGGTCGAAAGGGAAACAGCCCAGACCGCCGGCTAAGGCCCCAAAGTCGATGCTAAGTGGGAAAGGATGTGGGAGCGCCCAGACAACCAGGAGGTTGGCTTAGAAGCAGCCATCCTTTAAAGAAAGCGTAACAGCTCACTGGTCAAGCGAACCTGCGCCGAAAATGTAACGGGGCTTAAGCATCGCGCCGAAGCCGCGGGCTCGTGCAAACGAGCGGTAGAGGAGCATTCTGGTTGCCAGCGAAGTACGACCGGCAAGGACGTATGGAGGCCCCAGAAGTGATTATGCAGACACGAGTAGCGATAAAGAAGGTTAGAAACCTTCTCGCCGTGAGTCCAAGGTTTCCTGGGTAAAGTTAATCTTCTCAGGGTTAGTCGGTGCCTAAGCCGAGGCTGAAAAGCGTAGGCGATGGAAAGCAGGTTAATATTCCTGCACCACCAGTTGATCGTTTGAGCGATGGGGTGACGGAGAAGGGTAGGTCATCCGGGTGTTGGATGTCCCGGTGCAAACCCGTAGGCGGAAGCGGTTGGTAAATCCGCTGCTTCATTAACGCCGAGAGGCGATGTCGAGCGATTCCGTCAGGTCTCGCGAAGTGACTGAGCCCATGCTCCCAAGAAAAACCTCTAAGCGAGATCATCTGGTGACCGTACCACAAACCGACTCAGGTGGACGGGTAGAGTATACCAAGGCGCTTGTGAGAATTGTGGTTAAGGAACTCAGCAAATTGACACCGTAACTTCGGAAGAAGGTGTGCCTGCTGATGTCACGGACTTCGCGTCCGGAAGCATCGGCGGGTCGCAGAGAGCAGTGGGTAGCGACTGTTTAGCAAAAACACAGGACTATGCTAAGCCGCAAGGCGATGTATATGGTCTGACGCCTGCCCGGTGCCGGAAGGTTAAGGGGACCCGTTAGTCCGTAAGGGCGAGGCGGGGAACCGAAGCCCCGGTAAACGGCGGCCGTAACTATAACGGTCCTAAGGTAGCGAAATTCCTTGTCGGGTAAGTTCCGACCTGCACGAATGGCGTAACGACTTCCCAGCTGTCTCGACCACAAACACAGCGAAACTGCACTCTCGGTGAAGATACCGAGTACCCGCGGCAGGACGGAAAGACCCTGTGCACCTTTACTATAACTTTGCAGTGAATCTAGGAATTTCATGTGTAGGATAGGTGGGAGGCTTTGAAGTGTGGGCGCTAGCTCGCATGGAGCCAACCTTGAAATACCACCCTTGTGATTCTTGGCTTCTAACCATCACTCTTACCGGGTGTGGGACACTGCATGGTGGGTAGTTTGACTGGGGCGGTCGCCTCCCAAAAGATAACGGAGGCGCGCGAAGGTTCTCTCAGGCTGAGTGGAAACCAGCCGTTGAGTGTAATGGCATAAGAGAGCTTAACTGCGAGAGCGACGGCTCGAGCAGGTGCGAAAGCAGGTCATAGTGATCCGGTGGTCCCGTATGGAAGGGCCATCGCTAATCGGACAAAAGGTACGCCGGGGATAACAGGCTTATCTCCCCCAATAGTTCACATAGACGGGGAGGTTTGGCACCTCGATGTCGGCTCGTCACATCCTGGGGGTGGAGTAGCTCCCAAGGGTTCGGCTGTTCGCCGATTAAAGTGGCACGCGAGCTGGGTTCAGAACGTCGTGAGACAGTTCGGTCCCTATCCGCCGTGGGCGAAGGATACTTGAGGAGAGCTGTCCTTAGTACGAGAGGACCGGGACGGACGTACCTCTGGTGTACCGGTTGTGGCGCCAGCCGCATCGCCGGGTAGCCATGTACGGACGGGATAACCGCTGAAAGCATATAAGCGGGAAGCCCACTCCAAGATTAGGTATCCCGATCGTAAGATCCTAAAGGCCCCTTCTAGACCAGGAGGTTGATAGGCCAGAGGTGGAAGCGCCGTAAGGCGTGGAGCTGACTGGTACTAATTGGCCGTGAGGCTTGACCACTACCTATTTCAAT
This sequence comes from uncultured Pseudomonadota bacterium, assembly GCA_937889395.1. Lineage (GTDB taxonomy): Bacteria > Desulfobacterota > Binatia > Binatales > Binataceae > Binatus. Next base: position 9,331 of record CALAOW010000015.1, on the reverse strand, counting down.
TGAGCTAACTACTCAGTTGCTATAGTCGCCGCATACTTGTCCGGGTTTCAATCGCTAACCGGACGGGACGGCAAAGGTCGAGTCACAGACGAGGTTCAAAACCTCACTTGCAGACCCTACTATTCAGATTGTCGGAGCTTGAGCTCTCGCTTAACGGCGAGCGCGACAGGTTTCCGGTCGCCATGGCGAAGGTGAAACACCCGTTCCCATCCCGAACACGGCAGTTAAGCCCTTCAGCGCCGATGGTACTGTGACCGAAGGCGTCACGGGAGAGTAGGACGCGGCCGGGGAATCTCATAGGGGCGGATGCACGATGCATCCGCCCTTATTTTTTTCGCGTTTCTGCACCCTGCCGCAGCGATGCCATAAGCGAACGCGTCGGAGACCGTGCTACCTGACTATCAGCAGAATCTTAAAGACCTTGGCAGGCGGCGTGCCCTTCTCCCATGGGCGGATGTAACGCAGCTCGAGCGTGCCGGTCCCGCTCGCTTCGATTGAGAATCGGAAAATCTGATGTCCCGACGCGCCGGGCATCGCGTTGTCGAGCTTGAACTTCGTATCACCGACCGGCTTGACTAGCGCGTCGGCTATCGGCGCGGCCTGCCATGTGTACCCGGTCCCCGAAGTCGCAGGCAGCGATATCTCAAGCCGGTCGCCGCGCGCGAGCGTGAATTCGCGGCCGTTGTCGGATTCGGTAACAGCCATCATGCCTGCGCTTGCGCGCCCTGGCGCTGAGAGCGCGAATGCGGTTGCGGACGCGACCAGAAGCAACAGCAAATGTGATCGGCGAAAATTCATGCGCGCTCGGACATCACCGTACCGCGACGCGCCGGACTTGTCATTCTTCGTGAATCCTGCGCCGAGGCCGGGATTCTGTCACGGCGACTGAACTCGGTGCCGGCGGATGTTTCAAGCAGATGCGGACACGACAAAAAAGGGCAGCCCGCGCGGACTGCCCTTTTGGTCGCAATTGAAAATTAATCAGTGCTTGTTCTCGATGCGCCTGCCGTAGGTCACTTCGCCCTTGTCCACGCGCAGGCTGAAACCGCAATCGGGATTCGTGCAAACCCACGCCTTGAAGAGAACTGAAGCGCCCTCCTGCCCATAGTCGGACAGTGGAATCAGTGCGCCATTGTTACATTTTTGGCACTTCGGCCACTCCATCATCCGCGCCTCCTTGCAGCCGACCCGAACCGCATCGTCCATACTTGAAATTATCCGACCAACAAATCTAAAGCAACGTGCCGCGGTGCCCCGATGAAGCCGTCCAGGAGCGTCCCGGAGCGCGTACTCGACCAACCTGATACGGCGAGCAGATGGTTTCTACTTGAGCGCGCGCACGGAAAAACCGCGATCGTTGCAGCACAGCAGCGAGCGCTTGCCGTCGAGCACGGTCTCGAGCACGACTTCCCGGCCCCATAGCTGCTGCAGGTAGTTGAGACTCTTCTCGGCGTATTCAATATGCAGATCGCGGCCGTCATGATAGTGCTTCACGTAGAGCGTGCGGTTCTGGCCGAAGTCGGCGTCCTCGACCTTCAGCACCGGTATCGAGTTGGTGCCGACGTTCTTGATCAACGTCGCCTTGACTTCCTGCCAACCCTCCTCGTCGGCCACCTTACTGACCACCAGCTCCTCGCCGCGCGCCTCGTATTCGAAAATATCCATCTCGCGCATGAGATCTTCGGTCAGATAGCGGCGGATGAACGACGCGTCACGCTCGACCTCGCGGACCTCGAAGATCTTTTCCGTGCCGGACTTCACCGGCGAGCCGTCGCGCTTGATTTCCTCCGCGGTCGGATTTGTAAAGCGCCGGTAGATGTCTTCCCAAATCTTGAGCCCGAGATGATACGGGTTGATCTGGCCGGGAATCGGGCGGACGACCTGGTTGTGGTTCACGATGAATTCGAGATGGAGCCCCTGCTCCAGCTCGAGCGATTCTAAAATCTTCTTGTGCCAGTAGCTCGCCCATCCCTCGTTCATGATCTTCGTCTCCATCATGGAGATGAAGTACTTGGCTTCTTCATCCACGATGGTGAGCAAATCCTTTTCCCAGTCGGCGAGAAACGGGTTGTGATCGCGAATGAAGAGCAGCAGGTCTTCGTCGGGTTCGAGCGGGACTTTGTGGAAATCGGGCGCCTCGATCTGCTTGCGCGCGTGGATTTTCTGAAACGGATCGGGCTGTCCTTGCGCGGTCTCTTCGGCCCGCGCCATCTGTTCCAGCGGCGTCAGCTTCTTGATCGCAAGATTGCGCCGGCATTGCCACGACAGCGCATGCGCTGCGTCCAGAATCCGCTCCACCTGTTCCACCCCGATCGACGGGTCCTCGACGTAGCGCCGCACGCGCATCGCAGCCGCTTTGAATGCCTCGATAGTCAGTTCGGCGCGCGTCGATTTGAACGTGAAATTGTTCTTGAAGAAGTCGTTGTGCCCGTACACGTGCGCGATCGTGAGCACCTGCAGCAGGAGCGAGTTGTCGCGCATCAGGTACGCGATCGCCGGATTGGAGTCGATCACCATCTCGTACGGCAGACCGCTGACGCCGTGATCGTAAAGCGTTTTGAGCTTCTCGTACGACTTGCCGTACGACCAATGCGGGTAATGCGACGGCATCCCCGAGTACGCCATGTACCCGAGCATCCCGGTGTGATCGCAAAGCTCGAACTCCTGCGGATAGCAGTCGAGCCCGAACTCTGCCGCCTTGTCGCGAATCCGCCGGTCCCACTCGACCAGGTCGTTCAGGTTCCACGGCGCGATGCGCGGCGCGGCGCCCGCGTTCGGAGTGGCGCTCATGCTTCCTTCACCCTGTCCTTGGCCAGGAAGGCTTTGAACGACGGCCAGATGTCTTCCTTGCGCTCGATTAGCACAGTGTGAAAGTTCGGCGCCTGAATTCGGCGGAACACGTTGAGCATCGAAGATTCGTAGTACCGCGACCCCAGCGGCTTGATTTCGCCGTAGCCGAACAGGTTGCAAATCCCGGCGAGTTCCTCCGCGTCCTTGAGCGCGGCGGGATTGTCGGAGTCGAAATTGTCGCCGTCCGAGCAATGGAACGCGTACAGGTTCCATAGCGACGGATGATATCGGGCGGCAATTATTTCCAGCGCCTTGGCGTAGCCCGACGAGATAAAGGTGCCGCCCGATTCGCCCTTGTGGAAGAACTCCTCCTCGGTGACCTCGCTGGCCTCCGTGTGATGCGCGATGAGAACGATTTCGACGTTGCGGTAGCGCGTCGAGATGAACTGGTAGAGCAGGAAGAAGAAGCTGCGCGCCAGGTACTTCTTCATCGTGTCCATCGAGCCCGACGTATCCATGATGCAGATTACCGCGGCGTTCGACTCCTCCTTGGTGTCGATCTCGACGTGCTTGTAGCGCAGATCATTCTGATGGAACGGGAAGCGGCGATGCACGCGCTGGAATGCGGCGCCGGGCGAAGCCGCGAGCGCTTCCTCGTCCAGTACGCCTTCTTCGAGCGCGATTTCATCGAGCGCGCCTTCGACGCCGGTATCGAGTTCGCGGTCGGCCTTCGATTCTTCCAGCGCGCGCGCCACCGCGTCGATCCGCTTGTCGGACGCGAGCATCCGCATCACGCGCTGCTTGGCGGTGCGCCGCTTGTCCAGCCTGATGCGGATGCCGACCTTGCGGTAGCCTTTGCGCCGCGACGAGTAATCGGACTGGATTTCGCGCAGCGCGCGCCGCTCGAGATTGGGCAGTTCGAGATCCTCGAACATGATCTCGATCAATTCCTCGAGCGTTACATCGGTCTCGTAATAATCGACGCCCGGCCGGTCGCCGGCCTGCTCGTCGCCTTTGCCGGGTCGGTCCTTGCCGGTTTTGCCGACGACTTGCCCGGGCCGCGAGTCGCCGTCGCCCTGCGACGCACCGGGAGCGTTGTCGCCGTAAACGAAGCGGTATTCCTTGATTCCGCGCAGCGGAACCTTGATCACGCGATCTTTGCTTTTGCCGATGATCGATTCTTCGGCGATGATGTCGGCGATATTTTCGCGGATCGATTCGCGAACTTTCTGGCGATGGCGCAGCCGGTCGCCGGCCGAGCGGTCGGAGCGTTCGGCGTCGGAAATCCGGTATTCGCGAAAGATTGTATCGCCGCCGCTCATCGTCTGCTCAGCCTGGCGCGCTCAATCCTTCCACAGATTGTTCGCAGCGTACTTGAGCACGACGTCCACGCACGATTCGCAGTACCCGTTCTCGAGCAGGTTCTTCACCATCGAGCCGTACTTCTCGCCCTGCTCCTCGTCGCGGGTGCGCGCCTTGGTGATGATACGCGAGATGTCGCGCACCGACGTCATCAGCTTTTTCTCGATCGCTTCCTTGAGCGGCTCGTAGCTCTTGTAGCTGATCTTTTCGCCGCGCCGCGACGTTGCCCACAGGTATGCGATCACTTCCTGGCGAAATCCGTCGGCCGCCGATCCGATGATCGCTATTTGCTCCTCGATCGACTTCAGGAAGCCCTCGTCGGGCGCCAGTTCTTCGTTGGTGTTGTGATCGCGCACGCGGGTCTTGTTGACGTACGCCTCGGCGTGATCGAGGTAGTTCTGGAACAGCGACTCCGCCTGCTCCTGATACGAATAGACGAACGCGCGCGTGATCTCTTTTTCCAGCAGGTCGAGATATTCCTTGTGCAGCGTGTCCTGCAGGAACTCCAGATACTGCTTGCGCGTGTCGTCGGGCAGGTCGCCCTCCTTGGTCATCGAGATCAGCGCCTCGCGCACGTTGATCGGATTGATGCAGTTGCCGGTGACGTTGTCCGACAGCGCGTTGTCGAGCGCCTTCATGATGAAGCGCGTCGAGATCCCCGACATACCCTCGCGCTTGGTGTCTTCTTTCAGCTCCTGCACGTCGATCTTCTTGGTGCGTCCTTTCTCGACGACTTCCTCGCCGTTGTAGAGCCGCAGCTTGGTCATCAGGTCGCACTTCGCGGTCGGCTCCAGGCGCGACAAAATCGCGTACATCGAGGCCAGCTCGAGCGTGTGCGGCGCCACGTGCGCGCGGAAATCCGAGTTCCTGATGATCTTCTGGTAGATCTTCACCTCTTCCGACAGCCGCAGGTTGTACGGCACTTTCACCACGACGATTCGATCGAGGATCGCCTCGTTGGTGTGATCGGCCTTGAACTTCTGCCACTCGGCTTCGTTCGAATGTGCGACGATGCAGGTATCGACGTACACCATTCCGTGCCGCCCCGGCGCCGGAATCACCTTTTCCTGCGTCGCCGTGATCATCGCGTGCAGGTACTCGGTCTCGTTCTTGAAAACTTCGATGAACTCGACGATTCCGCGGTTGCCGACGTTCAGCGCGCCGTTCAGTTCGAGCACGCGCGGGTCGCCCTCGGAGTATTGGTCGAGCTTCGAGATGTCTTCCGATCCGATCAGCACCGAAGTGTCCTGGTTGTTCGGATCGACCGGCGGCACCACGCCGACTCCCACCCGGTTGCGCTTGGAGAAGCTGCGCCCGGCCACCGGAAATTCCTCGTAGCGATTGTTGTACTCGGACTTGAGCCGATAGCGGCATACCGGGCACAGGTCGCCCTCGATGTGCGCGCCGAGCATCTTCTCGAACTCGCGCCGCAGATGGCGCGGGACCAGATGCAGCGGCTCCTCGTTCATCGGGCATCCTTCGATCGCGAAGATGAATCCGATCTGCTCGAGCCCGCGCTGAATCCGCTCGACCAGCGAACTCTTGCCCGAACCTACCGGGCCCATCAGGTACAGAACCTGCCGGCTCTCTTCGCCCTTCAACGACGCCGAATGGAAGTAGCGGACGATCTGCGCGATCGTGCGCTCGATCCCGAAAAATTCCTCCGCGAAGAAATTGAACACCTTCAGCGGCTCATCCTTGTACAGCCGCTTGGTGCGCGGATCGTCGGTGTCGTGCAGCGAATGAAGGCCCGCTGAAATGATCAAGTCGTAGATTCGCGCGTGCGCGAGCTTGGTTATCGTCGGGTCGCCCTTCACGACCTCCAGATATTCCAGCAACGCGCCGCGCCATTGCTTCGACTCGCGTGCCGCGCGGTCTTCTTTGATCACTCGCTCGAAGTTATTGAGATCCGCCATCGGCTATCTCCTTCGGGTTATAGAGTGTTCAGCAGAGATACTGCTTTGGGAAGGTGAAAACGGTCGGGCCGTGCTATATCGGGAGCCCATCCTGATTTCGAGTATAACGGAGCGACTGATCTGCAACAAGCAACACGCCCGCGATCGCCGCTGGCGTGACGGATCGATTCTTCAGCAGCTCGCGAAGAAGTGCGCTCTTTTCTGAAAACTTAGTACGCTAACCGGTGGTGGGCTGGAATCCGATATGAAAAAGCAGGTTGTGCGCCCGAGGTTCCCGGCTCTCTTTTTACAGAGCCTAATATGCCTCGGTGGTTCGACGCAGCCTGCTTCCTGACCGTCGTCTAAAACAGAAGCCCCCAGATTGATACTCGCCCAATTTGTTAGTTTGCGCTTTACTGAAATAACCGCTCGGACACCGGGATCGTGTCGCCCAGCACGATGCGCCCGCGATCGTTTCTCACCATTGCTGCGAACACAGTGTCGTCGTGCGCGAACGACAGCCACCACCGCTGCTCCGCCGCGAGCCCGAGGTAGTGCGCTTTCTGTTCCATCGTGCGGAGCACGTCGAGATCGTACGCCTGGTTCCACGGACCGCGGATGTGCGAGCGCGTCGGCACTATATCTGCCAGGTGCATGAAGCATGCGCCTCCGTCGCTGACGATCGCCGCCTGATGGTCCCGCGTATGGCCGCCGGTGACGACCGCGCGCACGCCCGCGATGATGTCGGTATCCCCATCGATTGCTTCGAGCATCGATCGCACCGGCGCGAGAACCTCCGCGCCGTGGCGATACGCCGCGCGGAGTCGTTCGTTGCGCGGAAGGCCTGCGATTTCGAGTTCGCCTTTCTGTACGAAGATTCGCGCGCGCGGAAACGCAGCTTCCAGCGCGCCGGAATCCCGCCGGCGCACGATTCCTCCGCAATGATCGAAATGCAGATGCGACACGATCAGATGCGTCACGTCGCCCGCCTCCATCCCGAGCGCGCGGAGATGCTCGGGTAGCCATCCGTCGCCGTGATCGAAGATCTGGCGCTCGACGCTGCTTAGCCGGTTGCCGATTCCCGTATCCACCAGAATCGCGTCGCCCCCCTTTACGATCAGCGGACACGTCAGGTTCAGGCGGATACGGTTGTGCTTGTCGGGAGGATGGTTGTGTTGCCAGAGGTCGCGCGGAACCACCCCGAACATGCATCCGCCGTCGTTGCGCCAGAAACCGTCGGCAAGGAACGCCACCTCGAACGCGCCGACTTTGATCTTCGGTGGTGTCTCAGCCATCTCGTGTCCTCAACTTCCCACCAACCACATTCCCAGTATCAGCGCGATACCGCCCATCGCGACGATTGCGGCGTGTGCCTTCACCATTCGAGTCATCGCGCCCGCCGCCGCGTCGATACGCTCGCGCGCGATTACCGCTCTGACCGCCGCGCCGACTCTCATCGACCACATCATCACGGCAATCATAACGATAAACAGCGCAATCTTGATGGCAAGCACCGTCATGAATGTGGTCGAGAACGCAAACCCCCGCATAACTCCCGCCACTGTCAGGCTGATCAGTCCCGTCGCGAGTAACACCGCCGCAGCGATGAGGCCGAGCACATCGATCTTCGCCGCCGAGTTCGCCACAAAATTGCGCTGCTCGGCGCTTCCCGCCCCGAGCGCGAGGCCCGCGATCGCGAAGCATGCGCATGCGCCGATCCAAATCGCGCCGGCCACCGCGTGCGTCCACCCAATCGCCGTTTCCAACAATTTGAACCTCTTTCCCCGTCGAATCGCAAAAAGACTAACCCTGTCCCTCGCGCGATTACACCCCGCCCGCGCGTTGGCGGCTGGCGTCGTTTTGGGCTAACTAGAATTTTTGACCCGGAGGTGAACGTGACGCTCAATCCATACATCGAGGCACACGAACTGCGCGAGCTTGTCCTCAAAAAGCAAGTCCGCCCGCGCGAGGTTGCCGAGTTTTTTCTCGCCCGCGTCGAGCAACTGAATCTTAAGATCGGCGCATTCATGACCGTCACCGCCGATCGCGCGCTCGCGGACGCATCCCGGCTCGAAAAAATGAACGCTTCGGATGCGGCCATGCTGCCGCTGTTCGGCGTCGCATATTCGCTCAAGGACCTGGTCTGGACCAGGGATATTCGCACCACCTTCGGCTCGAAGAATTACCAGAATTGGCACGCGCCCGCCGACGCGGAACTCGCCGTCCGGCTCGCCAACTCCGGTGGAATTCTGCTCGGCAAAACCACCACCCCCGAATTCGGCCTGCGTCCGACCACCGAGGGCGGTCTGTGTCCGCCCGCGCGAAATCCCTGGAACCTCGAACATACCGCCGGCGGCTCCAGCGGCGGCGCCGCCTCTGCCGTCGCCTCCGGACTGCATCCCGTGGCGCAGGGCAGCGACGGCGGTGGATCGATTCGCATACCGTCTGCATGCTGCGGCGTGGTCGGAATCAAACCGTCGCGTGGGCGAATCACGCGCGCTCCGCAGGAGGGCGAAGCATGGGCCGGACTTTCCACTACCGGCCCCATCGCGCGCACCGTCCGCGATGCGGCGTTGATGCTCGATGCGATGGCGGGGATGATGCCGGGCGATCCGTACGCGGCACGCCCGCCGGCGCGTCCGTTCGTCGAGGAAGTTTCGGCCCATCCGAAAAAACTTCGGCTCGCCGTTATCAACCATAGCGCGCTCGGCCCGGTGGAGGCTGAAACTCTCGCCGCGCTCGAGTCCGCATGCGGCGTGTTCCGCGAGATGGGGCATCGCGTCGAGCCGCTCACGCTCGATCCCGGCGCGATGCTCGGCAAGTATGCGCGCGTGATCGTCGGCGCGTCGGTCTCGGCGCTGAACATCCCCAACCCGGACCTGCTCGATCCCGTGGTGCGCGGAAGTTACCAGTGGGGAGCCAAAATTTCCGCCGCCGACTACATCCGCGCTGTAACCGCGATGCACAATACGTCGCGCGAAATCGTCCACGCACTCATGCCCTACGACGCGCTGCTTGCCCCGACGCTCACCCGGCCCGCAGTGCGGCTCGGCACGCTGCCGTCCAATCCCGACACCGCCGCCGATGAAATCTACGGATGGATCGCGTTCACCTTCCCGTTCAACTCGACCGGTCAGCCGGCCATCTCGCTCCCCAACGGATTCAGCAAGGCGGGATTGCCGCTGGCGATTCAAATTGTCGGCCGTCCCGGCGACGAAGCGGGCATAATCGCACTGGCGGCCGAGTTCGAACGCGCCCGCCCCTGGAAGCACAAGCATCCTCCA
>CALAOW010000014.1 GCA_937889395.1 uncultured Pseudomonadota bacterium | reverse complement strand
CCGGACTTAGGATCCGGTGCCGCAAGGCGTGGGGGTTCAAGTCCCCCCTCTCGCATTCCGATTGAGCATTGCGGGGGCGATCGCGAGATTGCGAGCGCCCCGTTGTATGCATCCTTACTGTTCGGGGGCCAGTTCGAGGCGACGACACGCCGGCTAGACGGTCAGACTCTGCGCTTCCCATAGCGCTCGGAAACGGCCGTCGCGCAGCGCGCTAAGCGACGACCAATTGCCCGACTCGACCACCTTCCCGCCTTCGACGACGTAAATCAGATCGGCCCATCGGATGGTCGACAGGCGATGCGCGATCAGTACGACGGTGAGTTCGCCGCGGCGGCTTTCGATCGCATCGAGCACCCGTCCTTCGTTTTCGGAATCGAGGCTGTTGGTCGCCTCGTCCAGAATCAGCATCGAAGGGCGGCGCAGGAATGCGCGCGCCAGTGCGAGGCGTTGGCGCTCTCCCTGCGACAGCAACATTCCACGATCGCCGACGATAGAATCGAGTCCGTCGGTTAGTCCCGCGACGAAATCGAAAGCGGACGCCTGTCGAAGCGCTGTGAGCATTTCCTCCTCGCTGGCGTCGGGGCGCGCCCATTTCAGGTTTGCACGAATCGTGTCGTGAAAAAGAAACGTGTCGGGCGCCACGTAGCCGATTTGATCGCGCCATCCGCGCACGCTTTCGGGTCCGAGCGTCCGGCCATCGAGTCTGAGCGTCCCCGAGTCGGGCGCGACGAGGCCCATCAGAATGTCGGCGATGGTACTCTTGCCGGCTCCCGACGGCCCCACCAGCGCGACGATTTTCCCCGCCGGAATCACCAGGCTCAAATCTCTCACGGCGGGCGCGCGTCCCTCGCTGTAGGTAAACGGTACGCCGTCAGCGGCAAGTTCGTGCGTGAGCAAAAGCCGATCGTGCGGATGCATTGCAGGCTCAGCGGCTGCGGCGCATCGGGTTTCGATATTCAGCAGGTTAGCAAACGATGGCAGCGCGTTGACGAAGGCGCGGTAGTGTTGCTGGCCGCTCATGATTCACGGCATCACGCGCGCGAACAGCAGCAACAGGATCAGAATCGACGCTGGCGGCACCGCCAGGATTTGAATCGACACGAACAGCACCACCGCGAGGATTACCACCGAGCCGAGTTCGAACCAGGTCGTGGCAATCGCCTGCTGACGCGTACCGTCCACGTTGGCTCGGGCAACATCGGCGCTCAGCTCGGAGAAAATCGAAAAATTACGCGCTTCCGCGCCATAAGTCTTGGCCGCTTTGAGGCTCTGTAAATGCTCGATGGTGGCGGCGTAGAGTGACTTGTTGGTTGCGGAGACCTCCTCACCCTGGCTTTCGATCGCACGCGTGCGGCCGCGAAAAGCGAACGCCAGAAGCGCGCCGGAGATCAGCACCAATGCAGTCATCCCGGCCGACAGCGCAAACGCGATCGCCATGTAGAGCATTCCGATCACAACTTCGCCGGTGAATACCACGGCAAGATTCGTGGCGGTTCCGATCCGGCTGATTTCAGAGGTCAGCGCGTGAGTGAAATCCGAAGTCCGGCTACGGCATACGAACAACCAGTTCGCATCCGCAATCGCACGGTAGAGGCGACGGCGCAGATGATGCTCGACTTCCTGCTGAACCGCATAAGTCCACACGTTCTGCATCTGTCCCAGCACCGTGCGCGCGCCAACCAGCATCACGAATACGCCAAGCAGAAGAATCAGCGACGGGTGCAGCCCCACCGCAACGAATGCCTTCGAAACGACCGCCGCGTAGTGTCCCGCCTCGCCCTGTCCGGCGAGATTGAAGCCCGCCACCTGCAGCGTAGGAAGCAGCAGCGCGAAGCCGACCCCCTCGGTCAGCGAAAACAGGACCATCACGATGAGCACACCGATCAAATGCCAGCGCGAAACCTGCACCAGCATCGTGAGATACGCCGCAAGTGTGCCCTTCATCGGCGGGTTAGCGGGACTATCGGCCAACGGAGTCCGGCCCGCCAAGCGGCATGTATCGATCAAGTTCGAAATCTCCGATCACCACGATGCCGCCGCTCTCGAGCCATGCGTGAGCGCCGAAATGCCCATCAACCGGTTTCATGACCCCAATTTTGAGTTCGCTGGGATAGCGGTAGCGCTTGAGCACAATGCCGGTCGCGAGCGCGCGAACCAGGCAGTTGCCGCCGCTGGGGACGGCCCGGCTGGCGGTGGCGACTGCCCACGCGATTTTTTCAGGTGACGGGCGCACGCGGCTGGAGTTTGCGCGCATCGGATGGCTCATCGCGTCAGCAAGCCGGCGCGCACGACCAAACGGCAACGTCCACACGCCGGCACGCATCGCCGCAATCGCCGTCAGCGACTGGAACAGAAGCGCGCGATCCGACGCGGGCAACGCGAAGAACTTAGCTATGTTTTTCATCCGAGCCCCGATCATCCGGCGCCGGCTCGTCCAGGACCTGTATCAGGCCATGCGCATGGAGTTCGCCAAGCAGTTGCAGCAGATCGCGGCTGCATCGCTCGGCTTCGACGTCGAATTGATCGATCAATGCGTTGCGAATCTCGACCACTCGGCGCGGTTGCACAATCAGGCTCCAAATCGTGGCGCCAACCGGATCGAGTCCGAAGTAGGTCCCGTTCTTGAGATTCAGAATAGCGGCCTCACCCTCAAGATCGCAGGAAATCTGGTCCTTGGATGCGACTACGGTGGATTCCGTCGAGATTATCTTTGCCACAAATTGCAACTGCCTGAGCGGCACAGGCGACGCGACGATTGCTCTAAACGCAAGAACCCTTTACATCGCTAGTGAAAGCGACACGAGTTTACAGAGCGCTCGCGCCGTGGGCAAGTCGGCGGCGGTTTCGCTTGCGCGAGCCGGGGGGGCGAACTTCGGCGTCGAAGCGATCGAGAAACTTCGCGAGCGGCTTCAGTCTGCTTCGTCACCCGCGAGCATCGCAACTATTCCCCGAGCGGTCGGATAGTCAACGTGCAGGGATTTCATGCAGAGCGTCCACGCAGCGGCATTATCGCGCTTGGCGATAAGCGCCAGCATCTGCGACTTGAGCGGCTCATGGACGCGCGCCATAGCCGCCTTGGCCCGTTCGCGACCGGCAGCGTGCATCTGCTGCTGCTTGGCAAACCGTTGCATCCCAAGTTCCGTTGGGCATGGCTGTACCTCGTACCAGTGGCCATTTTCCTGGCCGATCATTTCGTTCACCGTGGCGGTGCCGCCATCCTGGGTGACAAATTCCATTCCCATCAGATGAGTCGGCGGCATTGGGTAGGTGGCGTACTTCGTCGCATTCATCAAATTCGGCGGCAGCTTGGTAACCGTCAGGTGATAGTTCTTGCTAATTGGAAGGTCGAATTGCTGCCTTATCCGGTCGTCCAGAAAATTCTTGTTCTGGCCGATGCATTTCATCGTGGACGGCGCGATCAGCTGCTGGATCGCGGCGAAATCTTTCGCATACATGGCGTAGACCATCTTGTGCGCCAATTCCCGCTGCGGCGGCGTGCCCTTCTCAGCCTCCTTCTCAGCCGCCACTTCCTGGGCCGAACGGGTCGGAGCGCCTTGCGGTACGGCAGCCGGCGCACGCTTCGCCCACGGCAATTCCTGTGGCGCGGCGGACTGCTGCGCGGTGGCCGGCGTGGCGAGCGCGGCGGCGGCAGCCAGCGCAAGCAGGGCAAATATCGTTCCCGAAGGCTTTAGCATCTCACTCCCTCATCGCAGAGTGCACGCGGGGCGCCACTCGACTTTCAAGTCGTCGATCAATTTCACTTTTTCACTTTTTCACTTTTCACTGAATCGCGCAGCGCCTGCAAACCGTCCGCGAAGCCGATGGCGAGATTAATCTTTGTCGGGAATCGACTTCAATTGCTCGAGCCATGCGGTCGCTTCGCTGTCCGAGGGCGCCCGATAGTCGCCGCGCGGCGACAGCGATCCGCCCGAACCGACCTTGGGCGCGTTGGGGATACAACTGCGCTTGAACTGGCTCAACTGAAAAAAGCGGTACAGAAACGTATGCAGATGTCCCTTGATCGTCGCGATGTCGTACTGGTTGCGGCGATCGCGCGGAATGTCCGGCCACTCGCCCGCGTCCTTGTCGCGCCACGCATTGTAAGCGAGGAACGCGACCTTCGGCGGCGGGTATCCGAAGCGCAGCGTGTAGTAGAGGAAGAAATCGTGCAGCTCGTAGGGGCCAAGCGTCGCTTCGGTGTCGTGGCTGGGATGTCCGTCCTCCGACGTGCCGGGGATCAGCTCGGGGCTGATTGGAGTGGCGAGAATCTTGATCAACGTCGCACTGGTTTCGCGGCCGAGGCTTTCAGTTTGCGCAAGCCATCGAATTACGTGCTGGATCAATGTTTTCGGCACGCTCGCATTGACGCTGTAATGAGACATGTGATCGCCGACGCCATAGGTGCACCATCCCAGCGCGAGCTCGCTCAAGTCGCCGGTGCCGACCACCAGCCCGCCGCGCAGGTTCGCCAATCGAAAAAGATGGCTGGTGCGCTCGCCCGCCTGCACGTTCTCGAACGTAACGTCGTAAACTTTCTTGCCTTCGGCATAGGGATGCCCGATGTCTTTGAACATCTGCATGCAACTCGGCCGAATGTCTATTTCATCGGTCGAGCAGCCGAGCGACTTCATCAGGCGGCGCGCCTGCTCGAGAGTTCGCGCGCTGGTGGCAAAGCCAGGCATCGTGACGGCAAGAATATTTTTGCGCGGTGACGCGAGCCGGTCCATCGCACGCGCGCATACCAGCAGCGCGTGGGTAGAATCGATTCCGCCCGAGATTCCAATCACGACGCGTTCCAGGCCGGTCGAGCGCAGCCGCGTCGCCAGGCCTTGAACCTGGATGTCGAAGACTTCGGCGCATCGCTCGTCGCGGGTTGCGGGATCCGAGGGCACGTAAGGGAACCGCTCGTAGCGCCGCTGCAGAAGCATCTTCGCGCGCCGCGGCAATTCCGTCGAAAATGAAATCCGCCGAAAGCGCCGTACTCGCTCGAGCTCGCGCTGAGCCGTGTCGCCGAACGTGTTTTGGCGCATCCGTTCCTGCGACAGCCGTTCGAGATCGATTTCCGCCGAGATCACTTGCGGCCGATCCTTGAAGCGCTCGGACTCGGCGACGAGGTTGCCGTTCTCGGCGATCAATGCGTGGCCGTCCCAGGCGAGATCGGTCGTCGATTCACCCACTCCGGCCGCGCTATATGCGTACGCCGCAATGCATCGCGCGGATTGGCCGATGACCAGCGAGCGGCGGTAGTCGGCCTTGCCGATCGTGATGTTCGACGCCGACAGGTTCAGCAGCACCGTCGCGCCCGCCAGCGCCGCATATGACGACGGCGAAATCGGAACCCATAAGTCCTCGCAAATCTCGGCGTGAATCGTGAGCAGCGGCTGCTCCTCGTGCTGGAAGATGAGGTTGTTGCCGAACGGAACCGCGCGATTCCCAGCCAGGTCGATTTCGTCGCGCGTCGCAGCGTCGGCCGAGGCAAATTGCCGCGGTTCGTAGAACTCGCGGTAGTTCGGGAGATTCGTCTTCGGCACGACGCCGAGAATCCGCCCGCGATGAATCACGATCGCGCAGTTATACAGATGATGATCGATCTGGAGCGGCGCTCCGACCACACTGACGATGGAAAGCTTCGCGGTCGCCTCGACAACTACGGCGATTGCGTCAAGGCATGCGTCGAGCAGCGCGCGCTGCTGAAACAGATCGTCGCACGAATAGGCGCTCAGCCCCAATTCGGGAAACAGTGCGAGCACCGCCTTGCGCTCGGCGGCTTCGCGGATCAGCGCGATGGTGTGTTCGGCGTTGTAAGCGGGATCTGCGACGCGAACCGATGGCACTCCAACCGCGATTCTGACGAAATCGTGATTGTAGAGATTGAAAAAGTTTCCGTTCCTGGTCACGTCGTTTCCCTTGGGCGCCGCACGGCAATCGGCCCGGCATCCCCGCCCATGCGAGCCGCCCTCTTAAGAAGACTGTGCCGATTGTGGGCGGCCGGTACAAGATTGCCCGCTCCGCCCCGGGCCATCGCTCAAGCGCCGTGGCCGCGTAAGGGGGTGGCCCCCGGCTCCGGATCGAGCCTCTCTCTGACAGAGAGGTGCCACGGGCACGCGGCAATCCGGGGTCCCTCGGCTTCGCTCGGGATGACATAAAAAAGTGAGTATGCGGGCATTTCTCGGGCGTCGCAGAACCCTCACCTAATCTCTCCCGTGAAATCTGCACCCTCACGCGCGCCGGAGGCGCGGCCGAGTGTCTGTGACACCTCGCCTCAGGTGCGAGGCAACCAGGAAGGAACCGGGATTCTTCCCCTTCGGCTGCGCTCAGGGCTTCGGCTGGTGGAAGGGGAGTTATCCAGAAGCGCTCTAGAATGACACAAGAAAGAAGCGGCGGAACTCGGGATGACACAAGAAAGAAAAGTGGCGCGGAACGCAAGATCGTAACTGGGGCGAGGGATCGGACGGGAAGACTAGCAAATCGGTTCTTTGGGGAACTTTGATAGTGTTCGAGGAGGTGGGCTGTGGCGGTATGCTTGGCCTCAACACGCAGTTAACGCGCAGTTAACACGCAGCCAGGTCCCGCCGTCTGTCTAGCATCCTCATCACCAAGCATAGCCGGAAGGTGCAGGTCAGGGCTGTCGGAAGGAGAGCGCGTGCGCCCTAGTTTGCGGAGTGGCGGGATCGTATTGGCGACGGCTATTGCGGCCACATTGTGGCTTTCGACAATGCGCGGAGTTTTGCGCGCGGGAGTTGGCGCACTGATTGCGGATCGGGTGCTGGGGCAAATCG
>CALAOW010000013.1 GCA_937889395.1 uncultured Pseudomonadota bacterium | reverse complement strand
TGGCTAGACGCTATGGCGATGCGGTTGCGGAAGTTATCGCGATGAACTTGGCGTAGCCGCTCAAGTCCTGGTCGGCGGCAGGATGCATCGGCATCGAGACTTCGCGGAGCACCGGGACCTTCTCGGTGATCGTTCCGGTCGCGGGCGCGTCCTTTGGCACCGTGATGACGCGCGTGCCGGCGAAGCGGACGACAGTCGGCAGCATCCCGCCGGTATCGAGGTAGCGGGTGCGCGCCGCCTCGAAGACAGTATCGCTCTTGAAGAGTTTCGAGCCCGCGCGAATCAGGTATTCGTTGTTCGAGAGCGGGCGGACCAGCGTCGATTGGCTCATCACATATAGATGTCCGACGGTCGGGCGCAGAAATCCGGGGTAGAGCGGATTCACGCCGAGCCAGAACGGCACGATGATGCGGCGGCCGGGCTTCCAATCGGTGAGACTGATGTGCGCCTCGTGATCGTTGTCGGCGAGAATGAAATCGCGGCCGGCGAAATCGCGCATGATGTCGCGGCTCAACTGATCCTCGGGCGGGCTGGTAATTTCGCCGGTTGGTCCGAAGTCGAGCGCCTTGTCGGGAGTGCATCCCGCGACGACCGACATGAGCGCAAGCGCGAGCGCGACGACAGAGGCCATCCCCCAGCGAATCATGTCCGGTATCTCGCGTAGCTTGCCGGGATTGTCCCGCCGAGCGTCCATTTCACCGGCAACGAGACCTCGCGCAGCACGGGAATATTCACGGTCCGGCCGTCGGGGCGCTTGAATTCGCGCTTGCCGATGTACTGAACGATGGTGGGCAAAATTTTTCCGGGCGCCAGATATCGCGTGCGCGTCGTGACAAACACCGTCTCCTGCTTGACCAGCGAGCTGCCCGCTTCGATCATCCATTCGCCGGGCGTGTCCAAAGGCTTTTCGAGGGCGGCCTCGCTGATGACGTAGAAATCGCCTTCTTTGGGCGCCATGACTCCGGGCACCAGGATGTTGACGCCGAACCAGAACGGCAGCTTGAGGGACTTGTCCTTGGGCCAATCCAGCGGGCGCACTTCGGCGATTTGATTGTTGTCGCCGAGCACGAACGTGCGGCCGCGAAAGTTGAGCTCGACGTCCTCGGCGCTGGCGAAGATGCGCGGCGGCGCCTTTGCGGGCGGCGCGGATTTTCCGCATCCTGCAAAGGTGGCGACGACGACCGCTGCGGCGAACGCGAGGGCGGCTGCGGTCTTCACCTGTTTCATCGGCGGCGCTCCCTGGTTTGCGCGCATCCGCCGATGATATTAGCATAGGCCGCCGTAATGAATCCGAACCGCACGGCATCGAACGGTGCGCCGGTAACCGTGACTCTGTTGGGCACCGGAGATGCGTTCGCGAGTTTCGGCCGTTCGCAATCAGGTTATCTGATCGACGCGCCTGGCGGCCGGATCCTGATGGAAGCGGGGCCCGGCCTGCTGCCGGCGCTCAAGAGCAACGGCGTCGGGCCCGACAGCTTGGACCTGCTGCTCATCAGCCATCTGCACGGCGATCATTTCGGCGGCCTGCCGTTTCTGATCCTCGACTACATGTTTGAGACGCCGCGCAAGAAGGCGCTGACCATTGCGGGCCCGGTCAAGCTCGAGGAGCGGACGTGGCTGCTGATGCGCACGATGTTCCCGAATTTCGAACTCGACAAAATAAAGCGCAAGCTGAAGTTCGTGGTGCTCGAACCGGGCAGCTCGACGCGGCTGGGCAAGTTCAAGGTGCGCGCGATCCGCAGTCCGCACACCAAGCCCGACATCTCGCTGTCGCTCAGAATCGACGGCGGCGGGAAGTCGATAGTTTTCTCGGGCGACAGCGGATGGAACGATGAGCTGGTCGAGCTCAGCGCCGGCGCCGATCTGTTTCTGTGCGAATGCACGTACTACGAGAGCGCTTATCTGACGTTCCATCTCAACTACCCGCTGCTGGCGGCCAATCGCGACAAGTTCAAGGTGCGCCGAATGGTGCTGACGCATCTGGGGCGCGAAGTGCTGAACCGCGCGGATGAGATCGCTCTTGAAATGGGCTATGACGGGATGAAGATCGAAATCTGAGCCCGCGCGCGCATCGTCGCAGAGAAGGATACTCCCGATGGGTATAGTACAGGGCAAGCGGGCATTGATCGTCGGCGTCGCAAACGACAAAAGCCTGGCGTGGTCGATAGCGCAGACACTGTCCGCGGAGGGCGCCGAGATCGCGCTGACCTACCAGGGCGAGATTCTGGAAAAGCGCGTCCGTCCGCTGGCGGCGCAAATCCAGGCGGACGTGATCGGCGAACTCGATGTGAACGACGACGCGCAAATCGCGGCCGTGTTCGCGGCGCTCAAGAAAAAATGGAACGGGCTGGACCTGCTCGTGCATGCGGTCGCGTTTGCCGAGCGCGAAGATCTCCGCGATCGATTTCTGACGGTCAGCCGCGCCAATTTCGCGAAGTCGATGGAAATCAGCGCCTACTCGCTGGTCGCGCTCGCGCGCGCCGCGGAACCCCTGATGGAAGCGCGCGGAGGCGGATCGATCCTGACGCTCAGCTACCTCGGCGCGGTCCGTGCGATCCCCAATTACAACATGATGGGTGTGGCCAAGGCGGCTCTGGAAGCCTGCGTGCGCTATCTGTCGGTCGATCTGGGGGCCAAAAATATACGCGTCAACGCGCTCAGCGCCGGGCCCGCGCGCACGCTCTCGTCGTCGGCGATTCGCGACTTCCATACGATGGCGCACGAGGTCGAGGCGCGCTCGCCGCTGCGGCGCGCGATGAAGATCGAGGAAGTCGGCAAGATGGCGGCGGCGGTGCTGAGCGATTTTTCGAGCGGCGTCACGGGCCAGACGGTTTACGTGGACGTGGGCTACAATATCGTCGGCGTCTAGCTGCCAAGGAGTATCGCGATGCCCATAGTTATCGTCCCGCAGCTATCGGACAACTACGCGTACCTGGTGATCGACGACGGCAGCAAGCAATGCGCGGTGGTCGATTGCGCCGAGCCCGACAAGGTGATCGCGGCGGCGAAATCGCACGGCGCGAAAATCGTCGCAGTGCTGACCACGCACTGGCACGGCGATCATTGCGGCGGCAACAACGACCTCGCGTCCATGGCGCCGGGAATCAAAGTGTACGGCGCGAGCGCGGAAGGCGGAAAGATTCCCGCGCTGACAAATCCGGTCGCGGACGGCGACCAAATCCGAATCGGCGCGCTCGAAGGCCGCGTGATCGCAATCCCGGCGCATACCAACGGACACGTCGCCTACTATTTTCCAACGCTGGGCGCGGTGTTTACGGGAGACACGATGTTTGCGGGCGGATGCGGCCGCGTGTTCGAGGGGAAAGCATCGACGATGGTCGCGTCGCTGAAAAAACTCGCGGCGCTGCCCGACTCGACGCAGGTCTATTGCGGCCACGAGTACACCGAAAAAAATCTACGCTTCGCCCTGACGCTGGAGCCGGGGAACCAGGCGCTGGAAAAGAAGCACCAGTGGAGCCTGAAGACGCGCGCGGAAAACAAGTTCACGGTGCCGTCCACCATCGGCGACGAGAAGAAGACCAATCCATTTCTGCGGATCGACAGCCCCGAGCTGCGCGCGAATCTGAAACAGCGCGATCCGTCGGTGGACGACGATCCGATCGCGATTTTTGCCAAGCTCCGCGAACTCAAGGACCGTTTTTAGCAGCGAGCGCGACTGCTCGCTTGTTTCAATAAATTTGGGCGTTTGCGGCTAGAACGGTTTCGTCACGGCGAGCATCAGGATCGCGATCAACAGCAGGCTCACCAGCCCGTGGATGACGCGATACTCGCGACGCGTTGACTCGCTCGGATTATCCTCGAGGAACATGATCCGCCGATAAAACCGCACGTGATAAAAAAGCAGCACCGCGACCAGCAGCAGCTTCGCGTGGAACCATCCCTGCCACAGCACCTTGGGATTCGTCAGGAGCAGCAGAAGTCCAAGAACGATCGTCATTGCGGCTCCGAGGTTGATCGTGGTCTCGAACAGTCCGCGCGCCACGCCGAGGAAGCGTTCCTTGGGCAGTCCGACTTCTTCGGGCACGCGCGCCAGCAGGCTGGCGATCATCATCAGCCCGCCCATCCAGAAAACGACACTGAAGATATGAAGTGCGAGAATGTAGCCGCGAAGCGCGTACATCGTATTTCCCCGTTGCGTCAGGATGCGCGGATCTTGATTCCGTTGGTGGTCGCCAGCGCGAGCATAACGATAACGGCGCCACCGAGGTAGGGCGCCGCGGGTCCCAGCAGTTGATACGCCAGTCCGCCCGCGATCGGGCCGCAGATGCGCGCGAGCGACATGGCAGACTGATTCACGCCCATCACTTCACCCTGCAAATCGCGGTCGGTGTTGCGCGAGATGAGGCTGGCGATCGACGGGCTTGCGAAACCGTAACCTAGAGAGACCGCCGCCAGCATCGCGAGCAACCCGCCGTGCGATGAAATCGAGCCCATCGGCGCCAGCCCGGCGATCATCGCGAGCAGTCCGACTTTCAGCAGCCACACCTCGCCGAATCGGGCCACGATTTTTCCCAGCAGATAGCCCTGCGCCAGCGCCTGCATCAGGCCGGCGAAGGCGAGCAATACGCCGATGCCGAACGCGCCGTAACCGTAAACCGCGGGCACCATCAGCGCAAACGTCGCTTCCAGCGCGGACAACGAGAAGGTCAGCAGAAATGCAATCGCGAACATCCGCGCCAGCCGATGGCGGACGAGCTCGCGCGGAATTGCCAGCAGCGGCGCGATGAAGTGGGCGAGGTCGAGCGGCGCGGAGCGATCGGCATGATGCGACTCGGGCAGTCTGGCCGCGGCGAAGATGAAATTCGCGAACGTCAGCGCGCTGGCAAAGAACACCGGCACCCGCAAACTCGAATGCCCCATGATTCCGCCGAGCGCCGGCCCCAGCACGAAGCCGAGTCCGAACGCCGCACCGATGAGTCCCATTCCCTTGGCGCGATGCTCGTCATCGGTGGTGTCGGCGACGTAGGCCTGCGCGGTCGAAATCGTTGCGGCGCATGCGCCGTGCATCGCGCGCGACGCGAGCAGCCAGAAAAACGTTCCGGCAAATCCGTAAACCAAGTAACCGATCGACGAACCGAGCAATCCCAGCAGAAGGATCGGCCGGCGTCCGATGCGATCGGAAATTCGGCCGAGGATCGGCGCAAACACGAACTGCGTCAGCGAATAGATCGAAAGCAGCAACCCCACTCCGACCGCGCCGACGCCCATCTTATGTGCGAACATCGGCAGGAACGGGATGACGATGCCGAAGCCGAGCAGGTCGATGAAGACGGTCAGAAAAAGTATCAGCCGCGAGGCCGCGGGAGGCTCGGCGCCGATGGGCGCTTGCTTGACTGGTTCGATACTTGGCATTGATTGAAGTACGCCGGTTGAAGAGAATCCTACGCCAGCCGCGCAGTCAAGCAAATCGACCGGAATCAATACGAGGGCTTACCGATGGCGACTTCCTACCAGGGAGAACTCAAGCGCAAAAAAGTCAGCGCCGATGAGGCGGCGGCGCGAGTCAAATCCGGCGATTGGGTCGAGTACGGATTCGGACTCGGGCAGCCGGACTTGTTCGATCGCGCGCTGGCCGGGCGAGTGCGAAAGCTCGAGCGCGTAAAGATCCGCGGATGCCTCGCGATGCGCCCGCGCGCGGCGGCCGAGGCGGATCCCGAGCAACGTCATCTCGTTTACCTGTCGTGGTATTTTTCGGGGCTGGAAAGAAAGATGTACGATCGCGGCCTGGCGCATCATATACCGATGAACTTCGGCGAGGCGCCCGACACCTATCGCCGCCTAATCGACGTGGACGTCGCGGTGTTGAAGACGGCGCCGATGGACGAGCACGGATTTTTCAACTTCGGCCCGTCGGTCACGTATCACAAGGCGATCAGCGAAAAAGCCAGGACCATGATTGTCGAGACTGACGCGAGCGTGCCGTACGTTTTCGGAATCGAAAACGCGGTGCATATAAATGATGTCGAGTTGGTGCTGGACGCCGGCGCATCCGCGATGCCGGAGCTGAAGTATCCCGCCGCGAGCGCGGTCGATCGGAAAGTCGCGGAACTAATCGCGGCGGAAATTTCCAGCGGCGCCTGCATCCAGATTGGGATCGGCGCGATGCCCAACGCGGTCTGCGAGCTGCTGGCGGTGGCTCCGATCAAGGATCTCGGCGTTCACACCGAAATGTTCGTCGATTCGCTCGTCTCGCTTTACCAGGCCGGCAAGGTGACCGGCGCGCACAAAGCGACCAACCGCTACCAGATGGCGTACACGTTCGCGGCGGGTTCGAAACGGATGTACGACTTTCTCGATCGCAACGCCGCATGCTTTGCCGGTTCGGTCGATTACACCAACCTGCCGCATCGCATAATGCTCAACGACCGCGTCGTCTCGATCTGCAACGCGGCGCAAATCGATCTCACCGGACAGGCGTGCTCCGAGTCGGCCGGAATTCGGCAGATAAGCGGCGCGGGAGGACAACTGCAATTCGTGCGCGGCGCGTACGACTCGCGCGGCGGCAAGTCATTTCTATGCCTCGCCTCGGCGCACGAGCGCGATGCGCGGCGCGCCAGCCGAATCGTCGCGCGAATCGACGACTGCAACATCGTGACCACGCCGCGCACCGACGTGATGTACGTGGTGACCGAGTATGGGATGGTCAATCTGAAAGGCAAATCGGTTCCGGAGCGCGCACGCGCGCTGATCTCGATCGCGCATCCTGATTTCCGCGAAGAGTTGGAACGCCAGGCTCGCGAGTATCGGCTGATCCCGCG
>CALAOW010000012.1 GCA_937889395.1 uncultured Pseudomonadota bacterium | reverse complement strand
GGGGGACCTCTGGGGGAACGTCCACAGCGCCGAGGGCGATTCTGAATGAAGCGTTCCACAGTCCACGTACTGCTCGGGTTCTGCTGCATTATAGCTTATGCTCAAGATTCCGGAATTCTTATCAACCAGGTCGATTTCGAAGAAATTCTTAATGATATTCAGAATGAAATGAGACCACACCTGCTCGAATGGTTGGTTGATTACGACGGTGTTTGCGTTCTCCTTCACAACGGGTGGGGCGCTGGATGGTGTGGTTTGCTTCTGGCAGCCACCGCCGACCAAGACTAGGGCAAAAGTGATCAAGCTCAGTTTCAAAGTCAACCCGCTCATATGAAAATAGTGTTTTCTCAAAGCTACTTTAGAGATGGCAGGCACACAGATTGAGGACCTACTCACAGGACCATCAAGGTCCGCCGAAGGCTTCAAACGGCATTCCTAAGCCTCATTCTCTTCTTTAGCGTGACAAATTCTCACCCTTAACCAGCGGGGCAAAATCGGTGCACCGTCTCGGGATTCCCACGTGGGAATCTTGCGACGATTAAGAAAGGCCCCCAGGAATTCACGGGCCTCCTCTCAAATGGATTTCAAGCGCATTTTCCGCTGGAAGTCAGATCGCTGACAAACCTTCCGTACACGGACCTAAGCATATCCGGATAATTGAAGTCGTTCGGCATGTCATAAACCCAGAAGAGATCGTGAAAGTGGTCGGCCGAGTATTGCTGCTCGAATAGCACGGTGCCCGTATGCCCATCCGCGCAGGAAAGTTTCACGGTCAGATCGTTATTTACAGTTCCTGCCGGTAATCCTATGAGCCACAAGAGCGGCCCCTCGACGCTCAATCCGTATGATAAGGTAATGCCGTCGTAGTCCGTGTTGACGATGTCGCCTTTCAGCACGTAATCCGCGTTGTCACTGCGGAAGCTGAAAGACGCTTCCTTGTAGCGCCCGGTCGCGGTTAGCTCTTGTGCCAACGCCTTGGGGAAGTGTTCGGTCGGCTTGTAATTGGTCCAGAGTCCGGAAGTGATGTGTATTTGTTCGCCCTCCGGGACTTTGAAATCGGCATATCCATAAGGAAACAGCGGGATCAAATAGAAGGCTATCCGGTTCTCGTTAGCATTATCTCGGCTGTCGTGAAACGGCAGCACGACCACGCTCTTCTGCGGCCGTCCGGCATTCGCAGCATAATCATTTGATCGATAGACCCAAGCGCGCTGCGTCGAGCACCCAACCACCGAGGTCAGCAACAGAATCGCGACCAGCCTTGTAATCATGTTCCCCCTGTCAGCATACCTGTGACATACTGCCAATGATCGTCCGTCCAAATAAGATGCTTGCCCTGACCAAAATCGAAGGGTTCCCCCGGAATCTCTCATCGCTCCCTCCTCCCTGGTTGAAGCAGACTGTGAGAAACCTCAATTCATGGCTAACGCGCGTTAGGTTAGCCTCTGTTACTCTCGCGCCAACTTTTTGTCAATTCATGGTTGTGTTTCGATCGGACGCATTCATTTTTCCGCACGCGCCAGCGCTCGCGGGGGGAGATCTCAGCTAAGAGCCTTCGTCGTAGCGGACGAGGCGGCGCACGGAATTGCTGTATTCGAGGGCGGTCGGGAAAAAAGGAGGCCCGCCTCTCAGTTTCAATCGCTCCCGCACTCGCGCGCGCAGCCCCTCGCTGTCGATCCCCAGCACCTCGCAGACGTTCTGAAACCGAGAACACTCCGCCCGCGTCATCGAGCACCCACGCGAGCGCTTCTGCTGCGCGCGCATGCTTAGATTCTCCGGCGTGAACCATCGGCGCCGCGCAGCCGCTTCGAGCCGACGGCATCTGCGCGAGCGGTGTGAATGATGCTTCGCTTGGTTTGAGCATACGCGAGCCACGGCGCGGCCGACGTGGCGGCGGAACTCCCGGCCGAGCTGCCTGGATGACTCGCGCATGGTTTCCGATGGGGCTGTAAGGCCGTTGGCTGTTCCCAAGGCTTGAGAGCAGCGCCGCACCGCTGATCGGCCAAGTTTCTTAGGCGTGCCGATCTGACCCGATACGCCGGTAAGCGCGCGGCTTATTCTAAGACGTTGAAACCTATCGGGGGCGTATCGACCGGGTTCTCGCCGGGCTCGCGGCGGGGGTCAGGGCAGGTCGCCCGACAGGCAGGCCCGGAAAACTTCATTCCCCGCCGCGTCGGCGCTTAGCCGTCCGCCGTACACAAAATCAGCATCTGCCGCCAAGTCCGCTTCCGCGTGAGCGGTCTGCGAGTTTCGGTGAGCTTCCATTCCGCCACGGACGACCGCGACCGCCGTCGCTTTCGATGTGCCGTTGTCTCGCGCCTCTACCAGCGCGCGCGCTTCGGCCTCGCTCGCTTGGCACCTTCTTAGTATCGCCTCGCCTAGCTGGCAGGCCAGCGATTGCTGCGCCAGCGCCGGTTGCGCGGCGCTAAACACCGCCAGTAAAAATGCAGCAATCAAAGTTCTCATCGAAATGACTCCTTTGCGAGAACGCTATGAAACTTCACGCCAGCGCAGAACGCCCATGAGTGAGCATAGTAGTCGCGGGTCAGCGGCGCGGAAACTCCCGGCCGAGCTGCCGTGATGGGTCGCGCATGGTTTCAGCGCCGGGCCGAGACGCCGGGCAGTTTCGCCGGGGTGTCCGGGCTTCGCCGCGCACCTCGCGATTTGAACGGTGTATATATTGATTGGCTCTAGGAGCCGGGCCGATGCGCTCTTTACCTTCCGAACGCGCTTACAGGCTTGCAGTCTCTAACCCAAGATACACGCTTAGTTTTTGAGCCTGGGTGAAGACCTATCGCAGTCACTATCGAGTCACTGTAGAATATCTATTGGTGTAACCCATTGAATTACAACGAGTTATTCTAGGAGACTTACTGACAACTAATCACCAACGGGGACAAGGGGTTCGGTAGTGCGCAACCTGCCGGATGAGTTCGGTGAGCGGGGCCATTCCCGCAGCGAGGTAGGTATGGCGATGAGGGTACTTAAGCAAGACCTCCTCGACGTACTCAGCCTCGGCGCCGGGTCCGGTCTCGAAGCGAACTGAAAAGGTTTCGAAACTTGGGACTTGCACTTCGCCGTCTCGGCGCAATTGTTCGGTCAGACAGACTATAAACGAGGAATCCAGGCCGCCACTGAGGTCCGAGGCAACTCCTTTGACGCTGCGAAGTCGGCATCGCACCGCCTCCTTGAACAGCGAAAGAAAATGATCGGAGTATTCGTCGTCGCTCCGATAGACGATCTCCCGCGAGGCGTCCAGATCGTAATAGCGCCGACATTCCACGCCCCGCGTGCTCACGTTCAGACAATGCGCCGGCTCGAGGCGGCGGATACCTTCGAAGAGCGTCTCCTCGCGGTCAACCGGGATCCTCACCAGCATGTCGGCTATAGCAGGCTCGTTCGGTCTTCGTACGACCCTTGGATCCTGGAACAGTTGATGAAGCTCCGAGGCGCACAGAAAGAATCCTGGGCCATTGAAGTAATAGAAGCTTTTTACTCCCAAAGGGTCCCGGGCACAAAAAAGTGTCCGCTTCGACGGGTCCCACAAGGCGAATGCGAAATCGCCGATCACTCTCGCAGGCGACTCCGTGCCCCAACACTGCCAGGCGCGAAGCACGATCTCGGCGTCCGTGCCCGTGCGGACGCGATGACCATGAGAATTCAACTCCGCCGTGAGTTCGTCGCGGTTATCCACCCGCCCGTCCATCGATAGAACGAGGCCGCTGGTTTCGTCCACGAACGGGCTGGTCTCAGCCGAAGCTTCGGGCGTTGTCTGCAGCTTTGCATGCCCAATCGCGACCGGGCCGTTGCCCCATACGCCGAAGCCGTCAACCGAGCGGTACGGGACGCAGGCGATCATCCGCTCGACAATCGAGCGGTCCGCCGGAGCCCCGTCCCACTGATAGAGGACCGCGATGCCGCTCATCAGATCGAAGCGCCGAGGTGACGGCCCGATGCCTCCGGCTTTGGCCTCATCGCAAATGACCTTTAGGTTTGGCGATCAGTTGCACGAGTCGCTTTTGGACAAATTGATCCACGAGAGCGTCGAGGTCGCGCCGTAGTTCATCGGGCTCGACGTCGAACTGCTGCTTGAGCGACTGGAAGGTTTTTTCAATGGAGCCGTGTTCGACGAGTTCGCGCCATATCTGGCCACCCGAGCCGTCGAGGCCGAAGTAAACGCCCGTTTCGACGTTCAAGATGACCACATCGCCGCCGAGATCCCGCCATATGACGCCATCGCTGATTTCGACGCGCATCAAGCTTTCCTTTCGAATGGCCGCGGACCGTTGCTCCTCAAGAAACACGCGCAGAGGCCACGAGTATGCCACAACGAGCGGATCGGCGAACAGAGCGCTATGGTATTGGCTTTCCTCGGCGGCGCGAGCCTTATAGACCTGCGCATTGCGACATGATGGTGAGTCCTATCAATCGATGGTTTCCGCGCAGCGCTACGAGCGACGCCAAGCTGCTGCTGGCGACACGCGCGCTGCGCGGCCTTGCCGACGGGGCAGTCAGCGTATTGCTGCCGAGCTACCTGATGGCGATCGGATTCACTCCGATCCGCGTCGGCGCAATCGTGTTCGGCACGCTGCTGGGCTCGGCGGCGCTGACGCTATGGGTGGGACTGGTCACCGATCGGCTGGGCCGGCGCCGAGTCCTGCTTGCGGCGTGCGCGCTGATGCTGGCGACGGGAATCGGATTCACCATCACGGCGAGCTTCTGGCTGTTGTTCGTGGTGGCGGTCGTCGGCACGCTGAATCCATCGGCCGGCGACGTCAGCCTGTTTCTTCCCGTCGAACAGGCGGCGTTGGCCGAGGCCGCAGAACCCCGCGATCTGACCGCGATGTTCGCGCTGTACAACGTTGCGGGCGCGACGGCTGGAGCGTTTGGCGCGCTCGCCAGCGGCGTGCCGGCGATACTCGCGGCGCGCCATGGATGGGCGCTCGCGCCGGCGCTGCGGTCGGGCTTTGTCGCATACTCGATCATCGCGGTGATTGCCTTCGCGGTTTATCGGCGTCTGTCCCCGGCTGTCGAAGTCGAGCGCCAGCCAGCCAAGTCCGCGCCGCTGGCGAAGTCGCGGGCAATCGTGCTGCGGCTTTCGGCGCTGTTCAGTCTCGACTCGCTCGGTGGCGGATTCGTAATTCAGTCACTTCTGGCGCTGTGGCTGTTTCGCCGCTTCAACCTCTCGGTTCAAGCGGCGGGCACGTTTTTCTTCGCGGCCGGACTGCTTAGCTCGTTTTCACAGTTTATTTCGCCGGTGCTTGCGTCGCGGTTCGGCCGGATCAACACGATGGTGTTCAGCCATCTGCCGTCGAACGCCATGCTGATCGTCGCGGCGTTGATGCCGACCCCGGGGCTGGCGATGACATTTCTGCTGCTGCGCTTCTCGACCTCGCAGATGGACGTTCCCGCGCGCCAGTCGTATGTGATGGCGGTGGTGCCGCCCGAGGAGCGCGCGGCCGCGGCGACAGTGACCAATGTGCCGCGCAGCCTGGCGGCGGCGATGGCGCCGTTGCCGGCGGGCGCGATGCTGAATCATTCGTCGTTTGGATGGCCGCTGATTTGCGCGGGCGTGCTCAAAACGATTTACGACATCTTACTGCTGATTCAGTTCCGCGCCGTCAAACCCTCCGACGAACAATTTGAGTAGCCGGACTCGTCGTGAACTACGCGCGC
The DNA here is from genome assembly GCA_937889395.1 of uncultured Pseudomonadota bacterium. Lineage (GTDB taxonomy): Bacteria > Desulfobacterota > Binatia > Binatales > Binataceae > Binatus. The sequence continues at coordinate 26,876 of CALAOW010000012.1, read as the reverse complement.
AACACGACCATGCCCTCGCGGATCGCAAGCCTGCCTTCGCCGCTCAACGTCTCGAAGAAGACGGCTACCTTATCCGCGCTGTCATCGCGCCCCAGCACGCGGACCGTCAAGGTTGAGGGCATCGTCACCATCGCGCCGAAACGGCCCGCGACTCTTTCAACTCGCGCAGGATCGTTGCCCGCTTCGCTCTCGATTATTCGTGACACCGCAAGCGCCAGCGTCGCGGTCCCGTGCAGGATGATCGAGGGCAGCCCGGCGGCGCGCGCTACCGACGCGTCCGTGTGTATCGGATTGAAGATTCGCGCGCACTCCGTGTAGATGTGCGCCATGCATCCCGGCACATCGACCTGGCACTCCGAACGCGGCTCGCCTTCCTCGACGATCGGTTGCATCGGCGCGGGCGGATGTGTCGGCGGAATATCAGGCCCCGTGACCTCGACTCCGCGATAGAGCGCGCCATACCAGCTCGTGCAAACCGGCTTGCCTGCGCCATCTACGGTATCGAGGCGCGTGACCATGTATGCGCCGGGCTTGCGGCGCTCGACTCCCGCGACCGTGAGCTGCGTCGTCATCCGCTCGGGGGGCAGAATCGGGCGATATAGGACAGTGTCATGCGTCGCGTGCACGGCCCGCATCGCCTCGTCGCGCGTGAGCGTGGAGGATTTCTCGAACTGCGCGCGCATCGCGACCTGCACCGGCCATTCGAAGCAGACCGGGAACATCGGATGCGCAATCACTCCGCGATTGGTGTCCATGTAGCAGGCCATCGCGTCGCCAAGCGCGGCGGCATAGGCCATCGTCCAGCGCGAATCGATCTCACTGACCATTGGCGCACCCGCGATCCCCACGATAGATGACTCAAGCGGCATGACGGCTACTTCTACCCGCGGCCCCCGGCCCCGTCCATCGCGCCTATCGAGCACCTCGCAGGCATTCTCCGGTGATCTACAGCTGCGAAGTGAGGATGTGGTCGAGGTTGTCGCGTGCCCAGGTGTCGAGCATTTCTGCAAGCGAATTCAGCTTTACGGGTTTGCTCAGATAATCGTCCATCCCGGCGTCGAGGCATCGGGCGCGATCGCCTTCGGTCGCGTGCGTAGTAAGAGCGATTATCACAGTGTGCCGAGTATTCCCTTCGCGCCGCCTAATCTCCGCGACCGCTTGGTAGCCGTCCATCCCGGGCATCTCGCAGTCCATCAAGACAATATCGTGACGCCTGCTCGATACGACCTCCAACCCCCGTTGCGCACCGTCGGCGATTTCCGCCGTGTAGCCGAGGACGGAAAGCTGCTGCGCCCCGATAGTTCGATTCACGAGATTGTCGTCCACCAACAGTACCCGCACTGCCTTACGCCATTGCGGCGGCTGATTGTCAATCGGGCGCGGCGGCGCGGCCGCGATGGTCCTGGTGTTGACGCCATCGGCATTTCTGCATAGCTCGAGGATACAGCTGAACAGGTGCGACGGACGCACCGGCTTTGTAATCCACGCATCCACCACTTCGGTCGCATTCCTCACAGCGCTTTGCGCGCTAAACATGATCACCTTGCCATGCTTGATATCCGAGTGCTCCTTGATTGCACGCGCGAGGCCGAGCGCGCCCACGCCGGATATCTGTTCATCGATGAGCACAACGATTTGCTTGTCGTCGCCGACCCGCGCCAGCTTCAGGATATCCAGGGCTTCGGCCCCGCTGCCGACCGCCACGTTCTCAATTCCCCACGACGATAGGTATTCGGAAATGACTTGACGACTGGCTGGACTATCGTTGACGATCAGCGCGCGTATCCCGTTGAAGCATGAGGTGGCTGTCGCAGTCATCCACGGACGGACAATCTCCAATCCCTTCTCGAGTCGCACGGTGAAATGAAAGTTCGATCCTTTTGCGGGCGCGCTTCCAAATCCGATCTCGCCTCCCATTTGATTGACCAATCTGGCCGCGATGACAAGGCCGAGTCCGGTGCCACCGAAGCGCCGGCTGGTCGATCCTTCCGCCTGAACAAACGGCTGAAACAGGCGCCCCTGCATCTCGAATGGAATTCCAATCCCCGTGTCGATTACCTCGAAGCGCACCAGCACATCGCCGGCCGTATCTTCCACTCTGTTTGCCCGGACCATCACCTCGCCTTGCTGGGTGAACTTGATCGCGTTCGACACCAGGTTGTTGAGAATCTGGCGCAGCCTGCTCGGATCCCCTCGCAAACCGGTCGGCATGTTTACGTCCACATACAGGGCAAGCTCGATCCCTTTGGCGTGAGCAGCCACTGCAAAAGAATCGATTAGATTTTCCGTCAGTTCGACAAGGTCGAAGTCGAGCTTCTCGAGCACGACCCGGCCGGCTGCGAGTTTCGAGAAGTCGAGTATGTCGTTGACGGTAGTCAGCAGCAGTTCGCCGCTTGACCGAATGATCTCAGTTTGGCGGCGCTGTTCGGGAGTCAAATCGGAAAGCGACAGCAGCTCTCCTGCGCCGATGATTCCGGCCAGTGGCGTCCTGATCTCGTGGCTCATGCTGGCCAGGAAATCCGATCGCAGACGGGCCGCTTCGAGGGCAAGGTCACGCACTCCGCGCGTGCGGTTGGCCTCTTCCTCGGCGCGCTTGCGCTCGGTGATGTCGCGGATCGTGCTCACGGCGATCGTGCCTTCCTCGGTTTCAAGCGGGCTCAAACTGATCTCAGCCGGAAACTCGGTGCCATCTTTGCGCAGACCGTGGAGCTCCGGGCCGGAACCCATCGAACGCACCGTGGGGCCTGCGAAGTATCCGCCGCGCTGCTGTGAATGGTTGTCGCGAAAACGCGCCGGCACCAGCATCTCGACCGTGTTTCCGAGTAACTCGGCGCGCGTGTATCCGAAGAGCTTTTCGGTCTGTGCATTGACCAAGGCGATACGGCCGTCCCTGTCCACAATCACCATTGCGTCCGGGGCCGACTCGAGCAGCGCGCGGAACTTGTCCTCTGCTCTGTTGCGCTCGGTGACGCGAGCCAATTCCCCTGTGCCGAGTTTCGCAAGCTTGTCTTCGCTCACAGATTGCCCCTTCTCAGTTCACTGCCTTGGCATCGCACAGTTCAAGATTTATGCCGCGCGGTGTGAATGAATGGGCTTGTTGCAAGCGAACTAAGCGTGCGGGCGGCGGCAATTGGGTGTCAGCGGCGGCACAAGAATGACACGCCGCTTGCGGCAATCGGTATCGAGACTAGCTCTACCGCCGGTTGCGCGGATCCCATTCGGGCAGCGGCTGCGGCTCGGGCATCAGGAGGTCTTTTGCCGCAATGATGCCGACGAGTTTGCCCAGGTACGTAACGGGAAGCGCACCGACTTTGTGCTGGCGCATGAGGGTGACCGCACGTTCCAGCGTGTCCGAGGGCACCACGGTGATCGGATGGCGGGTCATCGCGGTTTCGACGAGTGTCGAGTCGAGCGCGTCCGCGTAGCGTTTTAAGTCAAATTCGCTCACGATTCCGACGAGCTGGTCTGCCTCGACGACCGGCAGCCGGCGAAATGGTCCCGCCTTCATTTTGGATGCTGCGGCAGCGAGCGTATCGGCCGGTCGTACGGTGACTACGTTTCGCGCCATCCGGATCTCGACCAGCTGCATCATCTAACTTCCTCCAAAACGCGGATGCGGCCGGCGCATCGATCGGAACGACCGCCGGATTGAGCGATAATCATACGGCAGGCGGGCCGGTGGAGGCCATGCGTGACGGCGGACTTGAACCCCGACGCCTTTGACCACTGGTCGCTGGTCGCCCGCTCCATCGCCGCCACAGTCGCGGCGGTCGGCATCGTCATTAGCTCTTGCGGCGGGCGCGGTAGCGGCGGATTAGTGCGTTGGTCGAGCTGTCGTGGACTAGCGGGGGTTCTGTGTGGGATTCCAGTTCTGGGATGATTTTTTGCGCCAGCACTTTGCCTAGCTCAACCCCCCATTGATCGAATGAGTCTATGTTCCAGATGGCGCCTTGGGTGAAGACGCTATGCTCGTACAGCGCTACCAGCTTGCCTAGCGTTTCGGGAGTCAGCTCGTCGGCCAGGATTACCGTCGAGGGACGATTGCCTTCGAATACTCGATGCGGCACCAGCCAATCCGGAGTGCCTTCGGCCTTGACCTGCTCGGGCGTTTTCCCGAATGCGAGCGCCTCGGCCTGCGCGAATATGTTCGAGAGCAGCAGGTCGTGATGGCGTCCGAGCGGATTCAGCGGCCGGCAGAAACCGATGAAGTCGCATGGGATAAGCTTCGTTCCCTGGTGGATGAGCTGGTAGAAGGAATGCTGGCCGTTGGTGCCGGGCTCGCCCCAGTAAATCGGTCCCGTCTGATAATCGACGGGAGCACCTTCGAGCGTGACGTGCTTGCCGTTCGATTCCATCGTTAGCTGCTGGAGATAGGCGGGAAAGCGCTTGAGGTATTGCTCGTACGGCAGCACCGCGACGGTTTGCGCGCCGAAGAAATCGTTGTACCAGAGACAGAGCAGGGCCATCAGGACCGGCAGGTTGCGGGCGAACGGCGCGGTGCGAAAATGCTCGTCGATGGCGTGGAAGCCGGACAGCATCGCGCGGAAATTGTCGGCGCCGACGGCGATCATCGTGGACAGGCCGATCGCCGAGTCCATCGAGTAGCGGCCGCCCACCCAATCCCAAAAGCCGAACATATTTTTCGTGTCGATTCCGAACTTCGCCACTTCGGCGGTGTTGGTCGAGACCGCGACGAAATGCTTCGCCACCGCCTTGTCGTTGCCAAGCGCTGCGAGACTCCAGTTCCGCGCGGTCTGCGCGTTGGTCATCGTTTCGAGCGTGGTGAAAGTCTTCGACGAAATGATGAACAGCGTTTCGGCCGGGTCGAGATCGCGCGTGGCCTCGGCGAAATCGGTTCCATCGACGTTGGAGACGAAGCGCACGGTCAGATCGCGGTCGCTGTAATGGCGCATCGCCTCGTACGCCATGACCGGGCCGAGGTCGGAACCGCCGATCCCTATATTGATGATGTTGCGGATGCGCTTGCCGGTGTGGCCTTTCCAGGCGCCGGTTCGGATGCGCGCCGAAAATTCCGCCATTTGATCGAGGACCGCGTGGACCTTGGGCACCACGTCGTCGCCATCGACGCCGATTGAGACGCCGCGCGGCGCTCGCAGCGCGACATGCAGAACGGCGCGCTCTTCGGTCAGGTTAATTTTGTCGCCGCGGAACATCGCGTCGATGCGCCCGCGCAGTCCCACCTCTTCGGCCAATGCGAGCAGCAAGCGAAGAGTCTCGTCGGTCACGCGATGCTTGGAATAGTCGAAGTACAGGCCGGCGGCCTCGACGACGAGGCGTTCACCGCGCTTGGGATCTTCGGCGAACAGAGTCCTCAGGTGGCGGCTGTGAATCTGGTTGTAATGCGCCTGCAATGCCTTCCACGCAGGGCGCTCGCTTAGAGAATTCGTTTTCGTCGATGCCGGCATGATGCCTCCTTACTTGACGCAGCGGAGGCCTAGTTCGAGGGGGCGGATACGATCGCTCGATCGCCGCGCGGCAGGATCATTACTTCGGACATTCGGGTCTCGGGATCCAGCCTGATGAAGTAGGCGGGGAAGCCGGTTTCAGTGACGGCGACGTTGGTGCGCGCGTCGCAACCGCATCGCGCCGCCATCGCGTCGTTTATCGCGGCGAGTTTGTCGAGACTGAGTGTGGCGAGTTGCAGGTTCGCCTCGTCGACGGAAAGTTTCAGGATTGAGTCTTTCATCTCGACGCCGGCGGCGACCGCGGCGCCGGAGACTGTCGCAGTCTTGACGACCCATCGGGTGAATTGGCCCTTATCCATGTTCTCGGCGTCGCGATGGTTCTTGCGTACCTCGGAGATAGCGGCGTCGAGCGAGCGTTTCTTCGCGGTGGAATCGGCGAACACCTGCGCGTCCGCCAACGTCCAGATTTGCTTCGACCATCGCGCAACTGTTGCGGGATCGGCGCCGGGCAGACTCTGATAGTCGGTTGCGGCGCGCTCGGCGTCTGCCAGATCATGGTCGGAGAGGGCGGCTTCGACCTCATCGGCGTCTTTGCGCCGCGCCGCCGCGTCGATTCGCACGATAATCGAACTGCTCTGGCTGCCCGGTTCTATCGCCGCGTCGGCGCAGACGCCGCGCTGCTCGGCCAGCGTGAACGCCGGGCGGCCGATCATGAAGTCACAGAGACAGACGTCGTCCTTCAGCTCGCGCCGCTCGCTCGCACTCAAGTCGTTGCTGTGGGCTGAGAGAGCGGCCAGTTCTTGACGGGCTGCCGGATAATTGCCGGCCGCTATTTGGCTACGCGTCGCGGTGAGCGCCGACGGGGCGCATCCTGAGAGCCCGGCTACAAGCGCGATCGCGACGGCTGCTTGGCCGGCAATCCGCGGCAAAGCGTAGCGCAGGATAGAAGTGCGGGGGTAGCGAGGCATGAGTTGATTATGGCAAAGGCGGCAGCCGATTGCCTACCCGTCAAGAAGAAGGAATGCTGCGCCGGCGACTGAATCATTCGATGTATCATGATGCGACAGGGCGGTCTCAGATTCGCCCGCTCGCTCTTTCTCTGAGCGGCTACGTCAACTTTCTCTCGGAGCTCCCGCTGGCATGAGTGGTGCACCTGAACCTCCTACAACCGCTGAGCGTGAAAGAAATCGATTGCGCTGACGCAACGCGCAAAGGAGGACATCAATAATGAACTACATCAACAAACTCATGGTCAGGGTCCGCGAGAGCAAGCAGGGACAGACGATGACTGAGTACGTGCTGATTATCGCGGCGATCGCGGTGGCCGGTTACATCGCGTACCAGGGCCTCGAAGGCGGAATCAACACGATCATCAGTAACGTGACCGCAACGCTGAAGGCTGCGTAAGACCACTGGTTCTCGCAGACAGGTCGATTGCGCTGACGCAAACGACAAGGAGGGACATATCGGCAATGAAGTACGTCAACAAATTCATTGTCCGGATGCGCGAAAACCAAACGGGCCAGACAATGACTGAGTACGTGTTGATTATCGCGGCGATCGCGGTGGCAGGTTACATCGCGTACCAGGGCCTCGAAGGCGGAATCAACTCGATCATTGCCAACGTGACCGCGACTCTGTCGGCTGCTTAAGAACAGCCCCCAAGCCCGCGCGGTCGAAACCAGGCGCGCGGGACAGGCGGCGGGGACCGAGCGCCCCGCCGCGCAAATTCAGGTTTTTTTTGCAGACGAAGTGACGGGTCGATGCGAGAGAAACAGTGACTTCAGACAGCTCCGACTTCGGCCGGTTCGGCGCAGGACGCGACGGAGGTCGCAATGAGAGCGTGAGCGATTGAATTCTGCTTGTGGGGGGCGGTCCGCATCGGTGGGTCGCGCAAGAACGGGGGCATAGATGAGACGACCTATAGTTTTCGTAATCCTTGCAGGAATGGGCGCGGTGCTGGCCGCGGTTGTGGTCTTTCCCGCGATCAGAAAACGCGAGTCCGAAGTGCAGCGCGCGATGGCGCACATGGTCGAAGTCGTAGTCGCGGCAAAGGATATCCCGCTGGGCGCGAAACTTGAGCCCGACGCGGTCAAACTGGTTCACTGGGCACGCGAAGGCGTTCCGCAGGGCGCGTTCACCGATCCGCAGGCGGTCGCGGGCTCGTTCGCAAAGAGCCAGTTCCTCGCCAATGAGCCGGTTGTCGCGAGCAAGCTGTTCATGGGCGAAAAGAGCTCCGGCGTGATGCCGCTGCTGATTCCAGCCGGGATGCGTGCGATGTCGGTGCCGGTGGACGAAGTCGCCGACATCGCAGGCTTTGTCGCGCCACACACGCGCGTGGACATCCTGGTCGCTGTCTCGGGCACTGGCCCGAGCGAGACGTCTTTCTCGCGGATGGTTCTCCAGAACATCGAGGTTCTGGCTGTCGCCCAGGAAATCGAACACGTCAAGGACGCGCCGCAAGTAGTAAAGGTCGTGACGCTGCTGGTGACTCCGACCGACGCCGAAAAACTTACCCTGGCGAGCCACGAGGGAATGCTGCGTCTGGCGATGCGCAACTACAGCGACAGCAAGATTGTCGCGACCAGGGGAATCGCAGTCGGCGAGCTTTTGCATGAGGGCGGCCTGACCCTGCCCGTGATGCAACAGCAGTCGGCGCCGGCGCTCGCCGCGCGCCCAGCGCATGGACCCACGCCGCTTCCAATCGAAGTGGAAGTGATGCGCGATGGCAAATCGTCGGAAACGATTTCCTTTGTTAATTCCGGCGTGAGAGCGCGTTCTTCCGTTCAAGCGCACCAGGACGCGGCTGCCATTTCGGCGCCGCAGTTACCTGCGGCTCCGGGATTGCCCGCCGCACCGGAATCTCCGCTCTCGGCCGCAAAGCCTGCTTCGTCCGCGAGCTTTGCCCGATCGACCGCGAGCGCATTCGCGGCGCCTATCAGACCAGGGGATCCGGGGTACGTACCGGCGCCAAAGACCTATGAAGTTCAATGATCGCAGGTGGCAATAAGGGGAAAGCCATGAGGGTACGCAGCAACATACGCGCGAACATTCCCCGCTGCTAGGTCCCTCACTCATACCCAGGAGAAATATCGAGTGCCAGTCGGCGGATTAAAGAGTGAGGGTCGTCGTAGCACGATGAAGGTCATGCTGGTCGGCGATCCCGGCGAACAGCGCACCCAGCTCAAGGCGGTGCTGGCGGCGCTGGCTGAGCCTGAACTCGAGATCATCGAGGGCGAGACCGCCACCGCCGCGAATCTTTCCGAGAATGTCGCCGCGCCGCCCGACGCAACCTTGGTCATAGTCAACGGCAACGAGGAGGCTGCCCTGAGCTTTCTCCAGAGCCAGTCGGAACATTCGCCGCGCCCAAGTCTGCTCGCCGTGCTTAACGCGCGCTCGGCCGGACTGATGAAGCGAGCGCTGCGCTCGGGCGCCGACGAGATTCTCTTCATGCCGCTGGACCCGGGAGAGGCCACCCGCGCCTTGCTGAAGGTAAGCGAGGCGCGCTGGCGCACCGAGCGCCGCGAGGGTGGAGTGGTCATTTCCGTCACCAGCCTGATCGGCGGCGCCGGTGTGACCTCGCTGGCTGCCAACCTCGCGTTGGCGCTCAACTCGTTGCATCAACGCGTAGCGCTGGTCGATCTCGATCTTCAGACCGGAGGCCTGGCGGTCTTTCTGAACCTCGATCCGGAAGTGACCATCATGCCGTTGGTGCGGCTGGAGCGTAAGCTCGATTCGATCCAGCTCGAATCCGCCCTGACCAAGCATCAATCGGGCGTCTATTTGCTGGCCGCGCCCAAACGAATCGAAGAAGGCGAACTGGTTTCGGACACCACGGTCGGCACGGTGCTCGATCTGATTCGCCAGTTGTTCGACTACGTGATCGTCGATTGCGGAGACCATGTGGACGAAAACGGGGTCGCGGCGTGGGAGCGCTCGGAGCATCTGTTTTACGTGCTCAATCAGTCGATCGCGGCGGCGCGATGCGCATGGCGATTCATCGATCTGTTCGAGCGCCTGGACCTGACCAGGCTCGAGCCGCGCTACATTCTCAATCGCTATAATCCGTCGCATCCGTTGACCGAGAAGGCGATCGAAGCAACTCTCGCCAGGTCCATCTACGCCAAGATTCCAAGCGACGATCGGACTTTCGAATCTATCGAGATGAAGGCGCAGGACCTTTTCCAGTTCGCGCCGTCGTCCCCGGTCGCGCGCGCGATGCTCGATCTCGCAGCTCTGGTAATGCCGCGTACGGAGCCGGCCCCGCTTCAGGAAACACTTTTGTCGCGGCTCAAATCCGCCTTCGCCACGCATTGAAGTCGATGAGGTATGCAAGATGAGACTGACGGAAAGGCTATCGAATGCCCCCAGGGGCGCACGCCCGCCAGAGGTCACTACCGGCGGTGGCTCGCTTATCGGCGCGACCGTGCGCCGGCGCAAGGATGCGATCGCGGATAGCTCGCTCCGCTTAAAGGTCAAAGTTCACAACAAACTGTTCGAGACTATCGACGTATCCAAGCTCGAGACCCTCGAGCCCGCGATGGTCTCCGCCAAAGTCACCGCCGTTATCAACGACATTCTTAATGAAGATGGTGGCCGCCTCCTGACCGACATCGACCGCGGCCGGCTCATCGAGGAACTTAAGAACGAGCTGCTCGGCTTGGGCCCGCTCGAGCCGTTGCTCCGCGACGACGAAATCACCGACATCCTGGTCAACGGCCCCAACCAGGTTTACGTCGAAAAGCGCGGCAAGCTGCACGCCACCGACGTCGTGTTCCAGGACGACCAGCATCTGATGCTGATCATCGATCGGATCGTGTCTCGCGTCGGACGGCGCGTTGACGAATCGTCACCGATGGTCGATGCACGGTTGCCCGACGGCTCGCGTATCAACGCGATCATTCCGCCGCTGGCGCTCGACGGGCCGGCGCTATCGATCCGGCGTTTCGGCAAGCATCGCTTCGACATCGGCGCGCTGGTCGAAAAGGAGGCTCTCACTTGGGACCTGGTCGAGCTTCTGCTCGCGGTTGTTCGAGCGCGCCTGAACGTAATCGTTTGCGGCGGTACCGGCTCGGGCAAGACCACGATGCTCAATTGTCTGTCCGCGTTCGTTCCCGAGGACGAGCGAATCGTTACGATCGAGGATTCTGCCGAGCTTTCCTTGCAACAGCCTCACGTCGTGCGGCTCGAGACGCGGCCGTCGAATCTTGAAGGCCGCGGCGAGGTCACGCAGCGCGACTTGGTCAAGAACTGTCTGCGCATGCGCCCGGACAGAATCGTCGTCGGCGAGGTCCGCGGCGCAGAAGTCTTCGACATGTTGCAGGCGATGTCCACCGGCCATGACGGTTCGATCGCCACCATCCACGCCAACAGTCCTCGCGAATGCCTGGGCCGGCTCGAGATGATGATGCTGCTGTCGGGCGTCTCGATTCCGCAGCGCGCAATGCGCCAGCAGATTGCCTCTGCCGTCAACATTATCGTTCACGTCAGCCGGCTGTCCGACGGTTCCCGCAAAGTCATGAGGATTTCCGAGATCAGCGGCATGGAAGGCGAGATGATCATGATGCAGGACTTGTTCGAGTTTGTCCGCGCCGACACCACGCCGGCAGGAAAAATCAACGGCGCCTTTCAATCGACCGGCATTCGTTCAGTGTACGCACAGCGCCTCGAAACGGCCGGATACAAGACCGAATCGAAGGTGATCAAAATGGCCGCGCGATGAACCTCGACGACCTGTTGATTCCGGCTGCGGCCGCGGGCTTCGTGCTGATTGCCTGCGCGCTGCTGTTCATGCGGCGCTATCGGCCCCAAGTCACGCGCACCGTGATGCGGCGGATGGCGCGGCCCGACGTTGCCCTGGCCGGCGATATCACCAAGACCGATCGTCGCCGCCTGACCGGACGCGAATTTCTAAGCCGGCTCTATCAACTCAATTTGCTCCAAAAACTCGAGGAAAACCTCTGGCAGGCCGGAATCTACGCCCGCATCACCGACATCTTGCTCGTGAGCCTGCTGATGTTTACGGCCGGCCTGTTCGCCGGCGAGGCGATTTGGGGGATAGAACTCCTGTCGATCGCGATGGGCGCGGCGATGGCAAGCCTGCCGATAGTTTATATCCGGGTGCGCAGGCAGCGGCGCCTCAAGGCATTCGCCAAGCAACTGCCGTACGCGCTCGATTTGATCAAATCGTCACTCGAAGCCGGCCATACGCTGCTGCGCGGATTGCAGGTCGTGGTGGCGGAGTTCGCCGATCCGATCTCCACCGAATTCCGCTCCGCTATCGAACAGAGCCGGCTGGGGCTGCCGCTGCCGCGCGCGCTCGAAGAGATGCTCAAGCGCGTGCCGCAGGATGACCTCCGCCTGCTGGTCGTCGCGGTGCGGGTGCAATCGGAAGTCGGCAGCTCGCTGGCAGTAATAATCGGACGGCTCTCGGAAATCGTTCGCACCCGCCAGCGCCTGCAACAGCAAATCAAGGCGCTTACGGCCCAATCCAGGATGAGCGGGATACTGGTCGGGTTCCTGCCGATCGTGATGCTGGCTGCGTTCAGCGTCATCCAGCCAAGCTACACCGACACGCTCTTTTACGATCCGACCGGCCAAAAGATTCTCGAAGTTGCCTGCGTGCTCGACGTCCTGGCGTTCCTCTCAATTCGCAAGCTCCTCAAGGTGAAGTTCTGAAATAACTGCGATGCCGGCCATCTATGCAAGCTTGACGGTGTTTTTCCTGTTCGGCGCGATCTCCATCGCGATCTACGCGGCGATCTACGGGATTAATCGCCCGTTCGACGAGCGCATCACCGAGATCGGCGTCAAGATGCGCGTCGCTTATGGAAATCCCGCCAATCTCGACATGGAGTCCAATACCTTTGCGCGTTCGCTGTTTCGATGGGTCGCCAGGCATCTTCCCGAACCCGCGCCAAATACTCCGGAGCGCGAGAAGCTCGCACAGATCCTGGTCCGCGCCGGCTTTCCCGGGTCCGGCGCCGTCCGCACCTTTCACTTCGCCCGCCTCGCATCGACGGCGGGGGCTGCGCTCCTTGCGCTCGTCGTCGCGATCGCGTTTGGCTTCCACGGCATCAAGCCGCTGATGTTCATGCTGATCGGCTTGGGCGTCGGCGCATTCGCACCCAATTACTATATCGGCCGCAAGGCCAAAAACCGTCAACAGGCAATCGCCAGCCAACTCTCCGACGTTTTGGATTTGCTGGTGGTCTGCGTCGAAGCCGGCCTCGGCCTCAGCGAAGCCATCAAGATCGTCGGATCCGAAACCCAGCGCCAAAATCAGGAAATCGGCACCGAGCTGTCGATCGTGTCAGCCGAGCTCGCCTCCGGCAACTCGCTTGGCCAGGCGCTGAGAAGCTTCGCCGATCGCACCGCCGTCGAGGACATCAAACCGCTGGCCGCGACGCTGGTGCAAAGCGAAAAGCTGGACGCGTCAATCGGTCCCGCGCTGCGATCGATCTCGGACTCGATGCGCATCACCCGCCGGCTCCGCGCCGAAGAAGCCGCCGCCAAAACCACCGTCAAGATTCTCTTCCCGCTCGTGCTGTTCATTTTGCCCGCCATGATGAGCGTGATCGTCGGCCCCGCCATGATTCAGATCATGCGGGCACTTACCCACGCGTAGCGATCGCGCCGGCGGCGACCTCCCGGATGCAACCGGCAGCGCTCTTGACGCGGGCGGATCGGCACAATAACCGATTGATCATGGCTGACTCGGAACCGCGGATGCGCGCGCTTGAGTTATGGAACGAGGCGATGCGCTTTCACATGAACCACGATCTCGAGCGCGCGGTCGAACTCTACACAAAATCGATCGAAGTCTTTCCGACCGCCGAGGCCTACACATTTCGGGGATGGGCGTTCGAGGGCATGGGACGAATCGACGACGCGATCGCGCAGTGCCGCCGCGCCATCGAAATCGATCCCGCGTTTGGCAATCCATACAACGATATCGGCGCATATCTAATCGCCAAGGGCGAGCTCGACGAGGCCGTCCCGTGGCTCGAAAAAGCCAAGACCGCGCCGCGTTACGATCCGCGTCATTATCCGTTCATGAACCTGGGCCGAATTTACGCTGCCAAGGGAATGGTGAAACGTGCGATCGACGAATTCGAAGGCGCACTCGCACTCGCGCCTGGCGATCCGACTTGCGTATCCGCGCTGGCGCAGCTTTGCGCCCTATTGAATTGAACGATTAAGTCGAATTGAACGCGCGCGCCGCATCGAAGTGATCGAAGCCGGAGCGCTGCCGCCCGATTTCACGCTCGCTCGCGCGCGACGCGGATATCGTCATTGCAGCCGCGATTTCCAGCTCTCCGGCCTGCGCGATTTGCCTGCGCTGCTGACGCGCGCCGACTAATCCGAATCCCCGCGCCGATCTCCGGCGGCAAACCAATGTCGCATTCTGACCTGCTCGATGGCACTGAAATGCCGCATCCAGCGCCGTGTGCGGCGTGGCGCGCAGTTGTGCCTATTACAGACAACCGTTCAATGAGTGTCCCGATTCCGAGACGATGGCCCGCCACTTGCTCTGAAACCTTGTTGTTGACTTTGTGATTACAGGTCAAAGAGGAAGCACTGTGCAACACGTGGGCACTCAATGGCAGTAGAAAACATCGCATCGGGAACGGCGCCTATCGGAGACGGGGCAAACGAGATGCTGTCGCTCGACCATCTCGTGAACAGTGCGGACCGGCTCGGCGGCATGGTCGTAAGATCTGCGCAAGTGCGCAAGGTCTTAAAGTCGGTATCGCAGCTGAGTCCGTACAAAGCGACGGTGCTGATTTCAGGCGAATCCGGAACCGGAAAGGAATTGATCGCGCGCGCGCTCCACACGCTGGGTCCGGTTCCAAATGGTCCCTTCGTGACGCTGAACTGCTCCAACCTCGTCGAATCGTTGGCCGAGTCCCAGTTATTCGGCCACGTTCGCGGCGCCTTTACCGACGCACGCGAGGAGTCGCAGGGATACTTCCGATCCGCCAACGGAGGCACGCTGTTCCTTGACGAGATCGGCGAATTGCCGCTCAAGCTCCAGCCCAAGCTGCTGCGCTCGGTCGAGTCGCACGAGGTTCAGCCGGTCGGATCGTCGCATAGCTACAAGGTTGATCTCCGTTTGGTCGTCGCGACCAATCGCGACTTGCACGCGATGGTCAGAGCGGGCCAGTTTCGCGACGATCTCTACTACCGCGTGAGCGCTTCGGCGATCTTTATCCCGCCCCTTCGAGAACGGCGCGAGGCCATCCCGGCCTTCATCGGGTTTTTCATCGAACAATACAATTGTCTGTTCGGCAAGAATGTCTCGCAAATCTCGCGCCGCGCCATCGAGATCCTCGGCGCATATCAATGGCCGGGAAATGTCCGCGAACTTTCCAATGCGATCGAAAGTGCCGTGATTTTAACCGAGAGCAACACCATCGGCGTATCCGATCTCCCCAAGCAGATCGTGGACGGAACCGGCGCCGAGTTGTTGTACCGGCATGAGGAATCGTCCGCCAACGATTACGCGGCCGCGCCAGCCGCGCGCCCCTTGCCCACCAGCGATTTCGCCGGCGAGCCGCCGGGCTTCCTGCTCGATGACGTCGTCAAGAAGACCCTGATGCGTTCGCTCGAAGAGACCGAGGGAAATCGACGGCGTGCCGCCGGCCTGCTCGGCGTTTCGCGCTCAACGCTCTACCGGATGCTCATTCGCTATGGGATCGCCGATAATCCGCAGCGGCTATCCGTCCAGCACCATATCTAAAACTGCACCGGCTACTCTCGCCGCCCGCCGAGGACAGCCTGCTCCGGGCGCGCGTGATTCTGCGCCAGCTCTGCAACTGACACCGGCGACCGCATTCATCGCGAGTGCACGTTCTGGTAAGTTCTAATCGCGGGTTCGCAAATGAATGGTTCGGATCAAATCTGGGCTGAGGCGCTGCGCACGCTGGAGCGCGGGCAGCCGTTCGCGCTGGCAACGGTGGTGAACGTTCGCGGCTCTACGCCGCGTGAAGTCGGCGCCAAGATGATCGTCCGCGCGGACGGGCAGTTCGGCACCATCGGCGGCGGATGCGGCGAAGCCGAGGTCTTTCGAAAAGCTCGTGTATTACTTGAAGAAGGCAGTGAAAGCGAAAGCGGCCCGCGGCTGACCGAAGTCGATCTCACCGGCGATTTCGACCAGCGCGAGATCGGTACCTGCGGCGGAATAATGGACGTCTTCGTCGATCTGTGGTCCCCGGCCCGCGACCTGGAAATCGCGCGCAAGCTGGCCGACGCTGCCGGCCGCAGTGCTCCCGGCGCACTGATAACGGTGGTCGATCCCGGTTCGCGAAGCGAAATGCCGGCCGGGTCGAGGACGTTTATAGATCCCCGAGATGCGGGCGCGCGAGATGCGGGACCGATCGATCTGCCCGCGGCGCAGTTCGCGCAAATCGTCGAGCGAACGGACGACGCGATTCCCACCTTGCTCGAAGCCGATGGCGCCGGCCGGCTTCATCCTGTCACGCATCTCGAACCCAAAGGCGGTGTGCGCCTGTTTGTCGATCCGATCGTTGGTGCGCAGCGCCTGATAATCGTCGGCGCGGGCCATATCGCGGCGCCGTTGTGCGTGCTTGGAGTGATGCTCGGGTTTCACGTTACGGTGATCGACGATCGCGCATCGTTTGCGAACCGTGAGCGGTTCCCGGATGCCGACGAAATAATCGTCAAGCCTTTCAAGGCCGCGATCGATTCGCTCGCGCTCGACGGCCACTGCTATCTGGTTTCCGTCACGCGCGGTCATTCTTTCGACGAGGAAGTTGTGCGCGCGGCGCTGATGCAGCCGTGCGGATTCGTCGGGATGATCGGTTCGCGCCGCCGGGTGAAGGCCACGCTCGTGAGAATCGGCGAGAGTGGGGTTCCGATAGAGCGGCTCGGCGACGTTCATGCGCCGCTCGGCGTCGCGATTGGCGGTGAGACGCCGGAGGAGATTGCGCTCTCGATCATCGCGGAGATTATTCGCGAACGCCGCACCGGCGAGCGCGACGATTTTACGCTCGGCGTTCGTTTGGGCAGCCTCAAACGCTCGAAGTAGCCCGCATCGATGCGGCAGGCGGTCTCTGAATCGACACGATGAAACGGCAGCTCGAGGGAATCATCCTGGCGGCGGGCGAGTCGCGCCGGATGGGCTATCCGAAGCCGCTTTTGGACATAGGCGGGCGGACCTTTATCGAGCATATTGCCGAGACGATGCTCGCGGTGGTGCCGCGGCTCGTGATTGTGATCGGGGCGCATCGCGAGCGCGTTCGCGCGGCGATTCCGCGCGACGCGCGGATCGCGATCGTCGAGAATCCGGACTATTCGCGCGGACAACTGTCGTCGTTGAAGGTCGGCATCGGTGTCATTCAGCCGGATTCGGCGGGCGCGATTGTGCATCTCGGGGATCATCCGATGGTCCGGGTCGAAACGTTTCGAGCGATCGTGGATTCGTACCATCGAACGGGCAAGCCGATCGTGATCGCGCGCCACGATGGCCGCCGGGGGCATCCGGTGATTTTCGATCGCGCATTGTTTGCCGAACTCCTGTCCGCGCCGGAAGAAGAGGGCGCCCGCCACGTAGTAAACGCCGACCCTTCCCGCGTCGCCTACGTTGACCTGAACGATCCGGGAATCAATCTCGACTTAGACACGCCGTCCGACCTGGCCCGCGCTGGCCTCCCCCCGCCGCCGCCGCCCTCAACGCCGTTGAGGCACTCGACATAGCGGACTCGTTAAGCTGCCGTGCTGGCGGGCGCTGAGAGCTGCGTTTTGGTGTGGACGTAGCGCATTACGCCGGTACGCGTGATCAGGCCAACCAGCTTGCCATCGTCCACGACCAGCAGCCGTCCAATATCCGCAGCCACCATCTGCCGGAGCGCATCGATGACGCCGGCGCCGGGAGCGATCTCGATCGTCCCGTCGGCGGGGCGCATAACCTCGCTGATGCGCATCCTCGCGCGCTCGGACGCGGGACAATCGCGCACCTGCGCAAGAGCCGCCACGCCAAGCCCTTTTCCATCCGCCGCGACCGGAAAGCCGCCGAAACCGTAGCGCAGGAAATAGCTCTCGATGGCATCGGCTACCGTTTCATCGGGGCCGAGCACGATCGGATCGCGCACCATAATATCGCGCACGCGCGCGCCGGACAGCGCCTGCTCGACGATCAGGTTCTGGTACCCCGACGACGCAGCGCTGCGCAGGAACAGCCCGATGAATATCAGCCACATCCCGCCGACCAGCGCGCCCGCGAAGATCTCCATCGCGCCGAACGCGATCAGTCCCCACGCGATCGTGTTGCCCCAATCGGCCGCCGCTGCCGTCGCGCGGCGCAGATCGCCCCATCGCATCCACAACGCGGCGCGCAGCAGGCGCCCTCCGTCGAGCGGAAATCCGGGCAGCAGGTTGAACAGTGCGAGCGCGAGATTGATGAAGGCGAGATAGGAGAAGACCGCTTTCCACAGCGCCGTCGCCGGAGCCGCGGCGACCTCGCGCGCGATCAGCCAGAAGATTCCCGCCATCACCAGCGAGCTGAGCGGACCCACCGCGGCGATCTTGAGCTCATCGATCCCGCTCCTGGGCTCGTGCTCCAGCTCCGCCATTCCGCCGAAGATGAACAGCGTGATCCGGTGTACTCCCTCGCCGAGCCGGTTCCCCATCGCGGCGTGGCACAGCTCGTGCGCGAGCACCGAGCCGAAGAACAGGATGGTCGCAATCAGTCCCACCAGCCAGTAAATCCCGGTCGAATAGCCGGGATACTGCCCGGGGAAATATCCCGAGGCCAGTGACCACAGGATCAGCGCGAAGATGACCAGCCAGGAATAGTCGATGGCGACCTGGATGCCGGCCACTTTGAAGATCTCGATTGCACCCTTGCGCTCCGCCGCCATTGGAACCTCCGCGCGTGACACCGCGAATCTACGCGACCCGAACGGAGATGGTAAGCGCTGGGCGATTGAAAGGCACGCGCGCAGCCGCTAATTCCGTGGCCGGCCCCTGCAAAGACGGTTTGGGTTTAGGTCTCCTCTGCGCTGCCTGTTATGCTTTCTGCGAAAGGTGCATGGGGTGGTCCCTGCAGACCCGGTTTGGGTTGCAGTTTCGGCCTAAAACCATGTAACCATCGGCGGGATAGTGCGTATTAATAAACAGTTATGTTGGGTCTCTCGGCGCGTAGCAGGGAACGGTGGAGATTGAGCGCCAAACCCGACGAGGAACTGATAGCCGAAGTCCTCGGCGGGGATAGCGGCGCCTTCACGGAGCTCGCGGGGCGGCATCGGCCGCGAGTGGAGCGTTTATGCCGGCGTTTTTTCTCGGACGAGGAGATGGCGCGAGACATCGCGCAGGAAAGTTTTATTCGCGCCTTCACCGCGCTGGCGACGTATCGGGCCGAGATGCCGTTTGGCGGATGGCTGCGCGCGATCGTGGTGAATCTGTGTTACGACGAGCTGCGCCGGCGGCGGCGGCGTCCCGAGGAACTGGTCGGAGACTTCAGCGCGCCGGAAGTGCAATGGATGCAGACGGCGAACGTCGCGTCGCCAGAGGAGATCGTCGGTGAGGCCCAAGAGCGGCGCGAAGCTTACGATTTGGCGCATCGCCTGCTCGACACGCTCAAGCCCGAGGACCGAATGGTGATGGTGCTCAAAGAGAGCGAAGAGCTGAGCGTCAGCGAAATCGCCGAGACGCTTGGATGGAGTGAGGCCAAGGTAAAAATTCGTGCGTTCCGCGCCCGGCAGGCGCTTCGCAAGCAGGCGGAGCGGATGCTCGCGGCGGCCCGCAACAGGTAGCAATCATGAATTGTTTTGAAGCACGACAGGAATTTTCCGCGCTGTGGCGCAAGTCCGCTACGGCCGAGCGGCGGGCCGAGCTGCTGGCGCATCTGAAGGGATGCGGGAAATGCGATCATGCGTTTCGCGTCTTCGCGCTGACGGCGCCGGTGCTGCACGGCGAGGTGGAACGCGATACGGCCCGAGTATCGCGGCCGGCGCGGCGCGAGTTCTCGCTGGCAGACAGGCCGCGGCGATTCGCGTCGATATCGCGCGAGGTTGCGTTGTCGCGGCAGCCTAATCGATGGCTGGCGATGTCGGCGGCGGCGGCGATCTTCGTATTCGCGAGCAGCGCGGCGTATCTTTCGACGCGGACGCCGAATGAGTCTTTGGGCGAGGCGCTATCGACACTCGAGGCGAGTATGAATTCCGAAACCGCAGGCGATCCATTGGCGCCCGAGATGCCGATGACAGAGAGCGACCTTGCCAGCTAAGTCGAATATCCTGTTCGGCTTGCTGGTGGGAGCCTCGTGCCTTCTGCTTGGTTTCGCGCTCAGCACGCTGGCGTATCGGTATCATTACTTGCGGGTGCCGGGGTCGTGGTTGATCGAGCGAATGAATCACGAGCTCAACCTGACGCCGGCGCAACGCGATCGCATCGGTGACATCCTGCGCGATACGCGGGTCAAAGTGACGCAGGCGCGGCAGGATTTTGAGCATCGCCGCCATCAGCTGTTCTTGGATGGACTCGGCCAGGTTCGCGGCGTGCTGACGCCCGAGCAGCAGAAGATATTCGATCGCGACTTCACGCAGCCGTGGGCGCATCGCCGCCACGGCGGCCACGGCGGCCACGGCGGCGATGGTGATCACATGCCGCTCGAAGAGGGCGCGCCGCCGCAGGCGCCTCCGCAGCCTCCGCCCGTACCGCAGAATTAAGAGCGGACGCATCCAGCCTCAAGGGAATCCGATCCGCGAGGGATCTCACGTCTCGCTAAACCCCCGTTTCAACATAGACGAACAGGTGTTCCTCTTTCAGCGCGGGCGGAGCGCCGTTGGTTGACCTGCTCGCAATATAAATGACATTCATAGTGTCAATATATCGACGATCCCCAACTCTGATTCCGAGCGAGGCATCCTTTGAAGATCTTGAGAACTCCCGACCCGCGATTTTCCAATCTTCCCGACTTCGCATTCACCGCGCATTATTGCGAAGTCACGGACCCCGACGGGACCGCGGTGCGCATCCACTATCTTGACGAAGGTCCTCCCAGCGCCGGGCCCGTGCTGCTCATGCATGGCGAGCCGTCGTGGTCGTTCCTCTATCGCCGGATAATCGCGAGCCTCGCCGCGCGCGGCCATCGCGCGGTCGCGCCGGACCTGGTGGGCTTCGGTCGTTCGGACAAACCTGCCGATCAATCCGATTACACCTACGAACGGCACGTGCGATGGATGAGCGATTGGCTGGCTGCCACGCGCCTGTCGGGTATTACGCTTTTCTGCCAGGACTGGGGCGGCCTGATCGGGCTTCGGCTGGTGGCTGCGTTTCCAGAGAGATTCGCGCGCGTGGTGGTCGCCAATACCGGGCTGCCGACCGGCGAGGGATTCAGCGAAGGGTTCCAGCAATGGCTGGAACTCAGCCAGAGCATGCCCGTCTTGCCGATCGGGCAAATCGTGGGCATGGGATGCCGCCGCGCCCTGAGCGAAGCCGAGAAGGCCGCCTACGACGCGCCGTTCCCCGACGAATCCTTCAAGGCGGGTGCGCGCCGCTTTCCTGCCCTGGTCCCGATTACGCCGGAACACGGCTCGGTCGCCGAGAACAAGGCCGCGTGGAAAGTTCTCGAGCGGTTCACCAAGCCGTTTCTGACCGCGTTCAGCGATTCGGACCCGATTACGAAAGGCGGCGAGCTCCTCTTCCAGCAGCGCGTTCCTGGGACCAACGGGCAAAAGCATGTGACTATCACGGACGCGGGCCACTTTCTGCAGGAGGATAAGCCCGATCAGATCGCCGACTTGATCCACGAGTTTATCGCATCGACGAAATGAACTTCGGCCGCTCGCGCGGCCCTTGTCACAGCGCGCCCATCTGCTTGAGAGTTTTTTCAGCTTCCGATGCGACGGTGGGATTTTTGGCGCTGTCGCCGAGCGCATTTTTCAGATACTTGAGCGCTTCGTCGCGATGGCCGGTCTGCGCGAGTAGTTCGCCGATTCTGAGCGCGGCGAAAGTGTTCTTGGGTTCGAGCGCGTATCCCTTGCGATAATAGACCAGCGCGTCGTCGGTCCTGGGCGGGGAAAACGACATGTACGCCTCGCCGATATTCAGATAGGCGCTGACCTGATTGGGCTGATACTTGATGAGCTTTTGATAAACCTTGACGACGTTGCTGAAGTCGGAGCGCGAGTTGTAGTAGAGACCGAGATAAACGTAGGCGTCGTCGAGCGTGGGATCGATTTCGGTGGCCTGCCAGAGCAGCTTTACCGCGGCGTCGCTGTCGGTCATTTTGATTGCGGCATTGACGAGCCCGCGGGCCTTGGCCGCGTTGGCATCCTGGGCGCGCGCCGGGAAAGCAACGGACCCGAGCGCAAGCATCAGTGCGGCGACTAGCGTCAGTGCTTTCAGCGCGGTTCGATCTCGCATGGCTTCAGGTGTGAACTGGCAGCTAAATGGTGGCATGAAAGGCGCGCGCTGCAAAGGTATCATGGCTGCGCGGCTGGCAGCGACTTCGAGATGAGAAAACATATTCCGGGGGACCGATGAAGGCGCATCGTTTCATAGCCAACGGGCTCGCGCTGAATTGCCTTGATTACGGAGGCGAGGGCAAGCCGCCGATCCTGTTTCTGCATGGCGGTTCCGCGCACGCGCATTGGTGGGACTTTGTCGCGCCGGCGTTCGTCGGCGATTTTCACGTGTTGGCGCTCGATCAACGCGGGCACGGCGAGAGCCAATGGGCCGATGAATGGGCGTATGGCTCGCGTCATTACGTGTCGGATTTGGATCAAGTGATCCACGGGTGGGGATTCGGCGCGCCGATCCTGGTCGGCCACTCGATGGGCGCGCATAACGTGCTCGCCTACGCCGTCGAGCACAGCGAAACATTGCGCGCGATGGTGGCGATCGATCCTCCGCCCGACTACCCGGCGCGGGCGCTCGAATTCCTGAATTCGATCGCGCAAAAGCCGGCGCGCCGATTCGAATCGCTCGACGAGGCGGCGCGGAATTTCAGGGTCCTGCCGCGCGAGACGCTGGCGAAAAAGGAAATCCTCGACCACGTCGCGCGCCGCAGCTTCAAGCAGCACGCCGACGGCGGATGGACGCACAAGCTCGATCGGCGCACCATGATCCGCGAACCGTCGCGGGTCTGGAAGTCGTTGCATCGCATCGCTTGCCCCGCGCTGATCGTGAAGATCACAAAGAGTCCGCTGCTGGACCTCGAGCTCGCAAAAAAGATGGTCGCGCAGCTTGCCAACGGGCGGCTGGCCGAGCTCGATGATTCGTATCATCACGTTATGCTGGACAATCCCGAGGCGCTGATCGAAATAATCCAGGATTTTGTGGACGGTTTGAAATGACCGCTCCGCACAGCCATCTGCTCGAAGGCTCTCCGCGCCTCCATTACCTGGAGTGGAATCCGCACGCGCCGCGCACCATCATCCTGCTCCACGGCAACACTGCCAATGCCTGGTGGTGGGAACCGCTGGCGCGCGTGATTGCGGCCGAGTACCGCCTGCTCGCACTCGACCAGCGCGGCCACGGCGACAGCCAATGGGCGCGCCCGGCGGCCTATTCGCCGGTCGATTACGCAAACGACATCGCAAGGTTTGTCGCGCACGTGGCCGCCAACGCGGAAAAGCCCGTGGTCGCCGGTCACAGCATGGGCGGGCTGAACGTGCTCGCATTCGCGCGCGAGCATCCGGACGTCGCGCGCGGCGCGATCGCGATCGACATCCCGGTCACCTCGACTCGCGGGCGCGATCGATATCTCCAGCGGCTCAAATCACTTCCGGTGGTGACCTATCCCGATCTCGCAACCGCCAAGGCGCGCTTTCGGCTGATACCCAAAGAGGGCGCAGTCGCCGCCGATGTCCTTCATGAGATCGCCGAAAAAAGCCTGGCGCGTACCGATGAAGGCCGCTGGACGCTCAAGTTTGATCGCGAGTCTTTTTTCGGCGGCGACGGGATGGTGGTGCTCGATACCATCAGGGAAATCAGGATTCCCATGATGCTCGTGCGCGCCGGGCACAGTCGTATCATGACCGCCGAGGGCGCCGAGTATGCGCGCGCGGCGAATCCGAATGTCCGGGTGGTCACGATTGCCGACGCGCATCATCATGTGATTCTCGAGAGGCCCGAAGCGGTCGCGCGCGTAATCGAACAGTTCGCCGCCAGCCTGTAACTCTTTCACTGTTTCACTTTTTCACCGCGTAACGCCGCCAAATCCGCTTAGTCCGAATTTCCGGGCTTCGGGTGTCGATCGGTAGTATCGCCGCTCGACTGATAAGTGACGGATGGAAGCTGTCGGTAAAGATGACGCCTTCTTCGTAGCGCCGGTTGGCGAAGGTCGCAGGCCGGCGGAAAGGGACGGGCCGCTACTTGGTGGCCGTGGGCGACGGGCCGGCCGATTGATCGTTCTTATCGCTTGGATGCTTTGAGGCATTCATCGCCTCGACCCCCGGCCAATAGGGACTCTTTGCCAGTTGTGCGCGGAAGTCGCGCGCGAAAGCCTCTTTGCCGCCAATCTTCGGCGGCCACGCCTTGTCGAGAAACTTCCACGCGTCCCCGGCATTCCCCGAATAGATCAGATCGAGCATCATCGCCCATAGCTGCGGCGAAACCTCGGCGTCAGGCCACGCACTGCCTTTGGCGCTTGGCGCGTAATTCCTGACCAATGCCGCTCGCGCTTCAAGGTCTTTGGCTGTCGGCGCCGAATCGCGCATCAGGTCGGGCGACACCCGGTATGCGTCGTCGCTGAAGCGCAGGACGACCTTTGGCGCGGGCGAGTCGGCGAAATCGGCGTGCCAGTTGGCAAAGCTCCAGTCCGAAATCTGAATCGCCATGCCCGTGGTCTGCAGGTTCTTGTCCAGACGCACGAAGTACGGGCCCGCCCCTGCGAACTTCGTGTCTATCGTGCCGAGTATTCTGAAGGTCGGGCCGATTTCGAAGATGTGCAGCACCAGGCAGCAATTCGTGCCGCCGGTCCACTCAGAGATCACCAGGTCGGGCTGCCGATCGCCGGTGATGTCCATCCCCATCTTGACCTGCGCCGCTTCGGGATCGTCCTTGGACATCGTGCCGATGTAAAATTTCTCGCCCTTCTGTTTGGTCTTCTGCAGATAGACGGGTTTGCCATCCTTCAGAATCTCGTAGTAGGCGTCGCTGTCGTCCTTCGCCGCTGGATCGGAGTAAACGCGCGCCACGTAGGGCAGCAGGGTCTCCTCGCGATGAGGCAGCACGATAGAATTCGCGACCGGGGGACCGCATCGCGCCGGTGCCGCGATTGCCGCGATCAGAGCGACGATCAAAACAGGCATCAGCGCGTGGACGATGCGAGCGACGGATCTGCGCGAATCTGACACAGTGACAAAGCGAACCGGGATTTTCATTCTGAATCTTGATTCAGCATCGCACCTACACCAAGCGGTCCGCAAACGCGAAGTTCGAGCCCGGTGTTAAGCCCAAAGGGGTCGCCCTCGCGACGGCGCGGTGCGCGGGAATATCGCTGGGAAGCCCTTTGGGGTCTGCGATGCGTCTGTGCTCGTTTTCGAATAGATCTCAGGATCTCTTCTTCGGAATTGGTTGATAGTTATACGACGCGCAGTTTCAACTCCCCTTCATTTCTGAGGCAACAAGGACGCCTTGCACATAGTAGATGTCGCTTCGGGAGATGAACGCGCTACCTGCATTCTGTGGATCTGGTTTATGGGTAAACCGCGCGCGAAATAATCCGCGCTTAGAGTTGAAACCGGGGCTGTGCTACGCTCCGCGCCATCGACGCAACGGCGCCGCCGGCCGCGAGATTGCCAGGAGATCGAGATGCCGCAAATGTCCGAAACCGTCCTGGCGCCCGAGCTGGATGGCGGGGATTGGATTCAGCACGGCCCGGTCAGCCTCAAGGCGCTCCGCGACAAGGCCGTCGTGCTGGTCGATTTCTGGGACTACACCTGCATCAATTGCATCCGGACGCTACCGTACGTGGTGGCATGGAATAAGAGATACGCGGATAGCGGCCTGGTAATTGTCGGCGTGCATGCGCCGGAGTTTTCTTTTGCGCGGGAGGGATCGCACGTGGCGGAAGCGGCGGCGCGATTCGGTCTGGAATACCCAATCGTGCTCGACAACGAATACGCAATCTGGCGGGCGTACTCGAATCGGTTCTGGCCGGCCAAATACCTGGTCGATGCGAAGGGGCGGATTCGCTATTGCCATTTCGGCGAAGGATCGTATCAGGAAACCGAAGTAGCTATTCAGGGATTGATCCGCGAGCTGAATCCGGGCGCGAGTCTGCCGCCCCCGATGGAGCCGATGCGCGACAGCGACCGTCCCGGCGCGGTCTGTTATCGCATCACGCCGGAGTTGTATCTCGGCTACGCGCGCGGCCGGATCGCGAATCTCGGGGGCGTGGTTCGCGACCGGCCGCATGACTATCGCGACATCGGGCCGCACGTCGAGGGTATGAGTTATCTCGCGGGCATATGGCGCATCGAGCAGGAGAGCGCGCGCAGCGAAGGGCAGGGCGCGGCGATTTATCACGGTGGACCGCCCGCGAATGTACAGTGTAGTCGCGAATGAGTCGGTCGTTTCAGGCGGATTGACTATTCGAGCCGAGGCCGCAGGGCTGGCGGCGTACGCGTTCACTTTCATTTCATGCGTAGTCAGTTGAGGCCGACTGACTATGCGAGAATTGCGCACGGAGGGCGGATTCCCGATGGCAAAGGCAAGCCGGAGAGCGAACGACGAGGAAATTCGCGAAGGCGCGAGGATGATCCTGGCGGCGCGGTATGCGATCGCGCTCACGGGCGCGGGGATGTCCGTCGAAAGTGGAATCCCGCCGTTTCGCGGGCCGGGCGGCCTGTGGACCAAGTACGGAGAGCCGCCGATGAACGGCTTTCAGCGCTTCATGGCCGATCCGAAAAAAGCGTGGGAAGAGCGGCTCAGCAAACGCAACGACGAACTTTTCAAGCCGCTTACGGTTGCCAGGCCCAATCCGGGCCATCTCGCGCTGGTAGAGATGGAAGAATTGGGCGTGATCCGCTTCGTGATCACGCAGAACATCGATGACCTGCACCGGCAGGCCGGGCAGAAGGCGCTCGCTGAAATCCATGGCAACTGGACTTTGATTCGATGCCTCGATTGCACGACGCGGTTTCATCGCGACGCGATCGACCTGGAGAAGCTGCCGCCGGCGTGTCCGCGATGCGGAGGATTGTTGAAATCGGACACGGTTTCCTTTGGCGAGCCGATTCCGACCGACGTGCTGAACATGTGCGCGGAGCATTCGGCGAAGGCAGACCTGGTGATCGTGGCGGGGACCTCGGCGACGGTTTATCCGGCGGCGGGATTCGCGCTCGAAGTTAAGCAACGCGGCGGAATACTAATTGAAGTGAACCTCTACGAGTCGGAGATCACACAGTATTGCGACGTGAGCTTGCGCGGCGGATCGGCGGAGGTGCTGCCACGGCTGGCGAAAGCGGTCGCGGAGAT
>CALAOW010000011.1 GCA_937889395.1 uncultured Pseudomonadota bacterium | reverse complement strand
GGCGCGAGCGCGCGCAGGCGATCGTGCGAGCTGAGCTGCGCGGCGGTCAGGCGCAGCGCGCGATTTTCGTCCTGCAGCCTGGCGATTTCATCGTGCAACGCCGGAAGCCGATAGCCTTCTCGCGTCACTTCCAGCCGTATCATCAACGTTGCGAATCCGACGACCGCGATCAGCGCGCCGAGCGCGGCAGGCACCGCCCTGGAGGGCCGCCGCGTCGGTTTTACCCGCGCGATCATGGTGCGCTCCGTTCGATGCATCGGATCCTTGCGCTGCGCGCGCGCGAATTGCGCGAAGTTTCGGCCGCCGACGGCTTGATCACCTTGCGCGCAATCGCCGTGTAGTCACCGGCGCGCACCAGGTCGCGAAAACGCTCCTTGACCGGACGGTCTTCGAGCGAATGATACGAAATAACCAGCATCCGGCCGCCGGGATTGAGCATCGCGGGGCCATCGCGCAGAAGAGCCGCGAGACTTTCCATCTCGTGATTCACCGCGATTCGAAGAGCCTGGAAGGTGCGTGTGGCAGGATGCGCTCCGCCGCGTCGATGCGCTCCCAGCGCGCGCTCGACGATCGCGCGCAATTCGCCGGTGGTCTCGATCGGAGCCCGCCGGCGCGCCTCGACGATCATCCTTGCTATCCGCCACGACGCCCGCTCCTCGCCGTACGTATAGATGATGCGCGCAAGCTCCTCGGCGCTCTCTTCATTGACGATGTCTCGCGCGCGGATCGCGTGGCGGCTGTCCATGCGCATGTCGAGCGGACCGTCGAGCCGAAATGAAAAGCCACGCTCGGGATCATCGAGCGCGTAGCTGCTCATGCCCAGGTCGGCGAGCATCGCGTCGGCGCCATCGAAGCCGTGCTGCTTCATCACGGCCGCGACTTCGCCGAAGTCCGCGCGCTCCAGCACGACGCGATCGCCGAACTGGGCCAGCCGCTCGCGCGCGAATTCCAATGCCGCCCCGTCGCGATCCAGCCCAAGCATCCGCGCCCTGGTCGCGCGCAGCATCGCCTCGGCATGCCCTCCGGTCCCGACAGTCACGTCGACGAACGCGAGCGGACCGTGTGCGGACAGCAGCCCGCACACCTCCTCCACCATCACCGGCACATGCCTCCGGTCCGCCGCGTCGTCTTCGTCTATGCAAGCCAGACTCATCACTCGTCACAGACCCAGCTTCTCAAAAAAATCCGGATCCATTATCTTCTGCTCGGTGGCCTTCAAAACCTTCTCGAGGATCTGCTTGTCCCAAAGTTGAAAATGATCCTGCCGCGCCGAAAACGTCACCTCGCGATCGAGCGCCGCATATTCGCGAAGCTTGGGCGGAATCAGAATCCGTCCCTGCCGATCCACGGGCACCTCATGCGCTCCGCCGATGATCAGCGTCTCGAACACCTGCACCCGCGGATCGAATCTCGGCTTGGTTCGGAGATGCGCGTTAAGCGTCTCCCACTGACTCGGTGGATACAGCGCCAGGCAACGCTCTCCGTCGAAGGGGAAATTGGTGATATAAAGACGATCGTGATTCTCGCGCTGGAGAACTTCGCGAAACCGGGCAGGAATACTCACCCTGCCTTTCTCATCGATCGAATGGTCGAAGCGACCGTTGAACACTGTCTTTCCTCCCCAGTGTCCCACAACATCCCACTCTATCCCACTTCAGTCAAGCAATCCGGGGGTCCTGCGATGCGATAAAATGACTATTAGGTGAAATAGTTAGTAGCCGAAGGAAAAGCGAAACTGAGGCTTGTTCTGGCTATTCAGCGCGAAGCCTATGTGGCAAGAATGGCGCACAGGCCCCCATCGAGCGCTTTGGCTTTCGCTTAGTTCAGCTTGACAGCAACGCCATTCATTGGCGAAACTCGCGCCGACCGGCAGGCCGATCCACCACATTAAGAATTAAGACGCCTTAAGCTCATCGGGGCGGAGAGAGGATAGATGAAGACGGGAAATTCTTGGCTGCGAAGCGCGGGAATCGTCGCAGCAGGCATAATAGTGACGGTGCTGGTCATCAGCCCTGCCGCTCATTCAAGGCAAAAAAAGAAACCGGTCGTGGCACCGACCATTACCGTGACGCCGACGGCCACGCCGACCCCTGAAGTTCACGTGTGGAATTTTGATCAGGACAAAGCGGGCGAGGTGCCGGCGGGATGGAAAGCGCTTGAAGGCGATTGGCAGGTGATTGCCGATCCGAGCGCGCCGAGCAAGCCCAATACATTCGGTCTGCCCGCGGGGCGTCTGCTCAAGTCGCTAACCAGCGCGCTCGAGTATTACCCAATGGCAATTCAAAGCGATCCGACTGAGTATTCCGACTTTACTCTCGAAGCTCAGTTCAAATCTGTCGGCGGACGTTTCGATTGCTCCGGCGGTCTGATCTTCCGCTACGTTGACGACAAAAACTTCTACCTGCTTTCCGCCGGATGCCCCAGCGATTACTTCGCTCTGTCGCGGATGACCAACGGGCAGCTGATCGGGCTCAAGCAGAGCGTGGTGCCCACCGACAAGGACACCTGGTACCGGCTCAAGGTCACAGTCCTGAGTGGACATTTCATGTGTTACGACAATGACAAGATGATCTTCGATTTCGACGAAAACAAAATAGCCAAGGGCAAAATCGGACTGTGGGCGCGCGACGATTCGCAGGCGGAATTCGACGACGTGAAAATTACGGTCCGCAGCGAAGGCGAAACCGCAGCCCCCGCCGCCCCCGCCGCGTCACCGTCGCCGTAGTTGATTCGTTCTGAGATCCGCCGACGCGACAACAGTCTTGCCGGGCGCCCGCGCGATGGTTGCATCCGGGCGCCTGGCAACTTACTCTGAACCGTGATGGAAACCGTCGAAGAGAAAGCGCGAGTCGAGATTCGCATCGAGCCGCTGCGCGGTCTTCCTCTAGTCAAGGAAGTCGCTGGCGCAGTTGGCCGGGCGTTGGGTCTGACCCTGCTGTGGGGACTCGAAATCGTCCGCGATTCGTACTTCCGCCTTCTCGATCGTCTCAACGTTCGGCCGCGGCCCAAACGCGCGAGCGCGTTTCCTCCCGGCCAACCGAAAAAACGCAAGGCCCCCGCCCGCTAGCTGAACTCCCGCGCGCCCGCTTTTTTGTGTTATCCCGAGCGAAGTCTGCGGGGCCGGGGGAACCCTGGATCCGCTG
Source organism: uncultured Pseudomonadota bacterium (assembly GCA_937889395.1). GTDB lineage: Bacteria > Desulfobacterota > Binatia > Binatales > Binataceae > Binatus. The sequence goes on along the minus strand of CALAOW010000011.1, from coordinate 31,443 downwards.
TCTCATTTTCGTCGAGCACCTGCGCCAGGTATCGCGCGAGCTTCTCGTCGAGCACCCGCACCAGCGCGTCGGTCTGCGCGGCCTGCGTGATCTTCAGGAATCCTTCGAGGCGATGCTCGCGGTCGTGAATGCGAATCAGGCGCGCGATCATGCTTTGCGAGAGCGCTGCCAGTTTGATCTCGAGCGCGCGACGAATCCCCTCCATCGCTTCCTCGAGTTCCGCCTGTGGCGACGCCGCGCCCAGCTGAAACCCGCAGCTCGAACATCGCGGCGTCGTCTCGGGCGCGATTGCGTCCTTAAGCTCGCATCGCACCACGCGCGCGGCTAGCTCCGCCATCCGCGCCCCCAGCTGCTCGCCTTCGGGGAGACCGAGCGCGGCGATCGCGTTGAGCCGCGTGAGCGCGTCGAAGTACCGTCGCGCGTCGCCGGCGACCAGCTCCAGCCGCTCCATCTTCAGGCGCCATCGCTCATGCGCGCTCAGATAACACTGCACGTACGTCCATTTGAATTTTTGAAAGCGTGCTTCCATCGCGTCCAGACTGCGCGGCGGGCCCGTCAGGATTCGCGGCCCAAGTTCCACTCGGAGCAGTTCGCACTCGGTCTCCAATGAAGCAACCGCCGATTCACGCGAGACACTTTCTGATAAGCCGGCCTCGCCCGGCGCCGCGCGCAGTCCTGTCGCAGTGAGAGACTCGCGCATCGAACGCATCCGCGGCATCGACACGCAAGCGGCCGCGATTGCCTCGTACGCGTCGGCGATCTGGATGGCCGACGCGAGATACGATCGATCGGCCGCCGCCTCGAGCATCGCCGCCGCGCGATTAGCCGCGGGCATCTCGAGGTTCGCTTCCGTAAGCGCCGACGCGAGCACGTTGCGCGTGCGGATTGCCGCCTCGACTGCGTCGGCCATCGCGGCTTCGAGTCGCTTCAGGCGTGCGTCCAGCCCTTCGCGGTCGCGCGCGAGCCCAAGCCGCGGATCGAATCGCCGCGCCAGCACAAGCGCCGCGTTGAACGCCGCGAGATTTGGCGCGCCGGCGGCCTCCGGGTCGAACCGGGCCGCGTCGGTTTCGAAACGGATCACGCCGCCGGTGGACACCTCCAATCGGCGCAGCAACCCGCGCACGGCCGCAAGCGTCCGCTCATCCGCCGTACCGCCGAGTGCGACCATCGGCACTCGCGACTGCAGTTCTTCGATCGCGAGCGCCGCCGTGCCGCCGCACACATTCTCCATGATCAGCGAGTCGATTATTTCGCGCGCGAGGTCCTTCTCGTACCCATCCAGATCGGCGATCCGGTCGCGCGCAATCTTCCACGCAGCGCGCCCGGCTTCAGCCAGGAGCGCCTTGATCTGGCTTGAAATTACCGCGTTCATCGTCAGGTCGGGTGGGTAGATCAGCCGCGCCGGCGATTCGCCGCCGCCGGCGGCGCCGGCGAAAATTGGCGAGGACAACACTTCGCGGGCCAGGCGCGACAGCGATACGATCGTTGCGGGATCGGAACTTTCACCGGCTGGATTGGGACGGGTGGCGATTGCTCGAAGCGCGCTAAGCGTTAGCGGATGGAACGGGAAAATCGAGTCAGGCGCCAAGCCCGCCGTATCTATTCCCGCGTACGCGATGCCGGCGTCGAACTCGGCGTCCTCGACCAGCCGTCGCGCGCGCCGCACCGCGATGATTGTTTCCTCGTTCGCGTCGCGCGGCGCCACCGCAAGCGCTCGCGTCGCTTCCGGAGCCGTCGCGCGCCCGGCTGCGATCACGGTGAACTTTACCTGGCGGACCGACGCGGCAACTTGAGCTAGCATCTTAAAGAAATCCGCCGCCGACTCGCATTGCGACGTTCCGAAATCTATCGCAACCGTTACCGCCCTGATTCCGGTCCGCCGCGCAGTCTCCAGCCCCACGTTCAACGCGGCCGCACCGCGCATCTGGCGGAAAAGATCGCCCGACGAGCGCGGGTCGCCGCCGATTTGCTCGGCCAGGACGCTCAGCAGGAACAGCTCGGCTTCTGCCGCACTCACCCGTCCGGCCAGCTCGAGCCCGCACACCAGGCGCCGAATGTTTTGCGCGTCGAGCGCGCCCGCCCGCCTCTGCAGCGCGATTACGTAGTCAAGGAAATGCGTCTTGCCGCATCCGGCCGGGCCGCCAATCCAGAACACGGCCCCTTTGCGGCTCAGCAAGATGCTGATTGAGGACTTCCCCACGAGCGTTCGGCCGCGCGTGTGAACACGTAGCTCGCGACGGTCGAGACGCGCGGCGTCGTCTCCAGTCGCAATCGTTCGGGTGCAGGCGGCTCGAGTTCGAACTAGCGCGGCGCGCTCGCGCGCCGCTTTCCGCCGTTGTGCGATTCCATCGGATGAGACAGCACTGCCATTGCGCCCTCTGCTGCGCGCCCGCTCGCTCCCGCGCCCTTCTGCAACTCGATCGGAGGAGACTATAAGAGTAGGCAGCATCATAATGTCACGTTATGCAGACCAAAATGTGGATAATTGGTTACCCCGGGAAACAGCAGGTGCCCGCCCCCTGCTCTTTTGTGTCATCCCGAGCGGAGTCTGCGGAGCCGAGGGACCCCGGATCTTTGTTTCCGTCATTCTGAGCGAAGCGAAGAATCTCGCCGGACGCTTCTGCGTCCGGCGTAAGCAGCGCGCGCTTTCTTAATACTGGCCTCCCGTGCCAACGGGCAGGGGTCACCCCTGCTACTGCTTGCACTCGTTCCATGCCTGCGACGGCGCGTTGTTATAGTTGAACCTCACGCACGCGACCGACGCACACGCACCGACCAAATCCGCCGTCGGCGGCACGTTCGCGTTCTTGCTCAGCCACAGATTCAGCTCATTGACCATCTGCGGACCGAGTCCATTCAACTCCGGGACAACTACAATGTAGAGCGCGTCCTCCTGGCGCCGCGCCGTTGACCACGAGCCCCGCCGCGCAATCGACGGGAACGCCTGTATCCTGCGATGCGTTGTCGGACCCTCGACCACCTTCCAGTTGTTCGCAATCTCAACCGCCAGATGGCGCGGGAACTCATCCGTCAGGTCGCGGACATCCATGTCGCCGGGCCGTTCCACGCCGGCCGCGCAAGAGCGAACTTCGTTCCAGTAACGATCGATCGCAAGGGCCGCGGCCTTACTCACGGCCTCGGTCTTATACTGGCCGTTCGTCTTGACGCGAATTCCGGCGGGCGTGACCATGTCGAGCGCGAACTCCGATGACGACAGCTCGAGCGGCCGTGCTTTCCCGACTTCAGCCGGGGCGCCGGTGTCGTTGGGCGGATAGCCAGTTGACTCCGTCGGCTCGCACGCGATTAGCGCATTCGAGATTGCGAGCGCGAACACGACCGCTGATGCGCGCCGGATGACCGCGCGAAAACGCCCGCGGGCCACTCCACCCTCCTCCGCCACCAATTGCGCAACCCGCATCCGCTCAGATAACTCCACCGCGCTTGAGGCGTTTGGCCTCATCCGCGCCAATTCCGATCGTCCCGAGTACTTCGGCGTCGTGCTCGCCAAGCTCGGGCGGCCTTCTCATCGCGCACCACCGGTCAACGTCGGATCCATGACAACGCCGGCAAACAACAGCGCGCCGGATTGCTGCTCGGTAATCGCGAAGAAGAACGGGTGATCCACTATCATCACAAACGGACGCATGGATGTACCAACCGCAAGGGCCATACTCATGCCGATTGAGGTAGCCGCCGCGGCTTCGGTTCCCTCCTCATCGACCTTTACCCACGTCTTATGTTCAACGTCGCTGATAAATAGGTAGGGATGAATTCGCGAAAAATCGGCTGCTATGCGATCGAACGCCAACCTCATTCCCATTTCCTTCAGAGTCTCATTGAGCTGCTTGCTATAGGTCGTTTCGAACTTTGGGATAACTATCTCTCCGGACCTTCGAGCAAACTGACTTGTCCATTGCGTCCAATGCGTTTCATCGAGCGAGCGGATAAAATCGTGCAGTCCCGCCATCTCGCGCGGGATAAATACGTACATCGCATAGCGCTGATTGCCATAGGGGATGCGAATGGCCTGGAAGTTCTGATTCTCGAGGTAAGAGTAATTTCCCGATTGATCCATCATTGCGGTCTGCCGCGAATCGCCGCTCAGAAGATGAAACGGCCGTGGCCGCGTTTGTGCTTTTTTGAACTGCGATGACCAGCGGCCTTTGAAGTAGACCGCGTCGGTCAGCATCAGCCGGGTATCGGGTCTAATCCCCGCGACTAAGACCGGAATCCGGTGATGGGTGTTTTTGTCAACCCACGAGTTGATTTCCGCCGCGGCTCCCGCCGGATCGCCGATGAAATTCAGGCTGGCAGCGCTCGCATTGTAGAAGGATTCGCACACTGTGCGAAAATCCGGGTTGATTGGGAAGTCTTTCTGTACCCACAGCGCATTGGCGATTTCACTCTGCACCGCGGGATCCGCCGCCGCGAGGGTGTGCATCAAGTAGTGATTGGCTCGATTGATGTCCTCGTCGCCAAGCGATCCGAGAGCGAGCGTCTTAGCCATCTCCGTTTTGTTATCGCCGGCGGCGCCGTTGTATGCCATGGCAAACGCCGTCGCGACCCCAAGCGGGGATATGATGGTATTTTGCGCCGGGTCTTTGGCCAGCGCCTTCAGCAGTCGAAAGCCGAAATCATCCGTCGCTGAAGAAACGCGGCTCGTGACCGCTGGGTCGGGAGCGGGAATATTCGCGCCCCCGATGTCTTCACCTTTCACCAGAGCGCACGAGGTCACAATCGATGCGAATACGAACGCGGCCACTATCAAGTTGCGAATGTAAGCCGGAATTTCCATATCGACCCAGGATTTAGAACTCTGATTCAGCCTCCACGCATACACCAGACGGCCGGCCTTTGCACGATTCCGGTGTCCCTCACCCGCGCCGGAGGCGCGGCCTCTCGCGATACAGGGAGGTGCCACGGGCTCGCGGCAAGGATCCGGGATCCTTCGGCTTCGCTCGGGATGACACAAAAGAGCAAGCGCCGGATGAGGTGCAACGCCAGCCCTCGCACCCACGCTCAGTTGCTGTAATTCCGAGAATAGTGCGGCGTCGAGCACAGCGCCGGGTTTCTTCGCTGCGCTCAGAATGACACAAAAAAGGTTCTAACAGGGCGAAGCCCGCATCTTTTCTTTTCACTTTTAGTTGGGTGCAGGGGTCACCCCTGCCCAAGGATGCGCGAAACCCACGGTGGGTTTCGCATTCAATTAGATGACTCCGGCGCGCTTGAGGCGTTCGAGTTCGTCGGCGCCAATTCCGATCGAGCCGAGCACTTCGGCGTTGTGCTCGCCAAGCTCGGGCGGCCTTCTCGTCGGCCGGTCGCCTTCGGGCGCATCGGACATCTTGATTGGTGTGCCGGCGACGCGGATTGGACCCCGGGTGGGATATTCGCTGTCTATAAGCATATGGCGCTGAGCGGTTTCAGGATCGGCGATCACTTCCTCGACCGTGCGCACCGGCGCGCATGGGATTCCCGCCTCGATCAGTCCCTCGACCATCGCGTCGCGCGGCTGTGCTCGTGTCCAATCGGAGACAATCGCGTCGAGTTCGTCGGCAATCTTCAGACGTGCGCCATGATTCCTGTATCGCGGATCGGCGATCAGCTCTTCGCGTCCCATCAATTTCGCCAGCGTGCACCAATGCGCTTCGGTCAGGCAGAAGATCAATATCTCGCCGTCGCGCGCGGGATAGAGGTTGGTCGGGCATGCGCCCCAATGACGATTTCCCATCCGCCCGAACTTCATCCCTTGCAGCGCCGGCGCAAGCGCGCTGGTCAGCGCGGGAATCGCCACGTCGAGCATCGCGACCTCGACATGCTGTCCGCGGCCGGTGCGCCCGCGATGTATCAGCGCGGCCAGGATTCCGCTGACCAGATGACTCCCGGTTCCCATGTCGATGAAAGTGGCGGGGGTCTTCACCGGATGCTCGGGAAATCCGGTGACACTGATGAATCCCGACGACGCCTGGATCGTATTGTCCATCGAGCCAAGCTTCGCGTACCTGCTGTTCGAGCCGTAGCCCTTGCCCGACGCGTAAATCAGCCGCGGAAACCGCGCGGCGATCTGCTCGTAGCCCAGTCCGAACGACTCCATCACGCCGTCAAGATAATTTTCGGCGAGCACGTCGGCGTCCTCGAGCAGCTTGAGCAGGATTTCATAGCCGCGCCGGTCCTTCAGATTGATCGTGACCGAGCGTTTGTTCGCATTGAGCATCAGGAACGAGTAACCGGCGCCGCCCGGCGGGATTTTCGGCTGCCGCAGCACTTCGCCGGTCACGGGAGGCTCGATCTTGATGATATCGGCGCCCATCGCCGCGAGTTGCAGCGTGCAGTACGGCACCGCGTAAACCTGTCCCAGATCGATCACGCGGATTCCCTCGAGCGGCAGACTCATCGCGCCTCTCCTTGTTCAGTCTTCATCGCAAAAGCGCGCGCGCGATCACCATCCGATGCACTTCGCTGGGGCCTTCGCCGATCCGGCGGACTCGCGCCTCGCGGTACCATCGCTCGATGGGGAACTCCTTGCTGACGCCGTAGCCGCCATGAATCTGCACGGCGCGATCGACCACCCGGCCGAGCACTTCGCTCGAATAGAGCTTTGCGATCGACGCCTCGGTGCGGAAATCCTCGCCGCGATCGGCCTTCCACGCTCCCTCCCACGTCAGCCACCGCGCCGCGCGCAGCTCGACCTCCGAATCCGCGAGCATCCACTGTATCGCCTGCCGCTTGGCGAGCAGTTCGCCGAAGGTGCTGCGCTGCTTGGCATGATCGATCGCCATCCTGAGCGCCGCCACTCCCACCCCGACGTTGCACGCCGAGTACGGGAAGCGCAGCCGCGTCAGCAGATCGAGGCATAGATTCAGGCCCTCGCCCTCGGGCCCGAGCCGCTGCTCAATTGGCACGACGCAATCTTCGAACTGAACCTCATTGGGTACCGCCGAGGTGCGGATCGTGCGAATCGGCCGCGGCGTGAATCCCGGCGTGCCCTTCTTGATTATAAAGCAGGTGATTCCCTTGCGGCCGGCCTTGGCGTCGGTGCGGGTGAAGACCACGCCCCACTCGGCCTCGTGCGCATGCGAGATGAAAATCTTGGTGCCGTTGAGGACGTAGGTATCGCCCTGGCGAACCGCTTTGCACTGGATCGCGCCGGCCGGATCGGAACCGCCCGACGGTTCCGTGATCGCGAAGAAGGTGTGCCAGGCATTCTTGATCGTGCCGCCGGCGTAGGTGCGCTTCTGTTCTTCGCTGCCCGCGTAGATCACCGGTGGCGGGGTGCGCCCGAAGACCCCGCATCCAGGGTTGTAGAGGCCCATGCGATGCTGCGCCATTTCCTCGGTCAGCACGCACATGTCGAAAGTGCCCAGGCCGCCGCCGCCGTACTCGCGCGGCGCGCCCATGCACCACATCCCCGCGGCTTGCACCTTGCGCGCGATCGGCCAGAATTCATCCTCGGGAATCTCGGGCGCGTCGGGATCGATCCGCGCTTCGATCGGGATAATTTCCTCGCGGATTATCTTTCCCACCTGGTCGCGAAGCGACCTCAGTTCCGGCGACAGTACGAATCCATTGTCAGCGTCCATCAGAACAGTTCCTCCGGCGGTCTCCCGTCTCCATCGAGCCCGCGCGCAAGCGCGCTGATCCACATCTCGCGGATCCATTCGAGATCGTACGCGCCCCAGGTCCCCTTGATTTCGGGATCGATCTCGCGGATGCGCGCGATGGCGCCCGCGACTTTCGCGATGGCGGCTTTGCCACGTACGCGGCGATCGGCGCCGGCGTCTGCAATCGCGCCTAGATAGTCAGACAGTCCCGCCAGCACGTCGCTGCTATAGCGCCAGAGATCCTTCTCGGCATCCGCGCGGGGGGTATCAATGCTCAGCGCAATCTGGTCGGCCGCGGCAATCGCCTCGTTGAACGTCAAGGCGGCTTCTCGCAGTTCGTCGCGCTTGTGCACGGCCTTTTCGGGCGGCATCGCCGGGCTCATCACGTCGCCGTAGTCCAGGCACAGCTTCGACGCGCGCTCGACAGCGCGATAGGCAGCGGCCATTTCGGGGGCGCATCGCGGATGCCTGCCGGCGGAAGTGTCAACTAGAGTGGCATCAGGCTCGAAATCGGGATCTCGCGCGCCGCGAACGAATGCCTCCAGGTTCACAGGATAGGCCATCGCGCTGTACGCGCCAAAAGTCAGGCAGGAAATGCTCGTGATCCCAACAGACAGATAGGCGCGGAGATCGCGCGCCACTACCGCAGGCGTCGCGAAGCCCAACCCGCCGAACAGGATCGCGTCGGCGTAATACTCGAAGACGTGGCCGCGTCCGTCGAAGATCTCGAGGTAGCGTTTGAGCGATTCGAGGTAGCGCGGATTGATCTCGCACGCCGGGTCGTCGATCGCATGGCTGTAGCATCGTTCGCGCGGCGCCCATTCGAACCATACGTTGCCCAGCGGCTTCAGGCCGGGATGCGGATCGATGGTGTCGTGATAGGCGAGATAGGCGATCGGCGGAGCGTTGGAGTCAGCGGCGAGTGCGCCGCCGATTGCATTAACGACATCCATGTATTGGAGCTGCGGCGGAAGCTCGCGGCATCGACCGCATCGGCACCACGCGCCGCGCCATACGTCGGCGCCCCAGATGTGCAGCAACCTGTTCTCGGGATGCTCGTGAACGTAGGCGAGCGCGCCCGCGCGGACGATAGCAACGGCGTCGGGATCGGAGACGCAGAGATTGCCGCGCGCGACTCGAACCCCGTCGTCGCCGGCCGGGAAATACTCGGGGTGCTCGGCGAAGCGATCGCGCGGCAGCAGAAGTTGGATGACGTGGCCGCCGTATTCGACGTCTATTCCGCGCTCGCGTAGCAGCGGCGCGATCTCGTCGATCTTGAGGCGCGTGTCGTGCGCGTGGCGGATGTACGAGAACGCGTTGATTCCGCGCCGCGCCATCCATGGGATGAATTCGCGGTCGTGGCGAAGATGCAAATCGAGGCGGTCGGCGAAGTTGTAGTTCCAGGTCATGATGTCGGAGACGAATGCGCGGCGCTTGAAGGCTGGCGTGACGCGCCAGGGTTCGAGCGCGCCAACGCGGGCATTCTCGATGCGCGGATACGATGGCGCCACGCCCGGTGGGAACTGTGCGCCGAGCTTTTCGAGCAGATTCGATGCCGCATGGATTAGTCCGCGCTCCGTCCCGGCACGAATCACTATCGATCCAGCGCCGCCGCCTTCGCGTGAGACGTCGAAGCTGTCGCCTTCGAGTGCGATCGGCGCTGCGTGCTCGGCGGTCGCCGAATCGCCGAGGTCGATTCTCATTTCGGCGCGCGGAATCGACGCATCCGGGGACGATCCGACCTCCATCCCAAGCATCGCCGCGAGTCCGCTCGACAGATCGCGAGCAGCAAGCGCCGCAACTTCGCCGCCGGCGCCGCTAAAGCGGACTCGGGGACGGGCCTGCGCGGCGGCGCCTTCTTTACTCACTTCCTAATATAACTCCCGATGCGTTCGACCCGTCGTTTTTCCGGCGGTTGCGGAATGATAACATGAGCGTCGCGCTTTGATAGCGTGGCCGCATTCTAATCGAAACCATCGACAGGTCCGATCTGCACAATGCCGAGCCCAAATGAAATTCTCGCCGAACTCAAGAAAATAAAATACCCCGGCTTCACCCGCGACATCGTCTCGTTCGGGATCATAAAGGATATCGAAGTCGCGCATGCGGGCGTGACCGTCTCGCTCGCGATGGCGTCGGCCAATCCCGAAGTCGTCGAGAAAATCGTCGCCGAGGTGAAGGCGGCGGTTGCGGCGATGCCGGGTGTGCCTGCCGTCAACATCCAGATCGAACGGCCTGCGCAGAGCGCGCCGAGGGCTGCCGGGATTGCGCAGCCGCGGACAATCGCGGGCGTCAAGCACATCGTCGCGGTAGCCAGCGGCAAGGGCGGAGTCGGCAAATCTACCGTCGCGGTGAACCTCGCGCTCGCGATGCATGGGCTGGGATGGCGCGTCGGCCTGATGGACGCCGACGTGTACGGGCCAAGCGTGGCGATGATGGTCGGGGTCGAGAAGGCCGTGACAGTCACGCCCGAGCGGCGCATCGTTCCGTTGGAGCGGTACGGAATTCGCTACATATCGATGGCGCTGTTCATCAACGACGAGACCGCGGTCATCTGGCGCGGGCCGATGGTCACCAAGCTCGAGACGGAATTTCTGTTCAACGTCGAATGGGGCGAGCTGGATTGCCTGGTGCTCGACCTGCCTCCCGGCACGGGCGACGCGCAACTGACGATCACGCAGCGTGTGGCGCTTGACGGCGGCGTGATCGTGACGACGCCGAATGAACTCGCGCTGCTCGACGTCAAGCGCGGAGTCGCGATGTTCGAGGAAGTTCACGTGCCGGTTCTCGGCGTGGTCGAGAACATGAGTTATTACGTTTGCCGCAAGTGCAACCATCGCCACGAGATTTTCGGGCACGGCGGCGGCGCCGCGCTGGCGCGTTCGCTCAACGTGCCGTTCCTGGGCGAGCTGCCGCTGGTGCGCGAACTGCGCGAGGGGGGAGACAATGCACGCCCGATCGTCGCAGCCAACCCGGCGCATCCGGTGAGCGCGGTGTTCAAGTCGATTGCGGCGAAAGTGATCGAAGGACTCGACCGATCCGAAGCGCAGCACGCGTCTTAGTTTTTTACAGGATGTCAGAGCGGCCAAAGATTTCGCTGATTACGATTACGCGCGACGAAGAGGCGCTGATCGGCCAGTGCCTGAAGAGCGCGTGGTTCTGCGACGAGAAAATCATCATCGATTCGTTCTCGACCGACAAGACGGTCGAGATTGCGCGCAGCCTTGGCGCCGACGTCGTGCAGCACGAGTTCACCAACTACGTGAAGCAGAAGCAGATGGCGCTGGATCGCGCGACGGGAGACTGGGTGCTGCTGATGGATGCCGACGAGCAGGCGACGCACGACCTCGGCGAGGAAATTCTGCGCACGGTGTCCTCGCCGGCGCCCGCCGACGGCTACCGGATTCGGCGCATCCTGTACCACCTGGGGCATTACTACTCGCACGCGATTTATCCGGACACTCCGGTGCGCCTGTTCCGGCGCCAGCGCGGGCATATAGGCGGCCGCGATCCGCATGACAAGGTCGTAGTCGAAGGACGCCTCGAGCGGCTCGACCAGCCGATTCTGCATTTCAGCTACCGCGACATCGCGGATCACGTGGCGACTATGAACCGGTTCAGCTCGCGGGCGGCGATGGAGCAGGAGCCGAACGCGCTGACGCCGTTTAAGATGATAGCGAATCCGGCGTGGCGGTTTTTCAATTTTTATATTATCCGCGGCGGGTTTCGCGACGGCGGACGCGGCTTGTACGCCGCGATGGCGGCCGCATTCTACGTATTTCTGAAATACGCGAAGCTCTACGAGCGCCGGCTGAAATCGCGCACGGGGCTGTAGGCGCTTGCGGTCTCGTGCGGTTGAAACCTCGATTGTCCGGTGAAAAGCCACTTCTATCGCGGCGCAGACCTGATAATTTAACCGGCAGCCCATGAAACGCCTGTTTTTTTACGCGCGACGCTACCGGTTGCGTTACGCATTCGGGATCTTTTGCACGTTCGCGAACGCCACGCTCGCGATGATCATTCCCTTGTTCATCCGCGACGCGATAAACGCGACCGATAAGCATCGACCCGACCTGGTCGCGCACTACGCGGAGTTGATGATCCTTTTCGCGCTGATGCTGGGAACAGTCCGCTGGTTCTCGCGCTTCGTCATCTTCAACGTCGGCCGCGATATCGAATACGACTTGCGCAACGATCTGTTCCAGCATCTGACCACGCTTGGCGCCGACTTCTACCAGAAGTTCAAGACCGGCGACCTGATGTCGCGGATGATCAACGACCTGACCGCGGTTCGAATGATGGCGGGAATGTTCGTGCTGTCGGTCTCGAGCACTCCGCTGACGTATGGGCTCGGGCTGGTTTTTATGAGTTGGCTCGACCCGCGCCTGACGCTGTTCGCGATCATTCCCTACATTGTTTTGTTCGTCGCGATCCGCTGGCTGATGCGCAAGATGCTGATGCGCAGCCTGCGGGTGCAGGAGGGGATCGCCGCGATCGGCTCGAAGGTGCAGGAGAGCCTGGCCGGGATCCCGGTGGTGAAAGCGTACACGCTCGAGGAGCACGAGGCCGGGCTGTTCCGCAAAATCAACGACGCTTACAACGAGCAGGGTCTCGCGCTGGCGCGCACGCGCGGTGCGATGATGCCGATGATTCGCGGCGCCGCGGCGACCGCGACGATGGTCGTGCTGATTTACGGCGGGTCGCTGGTGATGAACGGACGAATGTCGCTCGGATCGCTGGTGGCGTTCCTGAGCTACCTGGGCCAGCTCGCATGGCCGACCATCTCGCTTGGATGGATGCTGTCGATTTATCAGCGCGGCAAGGCCTCGATGAAGCGTCTCGACGAGATTTTCAACGCGCGCGGGGCCGATAGCGTCGCGGGCGAGGACCTCAAGCTCGAGATAAACGGTGCGGTCGAATGGAAAGGGGTTTCGTTCAGTTACCTGGCGAATAATGGCGACGGAGCGAACGGAAAGATTTCGTATGCGCTCAAAAACATCAACGTCAAAGTGGGCGCGGGAGAAAAACTCGCAATTGTCGGCCGCACCGGATCGGGAAAATCAACCATGGTCAAGTTGCTGGCGCGGCTGCTGCAACCGACCGAGGGACGAATACTGCTCGACGGCCGCGACGTAGAGGAGATGGCGCTGGGCGCGCTGCGGCGAACTGTGGGAATGGTCCCGCAGGAGCCGACCCTGTTCACCGACACGCTCGCGCGCAACATCGCGTTCGGAAAGACCGATGCGTCGGTGGCTGAAATCAACAACGCTGCGCGCATCGCGGGACTCGAGCCGGACATCGCGGTGTTGCCCGATGGACTCGACACGATCGTCGGCGAACGTGGCATGGCGCTGTCGGGCGGGCAGAAGCAACGCGTCACGATTGCCCGGCTGCTCGCCTACAATCCCGCGATCGTCGTGCTGGACGACGCGCTGTCGAGCGTCGATACCGAAACTGAGAAGACGGTTTTGGACAGCCTCGAGAAAAGCGTACAGGGCCGCACCACCATCGTGGTTTCGCATCGCGCGTCCACGGTGCGCGACTCCGATCAGATCGTGGTGCTCGAAGACGGGGAGATTGCCGAACGCGGCACGCACGAGGAACTGATGGGTCGCCGCGGAATTTACGCAGAGCTGTTCCGTCGCCAACTACTCGAAGAGGAATTGAGCCGGTACTGAGATGCAGGTCGCCGAGGAAAAGCCGCTCGCCAGGACCTACGATGCCGCGCTGGTGCGATGGGTGTGGGGATTCATCCGTCCATACCAGGGGCTGTTTTGGCTGGCGACGCTTATGATGCCGCTGGACACGGCGTTTCTGCTCGCACAGCCATACGTCATCAAGCTCACGGTTGACGAATTTCTGTCGGGCTCGCACGGCGCACGGCCTCCGGCCTGGCTCGCGATGCTGTTTCGTGCGTCAGGCGGACATGGCCTGTTCGTGATGGGCGCCTTGTATCTGCTGCTGGTGATCGGCGAGTTCGCCGCGTTTTACGCTCAGTTTTACCTGATGATGATGGTCGCGCAGTTCAGCCTCGCGAACCTTCGGATGGCGCTGTTTCGCAAGGTCGAGCGTTTGCCGATGTCGTTCTTCGATCGCACGCCGGTCGGCAGGCTGGTCAGCCGAATGACGACCGATATCGATGCGATCAACGATATGTTCGCGGCGGGCTCGCTGACGATATTCATCGATGCGATGACGCTGGCAGGCATCGTGACGATCATGTTCAGCCTGAGCCCGCGCCTGGCGTTGTCGGCGCTGTGCGCGATTCCGCCGCTGACGCTGGTCATTTATTTTCTGAGTTCGAGATCGCGCATCGTGTACGGCCAGATACGCGACCGTCTCGCCGCGTTGAACGCCTACCTGTCCGAATCGCTGGCCGGCATGATGATAGTGCAGCTCTTCACGCGCGAACGCGAAAGCCGCCGCGAGTTCGACGCGCTCAACCGGCGTTCGCGCGACGTGCAGATGATGGCCAACGTTTACGAGGCCGCCCAATTCTCATCGGTGGAGGCGCTAAGTTCCATCACGGTCGCGGTTATACTGTGGATCGGCGGCGGCAGCGTGATTCGGCGCCTGGTGACGTTGGGCACGCTGATCGCGTTCATCCAGTACGCTCAGCAGTTTTTCATGCCGTTGCGCGAGATCTCGACCAAGTACAGCGCGCTCCAATCGGCGCTCGCGGCGGTCGAGAAAATCCACGCCCTGATGGAAGGCGAGAAGACGCTTCCAGTTCCTGTGCATCCGCAGCGGCCGGCGGTCTCGCGCGGGGCAATCGTGTTCGATCACGTCATCTTCGAATACCGTCCGGACGAACCGATACTGAAGGACCTGAGCTTCACGGTCGAGCCGGGACAGAAGATCGCGATCGTTGGGCCGACCGGCTCGGGCAAAACCACGATCATCAAGCTGCTGAATCGTTCGTACGACGTGACCGGCGGGCGAATCCTGGTTGACGGCGTCGATGTGCGCGGGTGGGACCTCGGCGCTCTTCGCCGCGAAATCGGATACGTGCAACAAGACGTGTTCCTGTTCGCCGGCGACGTGATGGAAAACATCCGGCTGTCGCGAACCGACTTGAGCGAATCCGAGGTGCGCGATGCGCTGCGGCGCGCGCAGGCTCTGCGATTCGTCGAGCGATTGCCGAGAGGACTCGCCGAGGAAATCCGCGAACGCGGCGCGAACCTGTCGGCGGGTCAGCGCCAACTGCTGTCGTTCGCGCGCGCGCTGGCGTACAACCCGCGAATCCTGGTGATGGATGAAGCGACCTCGAGCGTGGACAGCGAGACCGAGCGCCTGATCCAGCTGGCGCTGAACGAGCTGCTGGCGGAGCGCACCGCGGTCGTAATCGCGCATCGGCTATCCACCATCGAGCGCGCCGATCGGATCATGGTGCTGGGCGGAGGCGTGCTGCGCGAAAGCGGCACGCATGACGAACTGCTCGCACAGCGCGGACTCTATTACCGGCTATTCGAATTGCAGTACGCCGCAATGGCTAACAGCGACCGCCTTGTGGCGGGCTGACGCCGGCCTGGTGGACGGAGAAGTGGCTGGCACGACGCGGCGGGCGGCGCGGGGTCAGGCGGGATATCTGCTGCGGCTGGCAGCATTGGTCTTCGTGCCGATTGTGCTGGGCGGATGCTACGCGGGTTACCTCGCACGCGCCGCGTACGAGGAAGGCCGAATTTTGTGGAACCGCAAGCCGATTGACGATGCGCTCGCGCGGGGAGATCTTCCTGCGGACATTCGCGCGAAGCTGGAGACCGTGCTCGCGGTGCGCAAGTTCGCGGCCGAAGAACTCGGCCTCAATGTCGGCGGTGCGTATCAAAGCATCGCCCCCGTGGATCGAAGCGCGGTCGTGCACGTCTTGATGGCGGCGCCGCGCGACTCGCTGGAGCCGTACACATGGTGGTTCCCGATAGTAGGCCGCGTACCGTATCGCGGCTATTTCGACGAGAGCGATGCGACGGCCGAAGCGGCGGCGCTCGAAGCACAGGGGCTCGACACGATGGTGCGGCCGGCGGTTACGTTCTCGAGCCTGGGCTTTTTCAGCGACCCGCTGCTGACGAATCTGCTCAAGCTGGACCGCGTCGAGCTGGCCGGCGTGATCATCCACGAACTGTTCCATCGCACGTATTATCTGGCGGGCAACGCGATGTTCGACGAATCGGCCGCCAACTATGCCGGCAGTGCGGGTGCGGTAGCTTTTTTCGCGGCGACTGACGGTGAGTCGGCGCCCACCACAATCGCGGCGCGCGGCATCCTGGAGAGCGATTTCAGGTTCGCGCGCTTTCTGCTCCAGGAGCAGGCGCGCCTGCTCGATATCTATATGGCCAAGCCACCGAAAAACGATCTCGACAAGCGCCGCGAAGCGGCCTTCGCAGCGATCAAGGCCGACTACGCCGCGCTGGCGCCGTCGCTATCGGGACTGGAGCGCTTCGATCTCGACAAGCAGCCGCTGAACAACGCCGTGCTGGTGAACTATCTGATCTACTTTCACGATCTCGACAACTTCGCCGCGCTCGATCGGATGAATCACGGCGACTTGTGCGCGACGATCGCGCAAATCATTTCGATCGCGAAGGCGCATCCCTACGATCCTTTCTACGCCATCTGGGAGGCGACCCGCGCGGCTCCCGCGCTTTCCGGCGGCAGCTAGGTTGCGAGCGCGGCAGCGATTGCGCGCGACAGTTCCGCTTCGTGGCCGCCAAAGAAATGATCGGCGCCGGTTACGATCTCGAGTCGCGCCGAGTCACCGATTTTCGACCTAAGCGTTTTCAGCCCCGCGACGGGCGAGTATGAATCGCGATCGCCGGAAACCAGCAACACGGGCTTGGATGCGCCATCCGGAATGCGCGCATCAGCCATCGCAAGCGGCAACGCGACGGCGACTATTCGCGCGATCTCCGCGCGTGCGTATCCTGCGCTCACCGCGACCATTGCGCCGAACGAATATCCTGCCATCACGGCGCCCTCTTTGCGCACGCCGGGCTGAGCCAGGAGAAACGCCATCGCCGCGACGGCGTCATCAACTTCGCCGGGACCGGCGTCATGCTCGCCCTCGCTGGCGCCGACACCGCGAAAGTTGAATCGCAAGGTCGCGTATCCGGCTTGCCACATCGCCGCGAGGATCGCATCGACAACGTTGTTGTCCATCGAGCCGCCATAGGCCGGATGCGGGTGACAGACCACCGCGGCGGGCGCATTTGCGCATGGACTGGCGAGCAGGCCTTCCAACCTCAAATCGCCGGATCGAAAGGACACCTGAATTTCCTGCATCGCGCGCCTCTCAAAACTTAAACTGTCACTTTATATTTGCCCGGACTGTGGTTCCGTCGATCGCTGATATAATACAGTCCATCGCGATGGATGAAACTCCCCGACTTGCGGCTGACAGGATGCTGATGCGATTGGCGCGATGGCTGCGGCTGCTCGGCGCCGACGTTATTACGGACGCGTCGCTGAGCGGCGCCGAGCTTCTGAAGATCGCTCGAGCGGACAACAGAATCCTGGTGACCCGCGATAAACGCCTGCGAACCGCGCCCGACGTTTTTTTCGTCGAGGGCAACGCGATCAGAAGTCAATTGCGCGAGGCTGTCAGACGCTTCCAGCTCGACCCGCGAGTGATTGCGCTGACGAGATGCTCACGATGCAACCATGCGCTGACGCCGGTTGCACGTGAACTCGTGTCGCGGCGAGTGCCGCCCTACGTCTTTGCCGGCCACGATCGATTTGCCGAGTGCGAGGAGTGCGGCCGAATCTACTGGTCCGAGACGCATCCGGAGCGAATGCACGCGATGCTGGATTCAATCGCGTTCTGAGGTCCTGACCCGCCGCTGCGGGGTGGCTTTCCCTTTGCGTTGCATTAGGGGAGCTTTGGCGACTATAAGAATCTCGGGGATCTCAGATTCGAGTTACTGATTAGGGGCTGGGGGAAAAATGTTTAATTTCAGGGCTTTCCCATCTGCGCTCATGATTCTGCTCCTGACTCCACTGAGCGCGCACGCGGTTTCGCTGACCCTTAACGGAAGCGGCGCCGATGTGCAGACGGACAACACGCAGGCAGTCTATGCCAGCGACAGCAACGGCGTCCCGACGCTGATCACCGGAATCGGAATGCCGGCGCCCGGCGGCGGCGTCGTAACCGAAGTCGGCGTGCCGTCGATGATGCCCGATGGACGCGTGATCTTCGGCGCCGAGACGCAGCCCAAGGACACCAATATCAAGGCCCGGTGGAATATCTTCATCGGCAATGCCGATGCCGTACCGAGCCATCGCATAATCACGGCGCTCAATCCCAAGGCGTTGGTCGGCGATTGCAGGCCCGCATTCAAGGGCGACCCTTATCCCCTCGCAGACATGGACGGAAATATCGCGTTCATGTCGATAGTGCCGCACGGCCGCGATGCGCTGTTCTTTTATTCGCACGGAAACCTCACCTGCATGGCGAAGGCGGGTGACAAAACCAATGAAGGGCACGAGATCGCAGTGCTGAGCTTCGGCAGCCCGCAAATGGGCGACGACGGCCAGGTCGTGTTCACCGGGTTTCTCGGCGAGAGCGCGAAACCTGCTGGACATCATCAGGCGCTCCTGCTTGCTTCCGTTGCCCGCGGCGTTACGGAACTTGCGGTCGAAGGCGAATACGGACCCAATCACACGCTCTATCAGCGCCCGTTCGGATTGCCGGCAGCACTGCCCACTGCGCTTGGGACAATGGTCGCGTTCACGGCCAAGTCGCTCAGCGGCGCGGCGCTGTTCCTGTACAGCGGCGGTTCAATGGCGAGGATCCTGCCGACCGGCACTCTGACGAGTGCCGGTCCGGTGTCATATCTGTCGGCGGGGCGCCCAGGTTTGATGGCTGACGGAACGACCGCGGTACTCGCGGGATGCGCGCGCATACCCGCAATTTTTCGGCTGACCCGGCAGCGCCTCGATTTGCGCATTCAGCGCGGACAGCTAACTCCCTTCGGCACCGAACTGGAGTCGCTGGGCGACCCGGTGATGACGGCTTCTGGCGCTATGTTCATCGGGGCCACCGATTCCGATGATCACGAAAAGCTCTACGTGCTATCGCCTGACGACGCATTTTTCGAGGTCGGCGAATCTGAACTGATCTACCGAATCGCGATGGGCGCGCAGAAGCATCATTCGATCTTCACGGGCACGTTGACGGTGAATCAGCACGGCGACTTCGCGTATCTCGGCGGCCGGTAAGAAATGAGCATGGCATCAGGACCCTCGCAATTTATCGCGCTCACTCCCAAACTCTACGAATACCTGGTTGCGCACGGGCACAACGGCGATCCGATCCGCGCCGAATTGGCGGCTGAGACCGCAAAACTGGGGCAGATTAGCACAATGCAGATTGCCGCCGAGCAAGGCACTTTCATGGCAATCCTCGCCGCCGCGATCGGCGCGCGCTCCGCAGTCGAGGTCGGGACGTTCACCGGCTACAGCGCACTCTGCGTGGCTCGCGCGTTACCCGCCGACGGCCGGCTTCTGTGTTGCGACGTGAACGAGCAATGGACTGGCATCGGGCGTCGGTATTGGGAACGGGCGGGCGTCGCGAGCAAGATAACACTCAAGCTGGGGCCCGCGGCCGACACGCTGAAGGCGCTATCGGCTTCGCATACCTTCGACTTCGCATTTATCGACGCCGACAAGTCGAGCTACCCGATCTATTACGACGAAATTCTCAAGCGGCTGCGTCCGGGCGGACTCATCCTGATCGACAACGTGCTGTGGAAAGGCGCAATCGTCGATGAAGCGATAAAGGACGCGGACACGATGGCGCTTCGCGCGCTCAACGATTTCATCGCCAAAGACACGCGCGTCGAGGCCGTGATGCTCGGCTTCAGCGACGGCGTTACCATCGTTCGCAAGAAGTAACCGCGCGAGCCGCTGGAATCCGGCGTGAACGAACTCAACACTCGTCGTCTGATCGGCACGCCCGCCGTTCCAGGCGACTTCGCAGATCTTCGCCGCCTGCACGGCGATTCGCGCGTGATGGCGACGCTGTCCGCCGACGGCAACACTTTCAGCGAAGTGCAGACCCGTGCTTTCCTGAAACACGCCGCCGAGCATTGGAAGTTGCACGGTTTCGGACTGTGGTTCTTCCGCGAGCGGCTCGATGGCGAGTTCGTTTTCGTTGGTTACGGCGGAATCAAACACGCCGTCGTCGAGGGCCGCGACGAGATCGAGCTCGCGTATGCAGTCAGGTCCGATTACTGGGGCAAAGGAATCGCGACCGAAATTTCAATCGCGGCGCTGAAGTGGGGGTTCGACACGATGCATCTGGATCGAATCGTCGCCTTCACCTTGCCGCACAACCGGGCGTCGCGCGCCGTGATGGAGAATTGCGGGTTCACATACCAGCGCGACATCGTCCACGCCGGCCTGCCGCACGTTCTCTATATTTTGGAAGCTCGCGCCTTCACCGCCCGCTCCTGAGTGAAGCATTTCCCCTGCCGTCAGCGCCCCATCTGATCCAGCAAGTGCAGGATCACGCCGATCCCCGGGATATTCACCTCGAGTTCCTCGCCGAGCGTGCGAATCACACGGGCCCGCCGCAACGCTTCGCGATCGTAGAGCGCCTCCGGCCGTCCGCGCACTCGCTCCACTCGGACCGGCGCGATCAGATCCTCGCGCTCCCACGACGCCAACTCGCGTTCGCTGATTCCGCCGATCGAGCAGAACACGCTCCTGCTCATGAGGACCACCTTGCCGCGATCGGCGCGTCGATGCGTCGAAGTCGAGCTAGTAGTAGAAGATCGCCGCGCCATTGCGTTCAGCTCCGAGTCACTTCGACGCCATCAGTTCCGCCCGCGGATCGGCAATCCCGCGCGCCTTGAGACTATCGGCCAAATCCTGCATGAGCGCGCGCTCCTTGGCGCTCAAGTCGGTCGGGGCGAGCACCTTCAGTTCGTAGAGCAGGTCCCCCGCAGGCTCCT
Source organism: uncultured Pseudomonadota bacterium (assembly GCA_937889395.1). GTDB lineage: Bacteria > Desulfobacterota > Binatia > Binatales > Binataceae > Binatus. Next base: position 10,898 of record CALAOW010000011.1, on the reverse strand, counting down.
TGCCGCGCGCCGGCAGTCCCCGCCCGCGCAGCCGCATCACCCTTCCGGCCTGACTTCCGGGAAGAATCTTGAGCGACACGCGCCCGTCAACCGTCGGCGCGGTGATTTCGGCGCCGAGCGCCGCTTCGTAGTCCCACACCGGCAAATTGACGCGGAGGTCGCGGCCCGCAAGCGCAAACACCGGGTTCGGTTCGATTCTGACCATCAGGAAGAGATCGCCGTTCTGATCGGGACGCGGTGCGCGGCCGCCCTGCCCCTTCAAGCGCAACTGCGTGCCATCCGCCACGCCCGCCGGGATTGTGACTTCGAGCGTGCGCCGCGCCTGCACCACGCCAACCCCGCCGCAGGTCGGACAAGGCTCGGCGGAGCGAATCACGCGCGCCTTGCCCTGCTTTTCGTCGCGCGCGATCATTCCGCTGCCCCGGCAGGTGGCGCATTCGTCCTCGGCGACGAGGTCGAGCCGCCGCTTCGCGCCCTTGACCGCATCGACGAGCGGGATTCTGACTTCGGCGCGAAGATCGGGGGCGCGCGCCGGCTCGGCGCCCGCGCCGCTGGCGTCGAAATCGAAGCCGGAAAATCCGCGTGACGGACCGCCGCGGCTGCGCCCGCCGGCGCCGCGTCCGAAGCCGCTTGGTCCGCCGCCGCCGAAGAATTGCGAAAAGAAATCGCTGAAATCGCCGCCGCCGAAGTCGGCGCCCGCGCCCTCGCCCGCCGCCGATTGCTGCCGCGCGTATCGGCGCATCATCTCTTCCTGCGATACGCCGTGCTCCCAATCGGCGCCGAGTTCATCGTACTTCTTGCGCTTGTCGGCGTCGCCGATGACCTGGTAGGCCTCGTTCAGTTGCTTGAATTTGGCCTCGGCATCCTTGTTGTTGGGATTTACGTCGGGATGGAATTTGCGGGCGAGCTTGCGGTAGGCGCTCTTGATTTCCGCCTCGCCGGCTTTTCGATCGACCCCGAGAGTTTTGTAGTAGTCGCGAAATTCCATCTGGAATACTCAGTCGGAAACATTCGTAACCTCAGTTACTATACTCACTTGGCATGCTCGACTGGCAAATCAAGCATCAGGCCGCGGCGGCGCACCGGCCGCCGGGCGCTCCGTCAGCGCCGCCATCCGCGCCTCCAGCGTGCGAAGTTCCGCGTCAAGCGCCGCCTGGCGGCGCCAGATGAACATCACGTATAGGAAAATCGCAACGAAAATGATGCTATACGCGGCGAACAGGTATCCAAAATGTGCTCCCATCAACTCAACTCCATTACTTGGGGTCGGATGCCGCCACGGTCGCCAGCGCGATCCTGCCGGCCAGCTTGCTCATCCTGCTTCGGGTCCGCAACTGCGTGAATCGCAGCATCAGGAACCACGCCCACAGCAGCGTAAATGCCGTCAGCGACACCAGCAGCGTCCAGACCATCCGTGGATCCTCCAATCCATGGGTGCCCTGCTTGGTAACCAGCACCGCGGGATGGATCGTGCGCCACAGCCGCACCGACACGATAACGATCGGCACGTCCATCGCGGCGACGATTCCGATCACCGCGCCGAAGCGGGCTACCTGCGGCGTGTCATCGGCGCTGGCGCGCAGCATCAGGTAGCCGCCGTACATCAGCCACAGGATAAAAGTCATCGTCAGCCGCGAGTCCCAGGTCCACCAGGTGCCCCAAATCGGCTTGGCCCAAATCGAACCTGCGATAATCATCAGCGTGCAGAAGACCATCCCGGTTTCGGCGGCGGCGTAGCCGAGGTCGTCCCAGAGCTGATCGCCGAGCCACAGGTAAAATATCCCCGCTATCGCGACCAGCCCAAACGACGCGAACGCGACCCAGGCGAGTGGGACGTGATAATAAAATATCAACTGGGCGATTCCCATCTCGGCATCGGGGGGAACGTAGTCGAAGACCATGAACAGCGACGCCAGCATCAGGGCCAGCGTCGAGAATCCGAGCCAGTTGCGAATCGTGGGGTTGTTCATGGGGCCACCGGTGTTTTCCTTTCGTCACTCCCCGCCTACCACATGCTCGAACAGCAGGTAACCGGCGGTGACGAACAGCACGTCGAACGCGATCATGATCTTCAGCCAGTCGCCCATCGACTCGAACGGCGCGCCCGCAAGCGCGGCTGCGCTCGCCTTGACACCCGCAATCAGCGCCGGCACGAAAATCGGCACGGCGAGAATCGGCAATAGCATATCGCCGCCGCGAGTGCGTCCCGTGATTGCGGAGAGCAGCGTCGCCAGCGCGGAAAATCCGATCGCGCCCAGCACCAGAATCGGCGCCAGCCGCGCCATCGATGCGTCGAAGTCGAGATTGAAGAACAACACCATCAGGATGACCGCGCCGACCTCGGCCACCGCCATGAAGATCAACGCGGCGCAGAGTTTGGCGGCGTAGAGCGTGGAGGGATCGAGCGGGCTGAGCAGCAGACCGCGAATCGCGCCGTTGTCGCGCTCCGCGAGCAGCGCGCGATTGGCGCCCAGCATCCCCGCGAACACCATCGCTACCCACAGCGCGCCCGCCGCCGCGTCAACGCTGCGCACGCGCGCCGCGCCGAGCGCGAAGACCAGCACCACCAGCACCAGCATCGAGAGCGCGAGCAGCGCCAGCGTGCTCTCGCCGCTGCGGAGCTCGAGGCGCAGGTCCTTGCGCAAAACGGCGGCAAATCCCGACACGCTTCTATCTGCCCAACAGCGAGCGAATTCGCCCGCCGCGCCGGACCTCCTCCTTATGCGCATGCTGCATCAGGCGGCCCCGCGAGATTTCGAAGACCGCAAGCTCGACGCCGTCTATTTCGGGGATTCCATGAGTGGTTGCCAGCACGCAGGCACCGCGTTCGACAGCGCCGCGAATCAGCGCCGCGACGATTTCGGCGCCGTCATGGTCGAGCGACGCAAACGGCTCATCGAGCAGCAGCAGCGCCGGCTCGGCAAGCATCGCACGCGCCACCGAGAGGCGCTGCTCCATCCCGCGCGAGAACGCACGCACGCGGGTATCGGCAACCTCGGCCAGTCCGACCCGGCCGAGCCATTGATGGGCGCACGCGCGCGGATCGGCGAGCGAATACAGTTCAGCGTAAAATTCGAGATTCTCCCGCGCGGTCAGATTCGGGTAGAGGAAACTCTGATGCGCCATCAGGCCGATTCGGCGCCGATAGCGTGCCGCGAGTCTGCGCGTGTCCTGCCCGAAGACCAGGGCCTGGCCGTCGCTCGGTGCCTCGAGTCCGGCGAGGATTCGCAGCAGGGTGGACTTCCCGGCGCCGTTGCCGCCGATTATAAACGCGCCCGCACCCGCCAGCAGCCGCAATTGCACTTCGCGCAGGACGACCGCCGGACCGTAAGTCTTTGCCAGGCTGCGAGTCTCGACGACGGGCGCCGGCATCACTCAGTCCAGGCGGTCGCGCCGCCGATCGGCTTGATCGCGAGGCCGCATTGCGCGCAGAACTTCGAGTCGGCCGCGGCGCGCGTTCCGCATTGCGAACAGAAACGAATCTTGCGCGACGGCGACGGCGAGGATTGCGGCGGCTGTGGCGGTTCCGCGTGCACGACGGGCGTCGGCACGGCGTCGGTGCGGCGCACTGGCGCTGCGGGTCGGCGCGGCGCCTGCGTCAAAGGTGCAGAGGAAGGTTTCTTCGGGTTTGCGGCCTTGTCGGTCTGGAGGTGGAAATTCTCGACCGCGGCCATCGCGGTCAGCGCCCGATCCTCAAGCGCCTTGTGCATCGATTCGTAGTCCACGTCAGACAGCTTGCCCATCTCGCGATCGAACTCGAGTTCGTGAAGACCCTGCACCGCCAGCCCGCGATCATGCTCGTCGCGCTCAACTTGAATCTCGCCCGCCGACTTGGCGCGCGCTCCGATTAGCCCGATGCCCAGTGGAGCCGCCACGAACAGCGCGACTCCAGCGACAATCAGCGCGGCGGCAAGAATGAACACCGCTTATCTGCGCTCCTTGAGTTCGTTTTCGAGTCTGCGCCTGAGTTCGGGATCGAATGACGACGGCTCCCCGGCCGGTTTCGAGCCCGACGGCGCAGACGGCGGATTGGAGCGCCATCGCCCGACCAGGAGCACCATCAAGCCGCCGCCGAGTACGAGCGCGATAAAGGGCATCGTCCAGGCGAGCAGATTGAAGCCCTCAGCGGTCGGTGCGGACAGGACTTTCTCGCCGTACTTGTGGCGATAGAAGGCGATTATCTGCGCACGGTTCATCCCTTTGCGGATCATGCCGTCTATCTCGGCGCGCATCGGCACTGAAAAGCCGCAGGTCGGCATATTGCAGTTGGCGACGGTGAGGCCGCATCCGCATTGACAGGTCAATCCTTCGGAAACCTGCGCGTTGGTTGGGCGTTCCGCGGCAAATGTTTCACGTGAAACGTTTTTTAGTTCAGGAGAAAGAAAAACGAAGAGCGCGACGACGATGAACGCGAGCCGCGGCGACGATGCGAATGCGAATTGCGAACGCACAGATTCAATCACCCCCGGGGGCGGCCAAGTCGGCGAGTTCGCGGTCGGCGCTGGACGAGCGGCTCAGCACGGTCGCGATTGCGGCACGCTCGCGCACGTTGGGCCACATCACAATCACGGTGCCGAGCACCATCAGCAGGCCGCCAGCCCACAGCCAGAAGACCAGGGGCGTCAAAAACACTTCGAAGGTCGCGGTCTGACCGCTGTCGTCGATTCCGGCCAGTACAACATAGAGGTCGTTTAGGGGAGTCGAGCGGATTGCGACCAAGGTCGCGGGCTGCTGCGCCCGTATGTAGAAAAGCTTGGCTGGCGTCATCACGGTGATTTCGCGGCCGTCAGGGCCCAGCACCTCGACGCGTGCGGTTGCGCTCGCGAGATGAGGCGTGTCCACCTCCGAGAAACCCAGGAAGCGCAGCGTGTACGAACCAATCGTAAAGCTGTCGCCCGCGTGCACGCTCTTTTTCACTTCGGTGCGGAAGAACGACGAGCCGACGATTCCGATGAACGCGACGATCACGCCGACGTGGATCACGTAGCCGCCGTAGCGGCGGTTGTTCTTGGCAACGAGATTGACCAGCGCTTTGGCGCGCGGCTCGGCCAGCAGGTGGCGGCGCGCGTTCATCCCGCGGCGAAACTCGACGAGTACGGTGCCCATCACGAACGCGGCCAATGAGAAGGCGGTCAGCACGTACCATTGGCGCAACCCGCAAGCGGCGCCGATGATCCCGGTCGCGACGCCAATCGCGACGGGCGCGGCGAAACTGCGCACCAGATTGTCAGCGGTCGTGCGCCGCCACGCGATCAGCGGCCCGATGCCCGTCAGGAACACCAGCCCGAGCGCCAGCGGTGCGTTGACGCGATTGAAGAACGGCGGTCCGACGGTAATCTTCACGCCACGCACCGCCTCCGACAGCACGGGGAAGATGGTGCCCCAGAAAACGGCGAACGTGATCCCGACCAGGATGAGGTTGTTGAACAAAAATGCGGCCTCGCGCGACAAATAGGACTCAAATTCGGCGGGACTGCGCAATTGCTTCGAGCGGAAGATTAAAAGTGCGGTGTAGGCGACCGTCACCGCTATCAGGAAGCTGAGGAAGTATGGACCGAGGCCGGATTGGGTGAACGAATGCACCGACGAGATGACGCCGCTGCGCGTGATGAAAGTGCCGAACAGCGTGAGTCCGAATGCGAGCCCAATCAGCGACAGGTTCCAGACCTTCAGCATGTCCTTGCGTTCCTGGATCATCACCGAATGCAGGTACGCGGTCATCACGAGCCACGGCATGAAGGCCGCGTTCTCGACCGGGTCCCAGGCCCAGTAACCGCCCCAGCCGAGAACCTCGTAGGCCCAGCGGGCGCCGAACAGGTTGCCAAGAGTCAGAAAGAACCAGGAAAAAATCGCCCAGCGGCGCGTCGAGCGAATCCATCCGTCGTCGAGTTTGCCGGTGATGAGCGCGGCGGCGCCGAATGCAAACGGAACCGATGCGCTGACGTAGCCGATGTAGAGAGACGGCGGATGTATCGCCATCCAATAGTTCTGCAACAATGGATTGAGGTCGGAGCCTTCGGCGGGAATCGCCGGGAGCAGATCGAACGGACGGGTGACGAAATTGAGCATCCACAGAAAGAAAATCGCGACGCCGGCAAGCACGGCCAGCGCGTAGGGCGCGGTGTCGGGATTGCGGCGGCGATTCTGGAACGCGGCTACCGACGTGAAGATCGCCAGCAACCAGGTCCAGAGCAGCAGCGAGCCCTGCTGCCCGGCCCACAGTGCGGTGATTTTGTAAGCGGTCGGGAGCGTGCTGCTGGAATATGAGGCGGCGTACTCGAGCGAGAAGTCGCTGCGCAGCAGCGCCACCCACAGCACGACGACCGCAATCGTGACCATCGCGCACATCGACCAAATCGCGTGACGCGCGCTGACGACGAAGTCGGGCGCATTGCGGCGCATGCCGTAGATATTCGCGACGATGGAATAGACGGCGAGAATCAGCGCGATCGCGAGCGCGAGGTTACCAAGTTGCGGCATCAGTAAAATCCGCCGTTATTGTGATTGTTTGGGCTTGTATTTGGAAGCGCAACTGGTCAGCACCTGCGTCGCGGTGATAACGCCGCCCGCGCCGAGCTTGCCCTCGACGATAACGTCGCGGCCGGGCGCGAACATGTCGGGCTTGGGCTCGCCGGCGGCTACGACGCGGAACGAGACGGGCTCGGTCGCTACGACAGGTTTGATGGGCGCGCCGGCAGCATCGAGGTCGGGAATCGGCACGATTTCAAATTTCAGGGTCAGCGTGTTCGGGTCCCAGTTGACCGTGCCGGGCTTGACGCGGCCTGCAACCCGCAGCGCCTGTGCGCCAAGCTCGCTTTGGCGCGCGGCCACTTCAGTGACGGTCAGGTAGTATTCCGAGGTGGTGCGCATCGCATTGCCGATAAGGTAGCCGATCGCCAGGATGATCAGTCCCGCGCCGATGAAAAATCGTGGACGTATGTTCATTTTTTGGTTGCCCGGCCTCGTCATGATTGTCGCAGGGGTCGGATGCGCAGGCAATCGCCACGAAGCAGGGAGAGAAGAGCAGAACCGGATGCGAAACACCCACACTGGGTTTCGTTTTCGTTGCTTCTTGTGTGATTCAGACGGGAGGTCTGAAACCTGCGTAAGGTTTCAGTTCTGGATTCCCATCTGCCTTCCACACCCCACACGCGCAGCGCAACGCCCGGTAGGAATCTGTGAAGCAGGCCACTTCCGATACGGCTGTTATAGTCCACTAATTGGCGTTCATGCCGCTTCGCCCGCGATGTCCTGTTCCCGTGTTATCTCCGGCGTTCTGTAAAGACCGAAAAAAGTCTTGAGTGCGGCGATCACGAGCGGGACGACACCGACAAAGATGAAGATTAGATCGCCGGGAAGCCGCGCCCATTCAAGCGCGTGCATCAGCGGGCTGTGTCCGAACGCGGGACTACGCGCGTGCCAGTATCCGTTTTGCAGCACGTCATAGAGCTGGAGAACGCCGCCGGGGAAAAGATTGCTCACGACCATCATCGCCAGCCCGACGTTCAGCCCCCAGAACGAGACGCGGATGTATTTTTCCGTATCACGCCATCGCTCATCGGGCGTCACCTGCCGGAATGCGAAGACCATAAGAGCAATCGCAAGCATCCCGAATACGCCCATGAATGCCGCGTGCGCATGATTGGGCGTGAGCATCGTCCCGACCTCGAAGTAGCTCACGATCGGCATATTGATGAGGAAACCGAACACACCAGCGCCGACGAAATTCCAGACTCCCACCGCCATCAGGAAGTAAAACGTCCATCGATGCGGCACGGAAATATCCTCGCCGCAGATATCGCATTGCCCCCGCGTCAGCGCGACGAAATCCCACGCGTCGAGCGTAAGCAGCGTGAGCGGCACGACCTCCATCGCTGAGAAGACGGCGCTGAGCGACATCGTGAGCTGCGCCTGGCCGGTGAAGTACCAATGATGTCCCGTGCCGATAATCCCGCTGCCGAGGTAGAGCAGCGCGTCAAGATAGACGACGCGTGACGCGGTTATGCTGGAGACGATCCCCAGCTGGTAGAAGATGATCGCGACCGCGCAGGTCACGAACAGCTCGAGAAAGTTCTCTACCCAGAGATGGATGACCCAGAATCGCCACAGGTCGACGACGGTGAAGTTCGACGCGGTGTTGTAAAAGAACGCGGGCACGTAAAAGACCGGGATCGCGATCGCCGCGGCCATGAACAGCGCAGAGAGTTCGCTCGATTCGTGGCCGCGCAGCCGCGGTGCGATCGCGCGGTACAGGAGCACGACCCACAGCACCAGACCGGCCGCGAGCATCATCTGCCACGCGCGCCCGAGGTCCAGGTATTCCCATCCCTGGTCACCGAACCAGCTCCACAGCCGCCCCATCCACTGATGAACTCCGGCGAATTCGCCAAGCAGGCTCCCAACGACGATCAGCACGAGCGCGACAAACAGCACGTTTACCCACAGGGTCTGCGCGCGCGGCTCATTTTCTCCAATCGCTGGCGCCAGGAACAGTCCACCCGCGACGTACGATGCGGCGATCCAGAAAATCGCGAGCTGCAGATGCCACGTGCGCAGGATCTGGCTCGGCAGAATCGCGGAGAGATCGAATCCGTAAAAGCTGCCGGCGCTGGCGCGGTAATGCGCTGTGCCGCCACCGACAAGCGCCTGCGCCAGGAAGAGCAGCGCGACGACGGTGAAGTACTTGATCGTCGCCCGCTGGCTGGGCGTCGCCACGCCGGGGAGCATCTTCGGATGCACATGCCCGCGCCGCCGGCGCCATCCAAGGAAGTCGAACCGCCCGAACGCGAACAGCACCGCGGCCGTCGCCCCGAGCAGCGTGATCAAGCTCAGTGCGCTCCATAGCACAGCGCCGCTCGTCGGTACGTTGCCGACCGCGGGATCATAGGGAAAATTGTTCGTGTACGAGTAATTGCGCCCGGGCCGATCCGTGACCGAAGCCCACGCCGTCCATGCGAAGAATGACGTCAGTTCGCGAAGTTGCGCAGGGTCTCCGATGTAATTGCGCGGAAGGCCGCCATTGTTTTCAGGATCCTTGAAGTATTTCGTCCATAGGCCGATCTGCCGCTGGAAGGACGCGGCCTCGGCCTCCGTGAAGGTGAGAGTCTTCGAGATCGGGTCGTAGCGATTCTGTTTGAGTAGTTGCGCGACTTCCGCGTTGACGATCAATCGCTGGCCGGGCCGCAGCGCCGCCGCCATGACGAAGCCGTGGCGCTGTGCGACGGTCTCTTCAGCGTCGAGCGCGAGCGTGTGCAGATACTCAGCGGAGAAATCGGGTCCGATATACGCGCCGTGTCCCCAGATCGTGCCGTTCTCCATCAGGCCGTAGCGGAGAAAGACCTGTTGGCCGGCCGTGATATCGCGGTCGGTGAACAGTACAGCCCCGTCCGGGCCAACGACGCGTTCGGGAATCGGCGGCGCGCCGGAATAGGTCAGCTTCGTGAGCCATCCGAGTACGCAAAAGCACGCAACGATCATAACAATCGCTGAACGCCGCCACCACGGCGAAAGAATCTCGATCTCATCCATTGGTGATCCCCTGTCCCTTCTCAAGACTTGATTCGCGCGGATTCATTGGTGATTTCGATCGGCTGCGGCTGGCCTGCGTTCATGGCGTTTCCTGCTTTTATTAAGACGGGAAGTCTGAAACCTCACGCAGCTTTCATTTCCTGGTCGGCGCTCGTTTTCTTCCCGGCAAGGGTGCACGGGCTGGCTGCTGCTAATCTTCGGACGATTCGGAATCGGCTTGCGGGTCGTTGGGGCCGAAGGCGACGCCGCGCTTCGAGGCGCGGATGAAATCGACCATCTCGATTACTTCGGGCGCAAGATCGCCGGACTTTTCGAGGCGCTCGATTGCGAGTTTGAGATTCTGGCGCGCGCCGAAGAGCGTTGTGAAAGCGTGCCGGAGCGCATGAATCGACTTCGACGAAATTCCCGCGCGCTTGAGTCCAACGACATTGATCCCGCGCAGGATATGGGTGCCGTCCATGATGCAGAACGGCGGCACGTCGCGACTGGTACGCGACAGACCTCGCATCATCGCCAGGCGCCCGATGCGCGTGTACTGATGCACGACGCAGTTGCCCGAGACGAGCGCGCGGTCGCCGAGCTCGACCCAGCCAGCGAGCAGCGCGCCGCCGGCAATGATGGTCGAGTTACCGATTCGGCAATCGTGCGCGACGTGCGCATTCTGCATCATGAAGTTGTCGTCGCCCATGATTGTGACGTCGCCGCGCTCGCTGCCGCGATGGACGCTGGAAAATTCGCGGAAGATGTTTCGATCGCCGATTTTCACCGAGCGTGCGACGCCGGTGAAGGTCAGGTCCTGCGGCTCGTCGCCGATTACCGCGCCCGGATGAAGCACGTTGTCGGCGCCGAGTTCCGTGATGCCGAGAATCGTGACGTGACCGATTAGACGGGTGCGCGCACCGACGCGGATTTTTCCGTCGAGCAGGCACAACGGACCGACCTCGACGCCGGCGGCCAGCTCGACCTCGGCGCCTACCACCGAAGTCGGATGAATCCGCGCCGCCGCGTCACGCGTCAATTGAGGAGCCTGCGCTTTTTCAGATCGTCGTGATGCTCGTTGTCGGCGGCCTTCGAGCCCTCCACCTTGTAATCGCCCGAAGCCCACGTGCCCAGATCGATCATCTGGCATCGCTCAGAGCAGAACGGCCGAAAGCGATTTCGGGGCGACAGGTCAGCGGGCTTTTTGCAGATGGGACACGTCATCGTGAGCTACCGGGGCGTTTAAGAAAATTGTCAGATGAACGCGCGCTGCGCAACGAGGGGCGGCAAGTGGCGGGCGAAGCGGTCACCGGTAGGAATGGATCGGCTGGGTTACGGGACGGAGAACCAGATCACCGCAAGCGGCGGCATCTGGATCGCGATCGAATGCG
>CALAOW010000010.1 GCA_937889395.1 uncultured Pseudomonadota bacterium | reverse complement strand
GACCGGCGCGCCGAGGCGGCGGCATGATGGCGGGCAAGACGCCGCAGTTCAAGACGGCAATCTTCGCCGCCAACACCGTCGCGGGCGTCAAGCGAGTCGCCGCGGGCGATACCGTCAACGTGCGCGTCGATTCCGCCACCGGCCATTCGCTCATGTGCTCGATAGCGTGAAAGCCCTGTATCAATGACGCCGACCGCCGCCTCACGACAGGGGATTCTTCGGAAGCGCGCTTGGTGCCCTTTCGCAATTTTGCGAAATTTGCTAAGAGAAAAACAACCTGCCCAAGACCCAGGTAGTCTTTTACCGCGAAGCTGACGGCACGGTGCCGGTTCTGGTCTGGTTCGACGGACTGCCGGCCAAGGCGCAGGACAAATGCAGAGTCAGAATTCAAAGGCTCTCAGAATTGGGGCACGAGCTGCGCCGGCCGGAAGCCGATCTTCTCCGCGACGGCATATACGAATTACGAGTCGGCTTGCAGCACATCAACTATAGAATTCTCTATTTCTTTCACGGCAGAGTCGCGGCAATCCTCGCGCATGGCCTGACCAAAGAGGATCGAGTTCCCGGCGACGCTATCGACGCGGCGCTGGCGCGAAAGCGAAGATACGAACAGGCGCCCAAGCTCCACACGTTCGAGGAATGATAATCTGTGAAAATCGAAAAGAAGCGCAAGCCGACCACCGACGCGATCGAGATCATTCATCGGCGGCACTACGAAGGGCATCCCCAGCGTATAGCCGAACTGGCGGAAGCCGAGGCCAACGATACGGTTGCACGCAAGATTTACGCGCTTCGCAAACGCGCAGGCCTCACCCAACAACAACTCGCCAAACTGGTCGGCACCACCACCTCGGTGATCTGCAGACTCGAAGACGCTGACTACCAGGGGCATTCACTGGCGATGCTCCGACGGGTGGCAGATGCGCTGGACAAACGGGTCGAACTGCGCTTCGTCAACGCCAAGCGCAACCCGAAGGTGGCGTAGGTTTCCGATCCGCAACATCACTTCTTCCGTGTCATTCTAGATTGGAGAATCCCGAATCCTGACGTTTGCTTGCCGGGTAGGTTTAGCGGGAAAGGTGCAATTTATACCTTCGTTGTGGTTCTGTGACGGGTATACCACCAAGGCTAGCTTCGTTCCGTCAAATTTTTTTTCGGAACGGGACATTGTGCGATGCGGAGTCATGTCTGCGACGATGGGGGTGCGCCGGGAGGGGGAAAGTATCATGACTGATGTCCATAGCGGATCGCATAGCACGCAAGGGTCGGCGCGGGCAGGCTGAATAGTTCAGCCGTTGCGACGGCAGCGCAGTGTTTGCCGCTGCGGCGGGTACGCAGTGTTTGCAGCACTGGGGTCTCGCGATGATTTCGAGGCAACCAGTTCGGCTATCTGGTGCTAGGGCAAGGATTTGGCGCGCGATGCTTGGGTTACGGCGAGATGTCGCGCGCGGCCTTAACGGTGGGTGCAGGGCTCAGCCCTGCTCACCCCTGCCGCACGTACACCGGATTCGACAGGATCCACAGCTTGCCGCCGCGATAGGCCTCGATTCGGTACGCGCCCGGCGACTTCGGCGCGTATTCGAGCGTCGATGCGTTCTCGGCCGACGCCACTTCAGCGCCGTCCTGATACATCGCGATTCGATCCGCCGCCGCGGGCAGCTCGGTCTTGAGCGCCAGTCCCGGCGCGAGGCGCACTTCATCGCCCATCATCGCGATCGTGTCTCCCACGTGTGCGAAGAACGCGAACGCGCCGACGTAGCCGAGATAGTCGAAGCTCGCGTACGAATGTCCGAGCCGGAGCGCCTCGAGGATCGGCGCCGAATCGCGCTCGCGCGCAATCAGATGGGTGGTGCAGAACAGAAAAAGTTGCGGCATCGTGCCGACCTTCGCGCCGAGCACGTCCATGTTGTCGGGCGCGCCCGTTCCCGCGAGCATCGAGACCCGCGCGCCGGCCGTCATCCGGTCGTAAAGCGCGAGGTTCGCATCGGGGCGAAGGTCCAGCCCGGACAGGAAATGATCGGTGCCGAGAAAAATCGCGCGAAAGTAGAGCGCGGTGGGATTTTGCGCCGTCCAGGCCGAGCGCTGGCTGTAAACTTCCATCGCGTCCGCCAGTGCGTAGTCTGCCGACGACGCAAACTTCGCGGGGTCGGCCGCAATCGCCAGTCCGCCCTGGTCGTGAATCGCCGAAATCAAATCGATGGGCGCGAGGTTGGGTTTGATCGGTTCGTGGATGTTCACGCCGATTATCTCGCTGCCGCCGACTTCGAACGCTCCGCCCGGAATGAAAAGAATCTCGTTGGAGAATCCAGCCAGTCCGAAGCCGCTTTCGCTTTTACCGGGTTGGACGCGATCGGCAAGAAAAATAAAATCGATTTGCGCAGCCTTGGCCAGCTCCGCGATTTCCGATTGATCCATCCCCGACGTTTTGATCGGCAGGTCGATGATTCCGCGGTAGTCGTGAAAGCCGGGAAACTCCGGCGCTGCCGAGACGAACCGTGCCGGCGGAAGTTCGGTGCTCGGCAGCGGCGCGCTGCATCCCGCGAGGACAAATGCCGCGACAATCGGGAGGCAGAATCGGAAGAAAAGGCGCAGCCGCATCATCAGAGGATCGATCGTCCCTGCGCGCCGTCCACCGGGATACTGGCGCCCATAATCCAGCTCGCGCGCGGCGACGCGAGCATCACGACCGCGTACGCGACTTCCTCGGGACGGCCCAGGCGCCCGGCCGGCATCTCATGGCTGATGAAATCCTTCTCGAAGGCTGGATCGTCGCGAAAGCGCCGCTCCCAGTTTCCGCCGGCGGTGAGTATCGAGCCGGGTGCGATCGCGTTGACGCGGATATTTTTCGGCGCGTACTCGCGCGCGAGCATCTTGGTGAACGAATGCAGCGCCGCTTTCGACGCGTTGTAGGTGAGCGGGCCGCCCGACTCGCGCCCGTAGATCGAACCGATATTGATGATCGAACCGCCGCCGCGCTTTTCCATGTGCGGGGCGCACAGGCGAGCCAGCCGCACCGGCGCGAACAGGTTCAGATCGAATTGCTCCTGCCACGCCGACTCGGGGATTTCCGCGAGCGCTCCCGGCCGCGCCGCGCCGGCATTGTTGACGAGTACGTCGATTCCGCCGAATTTCTTCAGCGTCTCGTCGACCCACCTTTGCGCATCGTCGGGCTTCGTCACGTCGCCGACCAACCCCATCGCAGGCCTCGGCGTCGACCCGGTCTGCGTCAGCGCGGCGACTGCATCGGTCAGCGTCCGCTGGGTTCGCGCGCATACGCTGACGCACATCCCCTCGTCGGCGAGCGCGTGAGCCATCGCGCGGCCCAAACCGCGGCTGGCGCCCGTCACCATCGCGACTTTTCCCGTCAAACCCAAATCCATCTCGAAGCTCCTCTTAATACTGAGTGCAGGGGTCACTCCTGGCCGTTGGCACGGCTGGCCAGTATTAAGACCCGTTTGCAGGGGCCGCGCCAGCCAACGGCGGGCGGCCTTAATACTGGGTGCAGGGCTCAGCCCTGCCGCTGGTTGACTCTGATCAAGGGCCGACCTAAGCTCAGTGGGCTAATCACCGGACGGACGGAGGACTATGGAAATTCGGGTCGAAGGCTCTCTTGATCAGGCAATGCGAGTACTCAAACGCAAGCTGGCCAAGGAGGGTGTATTCAAGGAGATGAAGAAGCGGGCTTTTTACGAGAAGCCCAGCGTCCGCCGCAAGCGCAAGCGTTCCGAGGCCCAGCGCCGCCGCCGTAAGGAACAGCGCCGCCGTCGCGCCTCCGCAATGTAACTTTTTTTCAGTGAATCCGCTGTTTTCGGTGAATCCGTTTTTGAGCCGATAGTCGGGCGAAAAATTCCCCTTCTGCCCGCGACGTAGCCGCGTCAGTGAATCCGCTTTTGAGCCGATAGTCCTGCGAAAATTTCCTTCCCCGCCCGCGTAGCTACGCCGGCAGGGGACGCCAGGTGAAGATCACCTGGCCGCCCGCCACGTAGCAGTCCAAATCATAATGAGGCAGGCCGCCTTCGGTCCGCTGGAGGCGGAAATTCTCGACCGCGCGATGCAGCGCGTCGGGCGTCAGCGCCCCATCCACGCACTTGCCCTGGAGTTGCTGCGCGCGCACCTCGGCGCCCAGGTGGACGGGGATGCATCGGCTCCCGCAATGCTGATCGAGAGGACCGGCGCCCACGCACGCGCATCGCAGGCACAACACGACGGGTCCGCGGTCGTCGCTGGGCGCGGCGAAGAACTCGCGCTCGAGGCGATCCAGTCCCATCGCGCATTCACACCATGCTTCGCGCGCGCGCTCGGTGGAAAAGCGCCGAATCGCCCGAGCCAGCTCGCGCATCAGGGTTTCATTCGAGCGCGGTTCGAGCGCGACGATCGAGTCGTCCTCGACACGCATCGAGGACCCCAGTTGCTCGGCCAGGAAATGACGCAGATTGATCGGCAGGCGGCTGCCGAGCTGCAAACGCTGCATCTTCCACGGCGCGGCTTCGACTTGCGCGCTGCGCGCCGGTCGTGAAAGCGCCCGCGGACTGCCGAATGCTGACAATGATTGCAGACGCTCCAACGGCGACGGCGCGCCGTAAGCAAATCGCGATGCGTGGGCGCGTCGATGAACCAGGGGTCCGTTTCGCACAACTCAACCTCCCAGGGCTTCGAGTTCCGGTCGGCGTGCCGCGGTCGAGGACGTGCGAACGCACGTGCATCGGCGCGAAGCCTTACCGCCGGACACCATCAGGGGCCGTTGGACAGAAATTTCAAATTTCGAATTGGAACTGCGAGTGATGTCTGAAAAATCGATTCGGGAAAAGCGGGAAATGCGTTTTATCGCCGTCGCGTCGCGCCAACAACTCCAGTCTCGGCGCCCGACGGCGCCGACTTCAGGGCTCCGAGATCGAAAAGCGCCAAAACAAGCTTGCGCCATGCGCACCGGCTCTTTTCATCGGACCATCAGCCCGCTCAGCATCCGCAACGCCCGCCCGCCTGCCCACACCACATCTCAATCCAAGCAGCGGCTCGATGGATATGCGCGCGTCGACTCGGTGGTCAAATCCCCCGACTTGGCCGTTGCGATCTGCGCGACGTTTTCAGGCCATCAAGAGCAACGATCAATACAGACGGCATCTTAACTAGCGCGCGCACAGAGGCCGGGCAACATTGAACGATCGATTAAGATCCGAGTCGAAACTTGACAACCGATGTCTCCCGTGTCCTTTTTCACGCGCGATCCGCACGCGCCCGCAGCCGCAAAATGAGGCGCGCTAATGAGCTTCCATCAGGAAACGAAACCCCTTACGGGTTTCGGGACGGGTTGGTGCCGCGGTTTCGCACCTCCGCTTTGCGGTTTTTTAGTGGCCTGCTTGGGCCGGCAAGTTGCGCGTGTTGCGCTTGAGGAACAGAAACGTCGGCACCAGCACGAGCATCAGCATGCACAGCATTCGGTAGATGTCGTTGAACGACAGCATCATCGCCTGCCGCTGCACCATCCCGTAGAGCATCACCATGCCGTGCTTGTGTCCCATCGCGAATTCATGACCCATGTTGAGGCCGCCGGGCATCTGCATATGCGGGAGCGTGAAGACCGTGATGTGCTCGACGAGGTAGCTCTGATTGACCTGCTCGCGACGTATCAGCAGGGTCGTCAGATACGACGTACCGATCGCGGCGCCCAGGTTGCGCGTGACTGAATAGAGACTCGCCGCGCGTCCTATCTTGAACTTCTCCATCGAGATGAACGCCGCCGCCGACAAGCTCGGGAATATCAACCCGGTGCCCACCCCCTGCACAACAGTGGGCCACACGATTCGCTTCACGTCCGAGGCGAGATTCAGCCCCGACATCTCCCACATCGCGAATGCAACCAGGATAAAGCCGATGCCGACCAGCGGCCGGATGTCGCCGCCGCGGCGCGCGATCGTGCCGAGCAGGATCATCGAGAACATCGTGCCGAAGCCGCGCGGCGCCATCACCAGCCCGGCTCGCGAGGCCGTGAAACCGAGCGTCTCCTGCAGAAACACCGGATTGAGGATCGCGGTGCCGTAGAGCGTGAAGGTCAGAAAAATCACCAGCGTGACCGGCAGCGTGAAGCTCATGTTCTCCAGAATCGAGAGATCGATGACCGGGTCCTCGGTGTGCAGCTCGTGATAGATCAGCACCGCGAGCGAGATGAGCGCGGCGGCCGTGCAGTAAACCACCCAACCGCTCTGGAACCAGTCGGCGCGCTCGCCGCGATCGAGCACGATTTCGCCGAGCCCGAGCGCGACGAACAGGCACGTGATACCGAGGAAATCGATGCGTGCGCGCCGCAGGTTGCGCATGTACGACGGGTCGTCCACGAATCGATACACCATGAACGCTGCCAGCGTGCCGATCGGCACGTTGATGTAGAAGTTCCAGCGCCAGGTCCACGCGTCGGTAATATAGCCGCCGATCGTCGGCCCCATGATCGGCGCGACCATTATCCCGATTCCCCATACCGCCATCGCCATCGCCTGCTCGCGCGGCGGAAACGTCTCCATCAGGATCGCCTGCGACAGCGGCATCATCGCCGCGCCCGCCGCACCCTGCAGCAGGCGGAAGAAAACAATCTGGTTGAGCGATTGCGCCACGCCGCACAGCGCCGACGCGACGATAAACATCGCGATCGACGCGACGAAGTAGCGCTTGCGCCCGAAGCGCTCGGCGATCCACCCGGTCATCGGGATCATGATTCCCGCCGCGACCAGGTACGACGTCACCACCCACGCGATTTCATCGACGCTCGCGGAGAAGCTCCCCTGCATATGCGGCAGCGAAACATTGACGATCGAGCTGTCGAGCACCTCGAGCACGGTGCACAGCATGACGGAGACCGCGATCACCCACTTGCGCGTCGAGGAAAACTCATAGACCTCGTGCGTCGGTAGTACGAGCGGTTTGGGTGTAGCGGCCATTGATGGAAGCCTCGCCTAAGCTACAAAGCGGGCGGGATGGATGCAAAGTACTGCGACAGGCAAAGCAGTCATCGAGGAGGAACGCAATTGAATGTGAACCCCGCGATGGGTTTCACACTTCCTTCGGCAGGGGTGACCCCTGCACCCGGTGACAAGAGAAGATGCGGGACTTCGTCCCTGTTAGAAGGGTTGGGGGAAAACGGTGGCGTGGTTTTTGTGTCATTCTAGAGCGAAAGTTGCTGTGATTGAGCCGAAGCCCTGAGTGCTGCCGAAGGGGAAGAATCCCCAATGTTTTTGTTTTCCTCTGTTCACTTCGCGCACAATTCTGGATCGTCGGTTGGCCGAGAAAGTAGCAAATTAAGCAACCCCTTGTGGTTTTGGGAGGACCATACCACTAGGGCTAGTTTCGTTCCGTCAAAATTAATATTTCGCATCGGGATAGTGCGCGAGGCGGCTCGACGGCGAGTCGTCGTGCTAGTACGCGAGTGTGCAGCGTCGTGAGTGTTGCTCATACAGTGATCGACTAACATGGAAGGGGACGGCGCGGGCAGGCTGAATAGTTCATCCCTGAAGCGGTCGCGGACGTCGCCCCGATAGGACCACTCAACGAAACCGGGTCAGGCCAGTTTGACCGATAGCAGATGGGTTGGATAAGACACTTTCAGTTTGACTCGCAGTTGTTCCTCGAACCTCTCTCTGGACAGCGGTACTCCGCCGGTTAAGGCTTTCAATTAAAGGAGAGAAGATTATCAGGCGGTAAGGCCGGTGACCCAAAACCCGAAAACTAGGATGGAAAATATCGCGCGGCGATTTTAATCCGGGACGGTTATCTTTCTGCGGCGCGCACAGTTGTGCTCGCGAGCTTGAGAAGCGAGCGGGTGTCCAAGATTGCCGGAAATATCTATGCTCTTCTTTTTTGAAATTCCGGCTCCGAACACTTTTCTAGCTAGTTTTCTGCCCGCAATAATCGGCGCCCTTATCGGTGGTTTCTTCGTGATAGGGGCATTCCTCCTGCAGCAACGTGCTCAGGGAACTGCCGCCGTGAGGGCATTGATTTTGGAAATGCTCCACAATGCTGTGATTCTCTCCAGTTGGACGCGTTCGGCGAGCGAGCAATCATCCGTTCCTCAATTTCCAGTTCTGGGGCGGTCCGTGTTCGATCAGCAGTTGCCGCTGGTTTCCAAGCGGCTTGCCTTTCGAGAGCTAGTGGCGGTACTGCAAGCTTACACAGCAGTGTTCGTCCTCGGACCCGGCATGGAATCGCTTAAGGGTCTCCCAAAACTGTCCGCAGAGAACATCCAGCACTCGAAGGTAGCAGCGGAGAAATGCCTTAACCTCTCTCGTTCCCTTTCGACAAGATTCCTGACTCGAAAAGAGCGAAGGGACGCCGAGCTTTTTTTTGCCAGCGGTGCGAGCAGCTTCTCCGCTCAAGCTCCCGCTCGCACAAACCCGGGGCGGCGTTGACTCATTTGGAGGGTCGAACTTAATGTTAGGCAAGTGGGCAGCGCGCTCCTGAAAACTGGCGGCGGCGCATCACTGCAGGAATCCAGGTGACTTTTTCATGCCTCATGAATCGAAGCTGAACTTCTCCAAAGAAGAAATTCTTGCCA
>CALAOW010000009.1 GCA_937889395.1 uncultured Pseudomonadota bacterium | reverse complement strand
CCGAATACGTGAGCAACGGAGTCCCGGGGCAGAACGCGATTAACAATCCAGGCGCCACGGGTCTTGTCCAGCAAGGTCGTATCGTGTGGAAATATGAGGGTCGCAATCTTTTCGTGAACGCCGGGCTGCCTGCCCTTGCGGCGCTGCTCGGAGGCGATACAAGCGGCGAATTCGCGGCTGCGGTGGGATTCGGCTCGGGATCGAACGCACCGACGGTGACCGACAGCGCGCTGACCGCCCCCGCATATTACAAAGCGCTCGACAGTCACAGCGAGGACGGCAACGGCAGCGTGACCTTCAACTGGGCGCTGACGACGGCGGACACTGGCGCGCGGGGGATAACCATTCAAGAGCTGGCGATATTCGCCAACCATGCCAGCGCGGGACTGCCCGGAACGACCGCGCCGACTCCGATGCTCGCGCGCAAGACGATAGCACCAATAGTCTTCGGCGCGGGAATGAGTATCAGCGGTACGTGGACGCTTACCTTCTGAGGTAGTCAATGGCTACACTAATCGACGCAGCCGAGTTCACCTCCAATGAGGTGTACCAAATTCAAGCAACCGATCCGGTCGAAGGCGCTGCCAGCGGCGCAAGTTTCAGCGGGACAGGTATTTCCAATCAACCGCATCAGCAACTGGCTAATCGCACCACGTTTCTGAAACAGCGCCAGGACGTAAATATCTCGAATATCGGCGTGTTGCAGGCCTTCCAGGCGCTGTTCACCGGGCTGATGGCGCAGAACGGCTATCTGAAGATCCCCGTCGCGGACATAAATAAGGGGCTGATCCAGTACATCATCCAGTGGGGCTTTACGGATTGGGGCGGTGCCGGAGAGAGCGAAGGGCTTTATGGGCCGTATAGTTTTCCGATCACTTTTCCCAACGCGTGCCAGATTTTTATGCCGGTGACGCTGACTCCTGAAGGCCCGGGTCATGACGCGGCCGGTGATGACGTTGTGATGGTCAGCGCCAGCTACATCCCTACCGCCTCGCAGTTTTGGGTCTGGAACAACCAGATCCTCGACGCGCCCAATCACACGCGCGGCTTTTACTGGCTCGCGATCGGGTTCTGAGGTTATCGACGAAAGCGGGCGATTGGTGCAATGGTGATAAATTTGAGACGGAAGATTTCACGAACGCTTCGAGGCGTAACGTTCGCCGCGATGATCCTGCTCGTCGCGAGTGAGGAGGCGCTGGCGCAGAATCTGCCACCGCCCGGAGCTTATCAGCCGATCCCCAACTTCACCGGAGTGGGCGCGGGATTGCAGTTCCGCGAGGCGATCAACGATCGATTTTCGGGTGCCCAGCCGATCGCGCCTTCGATAGCCAGTCCGGCCTTCGCCAATCTGCCGCCCGAGCAGGACGGGATGCTGTTGTTCTGCAAGGACTGCAGGAACGCGACGCCGTGTGTGAGCGGCGGCAGCGGCGCATTCGCATTTGGAGAGGGCGGCCTGTGGAGTTGCGCCGGCGCCGCAACGGCGTGGCCGGTATCTCTCACTGAGAACCTGCTCACGGGCGGTCACGCGATCAACGGCAGCACGACTTCCGGCGGCGACCAGATCAACAATCTCAGTGTCAACGGCGCGCGCAACCCTGCGAGCTATGGCGTTATTTCCGGCTCACAGAACACAGGCGTCGTCACGATTTCAGCGGGCTCGATGTCCGCGACGCTCGCGGCGGCCGGCGACTGGACAAACGGCGAAGGCATCGCTGTTCCGGGCGCAGGGCCGACGCCTTCAATTTCGACGCCGACCGCACCGACCGCATCGGCAAGATGCAGCGGTACTTGTGCGACTGGATATACCTACAAAGTCGCCGCGCTCGACGGAAAGGGCGGCTGGACAGCGGCAAGCTCTGCGAGTGGCAGCGTCAACAACGCTGCAACATTGACCCAAGCACTCAACAACCTGCTCACGATACCGATTGCGAACGGCGATACCGCGCTGCTTATTTACCGCGTCGGTACAGGGCTGATTGCGATCATCCCGGCGAGTGAAGAGAACGCGAACAATTCGAGTCCAGCGGCTTACTACCGGGATACCGGTGCGACGGCAATCACGCTTGCCGCTCCGTACACGGCCTTAAATTCGCCGCCAGCCAGCGCAGGGCCGGATGCGCTCTACACAACAATCACAGCAGGCGGCGGGACGACGACGCTGACGTTGGCAGGCGCGGCGACTAGCAGCGTTACCACGCAAACCAGCTACCACGACGACGCTTTTGCGATTAACACCTGCCTCGCTTCTGGAACTTACGCAACTGGTGCGCATTGCGCGCTCCCGCCCGATATGACCTTCGTGGCGAGTCAGTCTGTTGGAGCAGGCGGCGCACCTGGAGCGTCTAACAACACATGGGCGGGCATTCAGCTAACCGGCGGCTCCTACACCTCGATTGCGACCACGCCGATGATGCAGGGAATGAGCGTTATCAAGGGCGTCAACACATTCCAGATGGCGACCGACGGAATCAATATCAACAGCGTTAATGGTGCGCTCTGCGCGATTGAGCACAACGTCAATAACCCAATCGGCGGCGCCGGCGGCACCTATGTCGGTGAGAATCAGGACAGCAACCTGAATTTCTCGACCGGCCAACCATACTACGGAATTTGCTATACGGCGTCGGCGGCCTACGACCAGAACAACTCAGAGAACGTCATCCGTGTCCTGCAAGGCTCAGCCGCCAACGCGGCAGTCTTAGTTGGAAATTCGCAGGCGCTTCAAAACGATATTTACGGCGGTAACTTTACAGGCGTCGGCGAGGGTGCGGTAGAGTTGCACGGCGGTTCGTTCCATCTGCTTGGTGGCATTCCTAGCTCGAATGTGTGGATGTTCGACTTCGAGGCTGGCAGCTATGACCATCAGAGTAGTGCGACCGGAGTTACTGTAGAGATCGGGCCTGCGACTCTCTATGCTGATGCGGCTGCGACCTTTTCTGGTAGTAACAACGGGATTTCCATTACGAACTCCGATCTGGGAATGCAGTCCTCCCACGTGGGCGGCCTGGCAGTTGATGTTGAGAGCACGGGTTTTGTGCTGCGCGTCAGCAATTCTCGCTGGCAAGATGGGGGAAGTGCCGAAAACATCATCTTCCGGGGCACCTGGGCAAGTATTATTGATAGCTGGTCAGGCGCAGGCGCGATTATCAATGGCAGCGGCGCCATGAGCATTTTGCGCACGTACTTTGCGAGCGGCGCTCCGACCATTACCACCACAGGCACGTTCTGTGGGCAGCAGAATATCCCCCTGAATGTTCTCCCAGGGAATCCGGGAAATGGCATCGGTGGGATCAATGCCTGCCCTCAAAGTGCTCCGTGGGATTCTGCAACCGTTCAAATACCAATTACCGGCAGCACAGCGGGCACGGCGGCTTGTAGCGAGCCAATGGCTGGGGGGAGTTTCAAGGTTGTAAACTGCCTTTTGACCGGGTATCAGGAAACCGGCACTGCGCAAACTGTCTGCTTCAATGGTGGCGGATGCACCGCAAATCTTGGCGGCGTGAATTTCTCCGCCGCGCCGAACATCCTCGCGTCGTGCGGCACTTATGAGCCGACGGCAACCGCGACTGTGCTGACGCTCCCGGCCAACGCCGCGATGACCGCGGAAACCTGCAACATCACGGCGATAGGGCAATAACCATGCGGACGCCCACGCACCGTTAGCGTCAACCGAGCCTCTCGAGAACTCGTTCCATTGCGATTCCGCGCGAACCCTTGACCAGCAACACGTCGCCGGGCCGGAGCAGTCCGGCAATTATTCTTGCCGCAGCGATACTGTCGGGTGCGGCGAGTACATCGGTGGTATCCGCGTCGCGGGATACGACTGCGCAGGCGGAGTTCATCTCTGGGCCGACGGCGACGAATGCGGCTGGATGCGAGAGCATCACGTCGCGTATCGCCTCCTGATGCGCGGCGGCTGATAGCTCGCCCAACTCGAGCATATCACCCAGCGCGATCACGAGACGGGCGCCGAGACCGTCGGCTACCTCGCGCGCGGCCGCGAGCGCGGCCCGAATCGAGCGAGGGTTCGAGTTGTAAGTGTCGTCGATCACAAAGATGCCGTGAATCGAGGTGTTGGCGAGCCGGCCCGCGACCGGCTTGACGACCGCGAGCGCGTCGGCGATCGCTGCAAGCTCGCGCGATTCAAGCGGCAGCGGGTGCATCGCGGCGACACCGGCGATCGCGGCGGTACAGTTGAGAGCCGCGGCCTCGCCCAGCAGCGCGATTTCAGTTTCGATGAAGGGTTCGACACCCGCGGCGAGCATGGCGCGCGCGATTTCGACGCGGATGCGCGAGCGGACGCCCACGCTTCGACTGACGAGCCGCACCTGAGCGTCGGGCGACTTGCCAAAGGTGATTCGCCTCAGATGTTTCGGAATCCGCGCCAGCACCATCGGTTCGTCTGCCGATGCGACCGCATAGCGCCTGGCAGTCGAGAACAGCGCGGCTTCCTCGTCGGCGATATCGTCGAGCGTGCCGAGACCTTCGCTGTGCTCGAGATCGACGTTGAGGACCATTGCGACGTCTGGCTCGACGATTCGCGCCAGTTTTGGAATCTCGCCGCGCGTGTTGGTGCCGCATTCCAGTACGGCCGCTCGATGCTCGCCGGTGAGTGTGAAAATCGTCATAGGTACGCCGATCAGATTATTCAGATTACCCGGGGTTGAAAGCGTGGATCCGAACAGCGCGCGAGCGACCGCGGCGGTGAGTTCTTTGGTGGTGGTCTTGCCGACTGCTCCACCGATTGCGATTAGCGGAAGCGGGCGGGCCGCGCGCGTGCGCACGAGATGGCGGCGCGCGAGTCGGCCCAAAGCCGCCAGCGTATCGGCGACCTCGATGCAATCGAGACCAGGATGACGGCGGCCGGTCGCGACGATCGCGGCTGCAGCGCCTCGCGCGGCGGCTTGTGTCAGGTAGTCATGGCCGTCGGACGCAGCGCCACACAGTGCGACGAATATCGCTCCCGCTCCGATCGAGCGTGTATCTATGCTGACGCCGCGGACGCCGTCGCCGGCCGGGACAGTCGAAGCGGCGCGGGCGAGAGTACCGCCGGTAGCCTCGACAACTTCGGCGAGCGTGAACTCGCACTGATTGCTGGGAATCGGCGTCGCCATCGCGAATACATTGTGCCGAATTATCCAGGGCGCTCATACCGGCTGCGACTTGACATGCCGGCGGGCTGGAATCAGCCTTCTGATTCCAACGGTGCTGCGTCCCTTATCTCGATTGTGAGATGATGTACACATAAGGAAAGAACGAGGAACTACGATGGCGGACAGCAAGGCGCCGATTGTCGGCGTGATCATGGGTAGCAAGAGCGACTGGGAATACATGTCGGCAGCGACCGAGGTCATGGAAGAACTTAAAGTGTCGCATGAAGTTCGGATTATGTCGGCGCATCGCACGCCCGACATTACTTTGGAATATGCCGCCAATGCCGCGGGCCGCGGCCTGCGCGTGATAATCGCCGGCGCCGGCGGCGCGGCGCATCTTGCCGGCGTGGTCGCATCGAAGACGATAATCCCGGTTATCGGCGTGCCGATGCCGACGACGTCGCTCAACGGAATCGATTCGCTGCTGTCGATCGTGCAAATGCCCAAGGGGGTGCCGGTGGCGACGATGGCGATTGGCAAAGCTGGTGCGGCGAATGCGGCTCTGTTTGCGGCGCAGATAATCGCGCTGGGCGACGCGAAGCTCGGCGAACGGCTGGTAAAATGGCGGGCTGCGTGGGCGGATGAATTGTTGCAGCAGAAGATTTCCTAGCACGAGAGCTTTGCATAACGTGATCGAGGCTTTTGTTTCCTCTCCCTGCAAGGGAGAGGATGAAGGTGAGGGTCCTTGTACAGCGCGCCCTGTTTTCCTTTTTTAATACTGGCCTCCCGTGCCAACGGGCGCGCGATCGCCGCGATAGCCATGGTAGTAGCCATTTGCGGATTTGCGCACGCAGCCGACATCAAGATGGCGGGCAAGCTGGTGGCGCCCGCAAACGCCGCGGTGGTTGCGATTTGCACCGATCCCGTTGTGCAGAACGTGCTGAATGAAGATCTCAGAGCGGCGCGCCATGGTCTTGCGTCCGATCCGGAAAATTCGGTGACGCTCACCGTGTCGGTGAGTCAGCAACTGCTTGCACCGGGAGTGTCATTGAATCAGATGTTCCCGGGCGATCCCTCGATGGTTGAATTGCTGAAGGCGGCCGGCGCGGATCCGCCGCCGCTGGGCGACAGCGGCGATCAACCGATCGATCCGTTCGCACAGGAGGCTCGCCGCCGGTCGTTGTATCCCGACGATACGGCTACCGAACAGTTCAAAGCCTACCAGGCGAGTCAGCAGGCGTCGCGCGGCGTCAACGCGCCGACGCCATATGGCAATATCCCCAAGAACCAGATTTACGACACGGTGATCGTCGCCCGCGCGTCGCTGGAGGGCGCCGCCGATGAGCTAAAGGTGGTCGCGGTCGTGCACTCGGGCGATGACGCGCGGCGTGCCAAGGAGCTCGTTGCGGAAGAGATCGCCAACGCCGTGCTGCACTAGCAGGATGCGGAAAAAGGGCGCGCACCATCTCCGTCTTTTTCTTTACACTGGCCACCCGTGCCTACGGGTCGGTCGCCGCGCGCGGGATCGGTCGCGACGGGGCAGGGCGGTGAGCTACAGGCGGCGCACTCGCAGGTCGCTGAACATTCGAGGCGGCGGCCGGCGAAGACCGGGGCACGGCGCCTTCGGGATTCGTCACGATTGTCGCGGGCGGCAGCGTTTCGTTAGGGGCGACGGCGTTGGGCTCTGCCGCTGGCGCCATCGCGGCCGGCGAGGCGACCGAAGCCGGAGTGGGCGCTTCATGATCTACTAACCGGCGCCACGCGAAATCTGCCAGCAAGATGAGCACCGCGGCGATCAGCACGGCGAAGGCGATTCGGCTGGCGGCGCCGGACCGCTTCGCGACCATCGTGATCTCTTGCGAGATTCGCACCACGTTGTTCTCGGTATGCTGAACGTCGCTGACGAAACGGGAGGCGATTTCCTCGGCGTCGAGACCGAGGAACGTTGAGTAGCGGCGAAGAAATGGCACGAGGTAGAGCCGATCCGAAATCAGATCGTAGCGGTCGGTCTCGATCATTTTGATGTAATGCGCCGGCAAATGAGTCTCGTTGACGACTTGCTCGCGAGTCATGCCTTTGCGTTCGCGGGTTTCCGTAATCAAGTGGCCGAGCGAAGGTTCGGACTCGGCGCTGCCGGCTCCGAAATTCGCAGCCTGGAGTTTCGATTTGGATTTTTTGTCAGCCACCTGTGATCAATCTCTCCCGGCTAATCGCTTACGGCCAAAATTGTAACTTTTCACTTTTCACTTTTCACTTTTCACTGGAAACGGCCGCAAGAAAGCCACAGCGAGAAAGCTACAGTCCAATGAGCCCGAATCCAAGTACTTCGATCCCGGCATTTACTAATTTTTCGTTTCGGATTTGAGACAATCGGCTGCGCCCGGCGGCGGCGCCAGCGCGCCATTGTAGAGCGCGAGCTTTTTTCCCTCACATCCGATCACTACCGGCGCGGGCTTAAGCCGGTCTGCAAGCGCATTGCGGTCGCGATCGTTCACGATCAGAATCATGCACGCGCCCGACGACCAGACCTGGCGCAGACGCGCGTCGGAGCCGATAAGGAACGGCGACTTGCCGGGACTCGGCGGCGAAACTTCCGAAAGCTCGCCCCAATATTCGACCCGGGTCTCGCGCCGGCGCGTATAGAACGGGAGCGATTGGACGTAATGGCGGTATGAGGCGAGCGTACAGTCCGGCGCAAGATAGGGCCGAACCGCATTTGCCAGGTTGCGATAGGTGGAAATCGAGGACGCGTCTTCGCGCATGTAGGAGGCAAGCGGCACCGTCGCCAGCATCGCCAGCGCCATCGCACCGATCGCGTACGGAACGCGCGCCGCTGCGCGCCCGAGCGAGTACATCGCAATCCCGCCAGCGGCCGCAACGGCGCCAATCAGCAATCCGTCGAAGCCGATCGCGGGATTTATCGGAGCCGGTACGAGTTCGAAAAATACCAGGGGAACCGCCGCGAGTGCCAGGTTCGCGATAGCAATGACGGCGAGAAGACGGCGGCGCCGCAAGCCGTCGAGAGCCGACACGCGCGCGAGGCCGTATCCCGCAACGATCGCCAGCGGCACAAGCGCGGGCAGGATATAGCTACCGAGCTTGGAGCGGGGAATCGAGAAAAACACGAAGATCACGACGAACCAGATGGCCAGGAAGCGCGCGGCCGCGCGTCGGCCGGATGGGTCCTTGGCGCTCTCGGACAAGCCGTCGCCAGCGCGCATCGCGGACCATCCAAGCGGGACGAAGAAAATCCAGGGCCACGCTCCGCCAATCACGATCGGAATGAAGAACCACGGACCCCATCCATGTTCGCTCGACGCGACGTAGCGCTCGAGATGCTCGTGGACGATGAAGAAGTGCACGAAGCCGGGATTTCGGGCCTCGACCAGCACGAACCAGGGGACGACGATCGCCGCGTAGATGACGAGGCACCAGACCAGCGGCATCTGCGCGACGTGGCGCAGCCGCCGCTCAATTGCCATCCATGCCAGAGCGATCGCGCCGCCCAGAAGCAATGCGATCGGGCCTTTGGCAAGAGTGCCCAACGCGAGCATCGCGGCGGAAATCAACAGCCACCTGCGAGCCGGCCCCCGCGAGAACGAATCGCCACGCGCCGCGGCGTAAAAGGCACCCAGCGCCGCGGCAAGAAAAAACGCCAGCGCGGGATCGAGCGTCGCGAATCGCGCAAAGCCGAAAAATAGCGGACTCAGCGCGAGCACCAGTGCGGCGAAAAATCCCGCTGCCGCACCGAGCATCGCCTCGGCCAATGCGGCTGTGACAACGACCTGGCCGATACTAAAGAGCGCCGCGGGCAATCGCACCGCGAATTCATTGACCCCGAAGATTTGAATTGCGGCGGCCTCGGCCCAATAGACCAGCGGAGGTTTTTCGAAATATAGCTCGAAATCGTCACGCGGCGTGACGTAGTCGCCCGAGATAACCATCTCGCGCGCGATTTCGGCGTAGCGGCCCTCGTCGGGCTCCCAAAGCGCGGGCCTGCCGAGACCGGGAAGATAGAGAATCGCCGCGAGGATGGCGTAGATGGTGAGTCGGAGAGGTCGGTTGGCGGCGAGCATCGTCGATGCAGTCTCGCGAGGTGATCGCGCGCGGTCAACCGGGGGCGGGCCGGCGCTATCTTTAATTTCCCGAGGCTGTCTGCAACAATCACTTTACGCGACGGCGGTTTCGCATGGATTGATCGGCGGTCAGGTCGCGCACGTTCCTTGAGCTTCCGGGGCAAAATATCACCGATTCGAGGCACTTCGGCCGTATCGCGAGCGCCGAGCGGATTGGTGTCGGTCGTTGTGCCGGTGTTCAACGAATCCGCGAACCTGACGTCGCTTTGGTCGCGCCTCAAGCCGGTTCTCGAGGGTTTGGGCCGTCCATGGGAGACGGTTTTTGTCGATGACGGCTCGCGCGACGACTCCCTCGGCATCCTTCGCGAAATTGCGGCGGGCGAAGAGGGCCGTGTGCGGGTCGTCGAGTTGGCGCGCAATTTCGGACAGCATTCGGCGATCCTCGCGGGCTTCCGGCAATCGCGCGGCGAGATAGTCGTCACGCTCGACGCGGACCTGCAAAATCCGCCGGAGGAAATTCCGCGCTTGATCGCGGCGATCGACGAAGGCAACGACGTGGTGGGCGGATGGCGCGAGGAGCGTCACGATCGGGCGTATCGGCGGTACGCGTCACGTCTGCACAACCGCTTGACGTCGTTGATCGTCGGCGTACCGATGCACGATTACGGATGCATGCTGCGTGCGTACCGGCGGCATATCGTCGATACCGTGGTCGAGTGCGACGAGAAGGCAGCGTTCGTTCCCGCGCTCGCCAACACGTTCGCCAAGCGAGTCGCGGAAATCCCGGTCGGTCACGACGATCGCGCCAGCGGCAAGTCGAAGTACAATCTCTTCGGACTGGCGAAACTCAGTCTCAACCTGATTACCGGATTTTCTCTGGTTCCGATCCAGCTGCTGAGCATGACCGGGATAGGAATTTCGGTGCTGGCCGTAATGATGGCGATTGGGCTCGTTGCGCATCGGCTGATCTACGGCCCGCAAGAAGAGGGCGCGCTGTGGACGCTTTTTGCCATCCTGTTCTTTTTCGTCGGGATGATATTCCTGGCGCTCGGACTTATCGGCGAATACGCCGGGCGTATCTATATAGAAGTGCGCCGCCGCCCCACTTACATAGTGCGCGCGGTGCATGGAGTTGACGCGAAGCCGGTCGATGCGCAAACCGACTGACGTGACTGACGATCAATCGTGGAGTCCTACCTTTCGAGCGTCGCATCTGGCGCGACTGTGAAATCCGCCGTCTGCGTGCTGTTCGCGTACCATGAGATGGGTTACGCGTGCATGGAGGCGTTGCTGAAAATGGGCGCGCCAATCGCAGCACTGTTCACTCATCGCGACGATTCGCATGAAGAGATTTGGTGGCGATCGTGTGCGCAACTGGCCGCGCAGCACGGCGTCCCGGTGCACACTGATGCCGGCGTCGAGGCAGGGTCGGCCACCAGGATCGGCGCATTGAAGCCCGCGGTAATTTATTCCTTCTCCTACCGCCATCTGATTCCCGAGAGCGTGCTCGCGGTTGCGCCGCTGGGCGCATTCAATCTGCACCCGTCGTTGCTGCCGGCGTATCGGGGTCGTGCGCCGGTGAACTGGGTGCTGGTGAATGGAGAACGCGAGGCGGGCGTCACGTTACATCAAATGGTTGTGCGGGCGGACGCCGGAGATATCGTCGGGCAGCGAGCGGTTGCGATCGACGACAGCGACAACGCGCTGACGCTATACCGCAAGCTGGTGCCGCTGGGCGTCGAGCTGATAACCGAGCTGCATCCAAAGATCGTCGCCGGCACTGCGCCGCGGCGAAAGATGGATATCTCGAAGGGAAGTTACTTCGGCCGCAGAAAGCCGGAGGACGGACGGATAGATTGGCGATGGCCGGCGCGGAGGATCTTCAATCTCGTGCGGGCCGTGACGCATCCATATCCCGGCGCGTTCTGTTTCGTCGGCGGGCGAAAGCTGATGGTATGGGAAGCGAAAATTGGCGCGGAAAACGGAGCGCGCGGGGAGCACGGGCGGGTCGTGCACGAAACTGCCGACGGCGCTCTTGAAATTGCGGCCGGTGAGGGCAGCGTAATCCTGAAAATTGCCCAGTTCGAGGGCGGCGCCGAAGGCATTGCCCGCGAGGCTCTTTCCGAGGCGGCGCGCGTCAAAGATACTATTCTATTCGACTAGGTTCGCGGAGGTCACATGCGGGTTCTGATCACCGGCGGCGCCGGGTTTCTCGGATCACATCTTTCGGATGCGTTCATTGCGCGCGGCGACGAGGTCTTTGTGCTCGACACCGGCTCGATCGCCAAGGTGCGTCACCTGCTGGACAATCCGCGCTTTCACTACGTGCACGATTCGGTCTTCAACCTCGAGTTGATCGACAGCCTGGTATCGAAGGTCGATCTCATTTACCATCTCGCGGCCGTCGTCGGCGTCGAACACTACGTCGCCGATCCCTACGAAACGCTCAACGTAAACGTAAACGGCACGCAGAACGTGCTGAAGGCCGCCTACAAGCATAACAAACGGCTCGTGTTCAGCTCGACCTCCGAGGTGTACGGCCGCAACCCCAAGGTGCCGTGGCGCGAGGACGACGATCGCGTGCTCGGCGCGACCAGTATCGATCGCTGGTGCTACTCGACGTCGAAGGCCGTCGGCGAGCATTTCTGTTTTGCGTATCACAAGCTCGGCCTGCCGGTTACGGTCGTGCGCTATTTCAACGTGTACGGTCCGCGACTGGACAAGGTTGACGTGGGCCGGCTGTTTACGATCTTCATGGGTCAACTGCTGCGCGGCGCGGACTTGACCGTGGTTGGCGACGGGCTGCAGACGCGATGCTTCACGTACGTAACCGATGCGATCGAGGCATCCGTGCAGGCGGGAGTGAATCCCGCGGCAGATGGGCAGGCGATTAACATCGGCGTCGATGTCGAGACGACGGTGCTCGAGTTCGCCAAGCTGATGATCGAGTTGTTCGGGCCAACGAAATCGAAGATCAAGTTCGTGACGCAGGAGGAAGTGTACGGCAACAGCTACGAGGACATCCCGCGCCGGGTTCCGGACAATACGAAGATGCGCACGTTGCTGGGAGTCACTCCGAAAGTAAACCTGCGCGATGGCGTGAAAATCTCGATGGACTGGTTCCGCAAAGAGATGGCTTCCTAGGCGCGGGCCGCGTCCGCGCAGTCACTACACTTGGAAGTCGCACTAAAGATCGACGTCGATACCCATCAGGGCCTCGAACTGGGGGTGCCGCGAATTGCCTCGATGCTCGAGAGCGAGGGCGTCGCCGCGAGCTTTTATATCGCGATGGGCCCGGACAATTCGGGGCGCGCAATCCTGCGGGTGTTTCGAAATCGCGGGTTCATCTCAAAGATGTTCCGCACCAGGGCCGTCTCGATGTACGGCGCGCGTACGATTCTCTCGGGGACGATCCTGCCGTCGCGGCCGATCGCGCTGTCGTTCCCCGGAATTATCCGCGACCTGAAGGCGCATGGCTTCGAGATTGGCGTGCATGGCTACGATCACGTGCGATGGCAGGATCACCTCGATAAAATCGGCGAGCCCGGAGTACGCAACGAACTCGGCGACGCGTTTGAGGCATACCGCGCGATCCTCGGTGAAGCGCCGCGCAGTTTCGCCGCGCCCGGATGGCGCACTAACGATGCGGCGCTGGTCGCGCTGGACGCGATGGCGCTCGACTATCGCAGCGACACGCGAGGAATCGCGCCGTACCGTTGCATCGTCGAGGGGCGGGTTCTCGCGACGCCGGAGATTCCGACCACCTTGCCGACGCTCGACGAGGTAATGGGGCGGCGTGAATTGCCCGATGACGGCGCGGTGCGCGATTTCTATCTCAGCTTGTGCAAGCCCGATGCGCTCAACGTGCACACGATTCACGCCGAGACCGAAGGGATTGGACAGCTCGAGGGCTTCACGGCCCTGGTCCGCGCGCTCAAGGAGCGGGGCGCGAAGTTCGTGCAACTGCGCGAGGTCGCGGCGCGGCTGAATCGCGCGGAGTTGCCCGCATGCGAAGTCATTCGGACGACGCTGCCCGGCAGGGCGGGGTGGATATCGTCGCAAGGTCCGGTGCGGATCGCTTCCGAATGACGAATCGGCGCTGGCGTGTTATATCCCGAGGACGACAATTCAAAGGCAGGGGGTTCCCGCAATGCCCGCGCAAAGTCATTTTGCCGACAGTCCACGCGAAGTCGGCCTCGATCCTGAAAAAGTCGCAGCGCTTTTCAATCGTGCCGAACGCGAAGTCAAGGATGGGTTGCTGCCATCGACTCAAATCGCGATCGCCCGCAACGGGAAAATCGGTGCGATGCGCACGATCGGATACGCAGTCCAGGGTGGAAGTGAAAAGCCGGCAACCAACGACACGCTCTACACGATCTTCTCGTGCACGAAGGCGATCATGTCGGCGGCGTCATGGATTCTGATCGGCGAAGGCAAACTGAATCCGGGCGAGCGCGTCGCGGAGATCGTCCCCGAGTTTGGCACCAATGGTAAGGACACGATGACCGTCGAGCAGGTTCTGCTCCACGTGGGAGGATTTCCGAACGCGCCGTATCCGCAGAACGAGTGGCTGGATAAGAGCAAGCGGCTCGAGCGATTCGCCAAGTGGCGGCTGGAATGGCCGGTGGGCAGCAAATTCGAATACCATCCGACCTCGGGCTTCTGGGTAATCGCGGAGATAATCGAGCGCCGCACCGGCAAGGACTTCCGTCAGTTCGTGCATGACCGGATTGCAACGCCGCTCGGATTGCCGGAACTGCGCCTTGGATTGCCGCGCGAGTATCATCAGCGGGTTGCGCAGCTTTGCTACGTCGGAGAGGCGCTATCCGATGAGGAGCGAAAGAAACTCGGCCTGCCCGCGATGCCGGAAACCGAAGTTACCGAAGACGCAGTCCTCGGCTTCAACCGGCCCAATGTGATGGAAGCTGGCGTGCCGGGCGGCGGCGGAATTATGACGGCGGGCGACTTGGCGCTGTTCTACCAGGGCTTGCTGCATAATCGCCGCGCCAACGGTACGCCGATCATCAAGCCTGAAGCGCTCAAGGACGCGTTGCGCGTGCGCTCGGGCGATTACAAGGATCCGATTTTCGGCGTCAAGTGCAACCGCGCGCTTGGAGTTGTCATAGCCGGAGGCGATGGGCGTGCGAACTATCGCGGCTTCGGCAAGACCAACTCGGCGCTGGCATTCGGACACGGAGGCGCGGGCGGACAGATCGGATGGGCCGATCCGGCGACGGGGATTTCGATCGGGTACACAACCAACGGGTTCGATCGCAATGACCTGAGGCAGGGACGCCGCGGTGTCGCGATCTCGAGCCTCGCGGCGGTTTGCGCAGCGTAGGGGGCACTGATTGGTTGCCGGATTCCGTGTGCTAAAGTGAAATCATGAAGTTTCTGGTG
The DNA here is from genome assembly GCA_937889395.1 of uncultured Pseudomonadota bacterium. Classification (GTDB taxonomy): domain Bacteria; phylum Desulfobacterota; class Binatia; order Binatales; family Binataceae; genus Binatus. Next base: position 18,541 of record CALAOW010000009.1, on the reverse strand, counting down.
ACGCTCGAACGCGACGAAGCCGGCTTTGTCGTCGTGGAGTGCCCGGCTCTTCCGGGGTGCCTGTCCCAAGGCCGGACCGAAGCCGAAGCTCTCGCGAACATCCGAGAGGCGATAGAAGCGAGCTTGGAGACCAGGCGGGAGTACGGGATCCCGACGCAAATTGAGGTCGCCGAGGTCGAAATAAAAACCTCAGCTGGCTAATTTCCTAATCGATCCGAGTAGGGGAAATTAAATTTCCCCCTACTCGTTTCCATTAAAGTTGTTTCAAAATAGCTTCCGAGGTATCGATGGATGGCCAAACTGCCGGTCTGCTCGGGGGCCGACGCAATCCGGGCTTTTGAACGCGCGGGCTGGTCACGTGCGCATCAGAAAGGTAGCCACGCCACGCTAGTCAAATCCGGGGCAGTCGTGGTTCTTACGGTTCCAGTACATCGAGAGCTTGGTCCCGGACTTCTTCGCAGCTTGATTCGAAAAGCGGGGATGACGGTCGAGGAATTCGCCGAGCTGCTGAACCGCTAGCAACGAGTTAGTCGGCGAAGGGGTTGCGGACCACGATGGTCGCTTCGCGCTCCTTGCCGACGCCGATCATCGCAATTGGCACACCAACCAGCGCGCTGATTCGTTCGACGTAGCGGCGCACGCCCGAGGGCAATTCGGCCAGCGTGCGCGCGCCCGCCGGGCTTTCGCTCCATCCCGGTATCTCTTCGAAGATCGGCTTGGCGTCGATCAGCATCCGATGCGACGGCGGCATGTCGTTGTAGCGTTTCCCCTTGACGATGTAGCCGACGCAGATTTTGACTGGATCGATCCCGGTTAAAACGTCGAGCTTGGTAAGCGCGAGCGCCCACATCCCGTTGACGCGAGCAGTGTAACGGGCCAGCACGGCGTCGAACCATCCGATCCGCCTGGGACGCCCGGTGGCGCTGCCGAACTCGTTGCCTTCTTCGCGCAGCGAATCGGCGAGATAGCCGGTGAACTCGCTCGGAAAGGGGCCGGCCCCGACTCGTGTCGTATATCCCTTGCTGATGCCGAGCACCGCTTCGAGATTGCCCGGCCCGATGCCGGTGCCGCTGAAGACTGCGCTCGCGACGCAATTCGACGAGGTCACGTACGGGTAGGTGCCGTGATCGATGTCGAGCATCGTGCCGTGGGCGCCCTCGAAGAGGACACGCTGGCCGGAATCGATCGCCTCGCTCACGAACGCGCCGGTGTCGCACAGATACGGGAGCAGCCGGCGGCGCGCTTTTTTCATCGCGTCGATGGTTTCGTCGGCCTTGATCGGCTTGGCCTTGAGCAATGCTTTCAGGTACGCGTTCTTCTCGACGATGTTGCGGCGGAGTTTCTCCGCGAAAAATTTGAGATCGAGCAGATCTTCGAAGCGCAATCCCACCCGAGCCATCTTGTCTTCGTAGGCCGGGCCGATTCCGAATCCGGTCGTACCGATCGCGCCCTTGCCCAGGCGCGCCTCGCGAGCGCGATCGATCGCGAGATGATACGGCATCACCATGTGCGCTTCGTAACTGATCTTGAGCAAACTATCGTCGGCGAGATGGCCGCTGCGCTTGAGGTCTGCGATTTCGCCGAGCAATGCCAGCGGATTGACGACCAGGCCGTTGCCGATTACGCAAGCCTTGCCGGGATGGAGCGCGCCTGCCGGCACCAGCCGCAGCACAAATTTCTTCCCGCCGACCACCAGCGTGTGAGCTGCGTTGTTTCCGCCCTGGAAGCGGACGACCACATCGGCGTCGGCCGCCAGCATATCGACGATTTTGCCCTTGCCCTCGTCCCCCCACTGCGTACCAATCACGGCAACTGTCTTCATGTCTTTTCCCCGAGCGGCGTCAATTTCGCCGGCCTGCGCGCGCACCTGTCGGGCTGAAATGTCCCGCGCGCAAAATAAATTCAGAGCTTGAGCAGCGACGCCGCGGTAATTGCAGGGATGGTCTTGAGCCTGTCGAGGACGGCGCCCGGCACGGGTTCATCCACCTCGAAAATGCTGAGCGCGGTTCCTCCCACGCGATCGCGGCCGAGCTCCAGTCCGCCAATATTTATTCCGGCCTGCCCGAGCACCGTGCCCACCGCGCCGACCACTCCGGGAACGTCGCGATTATGCAGCATGAGGAAGTAACCCTCGGGCGCCGCCTCAACGCGGTAGCCGTCGATCCGGGTTAGGCGCAGCACGCGATTTCCGAGCACGGCGCCGGAGACTTCGTGCTCGCCGGCGCCGGTACGAATCGTGACCGTCAAGGTATCGACGTAGTCAGTGACTTCGCGGGAGCGCGTTTCGATAATCCTGATTCCGCGTTCGCGAGCGATAAATGGCGCGTTGACGTAATTCAAATCCTCGTCGAGGAAGCCGCTCATCAATCCCTTTAAAACCGCGGCGGTGATCGCGTCGGGCTTGAGATTGGCGGCTTCACCGCCAAACGCGAGCGTCAGCTCCGTGGGCGCCTCGGTGATCAGTTGCGCGGCGAGTCGGCCCAGTTTTTCGCCAAGCGTTAGATGAGGCCCGAGTATTTCGAGTTCCTTGGTGGATAGCGCCGGGATGTTAACCGCCTGCCGAATGGTGCCTTCGATCAGGAAGTCGGCCACTTGATGCGCGATATCGACCGAGACCTGGACCTGCGCCTCGTCGGTGGCGGCGCCGAGGTGCGGCGTTGCGATCACGTTGTCGAACTGGAGCAGCGGATGGTTGGCGGGAGGTGGCTCCTCGACGAACACGTCCAGCGCGGCACCCGCGACCTTGCCGGATTTCAGCGCCTCGACCAGCGCGGCTTCATCGACGATACCGCCGCGGGCGCAGTTAATGATTCGCACGCCCTTCTTCATCTTCGCGAATGCCGCCGCACCCACGATGCCCCTGGTATCGTCGGTCAGCGGGGTGTGGACGGTGATGAAGTCGGCGCTCGCAAAAAGCTCATCGAGGCTGACCAATTGAACGCCGATGCGCCCGGCAGCCTCAGCCGTCAGGATCGGATCGTAGCCGATCACTTTCATCTTGAGCCCAAGAGCGCGGTCGGCGACGATCCGGCCGATGTTGCCGAGGCCGACCACGCCCAGCGTTTTGTTGCATATCTCGGCGCCGGTGAATTTGCCGCGCTCCCATTTGCCGGCTCGGATCGAGGCGTTGGCGGCCGGAATATGCCGAGCCAGCGCCATCATCATGGTGATCGCGTGCTCCGCAGTCGTGACGCTGTTGCCGGTCGGGCTGTTCATCACGACGATTCCGCGGCGCGTTGCCGCTTCGATATCGATGTTGTCGACCCCGACGCCCGCGCGCCCGATCACTTTGAGCGACGTGGCGGCATCGATTACTTCGCGGGTGACGCGCGTGCCGCTGCGAATCAGCAGCGCGTCGTAGGGCGCGATTATCTTCGCCAACTCCGCGGGCTTGAGGCCGGTCTTGACGTCGAACTGTAGCTGCGGAAAGCGCTTGAGGACCTCGATCCCTTGCGCCGCAAGCGAGTCGCTCAGAAGGACACGGAAAGTTTCCGCCATGTTGATTCAGATGCTCCGTGCCAGGCGCGCCTGAACGGCGGTTACGCCGGCGCCAAGTTGAATGTTTGCGCCGATCTGCTTAAGTCCCATCTCGAGCGCGCCAACCGCGATGAGCATGTCGAACGGGCTCAAATGACCCATGTGTCCGATGCGCACGAGTTTACCCTTCATCTGATCCTGGCCGCCCTGAACGGACACGCCCAGGCTGTCGCGCAGGAACTTGACCAGTTTGCCGCCGTCGAGACCTTCGGGGACCAGGATTCCGGTGACCCCGGGAGCGGGATTGTCGGGCGACAGCAGTTTCAGCCCGAGTGCCGCGGCAGCATCGCGAGTAGCCTCCGCCATCAGCGCGTGACGCGCGTAAACCTGCGGCAGACCCTCGGCGTGAATTATTTCGAGTGATTTGTTCAGCCCGCAGATCAGCGACACGGCCGCGGTCCATGCGGTGGTATGCTCGTCGCGCTGCGCCTTCAATTCTTTGAGCAAATCAAAATAGAAGCGCGGCGTCTTGATTTTCTTCGCGACGTCCAAAGCGCGCGCCGACAGCGCGACCATTGCGAGGCCCGGCGGAAGCATGAGAGCCTTCTGGCTGCCCGTGACGAACGCGTCAATGCCCCATTCGTCCATCTTCTGTTCGAAGACGCCGACCGACGTGATTCCATCTACGATCAGCATCGCGCCGCGCTTGCGGCTGACCTCGCCGATCTCGGCCACCGGATGCACCGCGCAGGTGGAAGTTTCGCTCGCCTGCACCAGCACGGCGCGCGACTCGGGATACGCCTTGAACGCATCCTCGATTTGCCCGGGCCGTGCGGCGCGGCCCCATTCGACGCGCACCTCGTGCCCAATCATGCCGAAGGCTGCGAGCAACTTGCCCCATCGCTCACCGAATTTGCCGCCGTTGACGTAGATTGCATGCTCGCCCGGCTGCAGCAAATTGATCACCGCCGCTTCCATCCCACCCGTGCCGGTGGACGCGAGCAGAATTACCTCGCTCGAGGTGCCGTAGAGAGGTTTCATCCGATCGCGCGCCTGATCGAGCGCAGCACTGAACTCAGGCGTGCGATGGTGGATGATCGGACGCGCCATCTCGAGCAAAACCTCGGGCGGTACGGGAGCCGGCCCGGGCGTGAACAGGTATTTCTTCACGTGCGGCATTTTTGACCATTCACGGGGACGCTGGCGATTGGCGATGGCAGCCAAAAAAAAGGCTGGTGGCCGCGCATGCGGATCGCCAGACCCCAATTTGTCCCGGCTTGGCCGGTTCCCCGTCCTCAGCACTTGGGATAACGGAGCCAAGAGCCATAGTCAAGGCGATCCCCGGCTCGCGACGGTTTCGCGCCGGCGTTGAAATGGCGCGCCGGCAATTGTTAAAGGTGATCACGCTCCGATGCCGATAGAATGCGAAATCCGCGATGGTTCCCTGCTCTGGATCAAGAATCCGATCACCGGCGTGATTTCATACGTTGTCGACGTTCGCGGCAAGAGCTTCGCGTTCACGCTCGGCGGCCGCCAGAGCGCCGATCCCGACACACCGCATCTCAGCGCCGAGGCAATTCGCCACGCGACCGAGTCATGTCCTTTCTGTGCGGGCAACGAAGGGCTTGCGCCGCGCGAGCTCTTTCGGATGACTCCGGATGAAATCCCCGAATGGAACGGGGCGAAGACTGCCGATGGCGCGGGTTGGGTGGTGCGCGTGATCAACAATCTCTTCCCGCGAATTCCCGCCGAGCTGACCGGAAATCGCAACGAGTCGTACATCGTCGTCGAAGATCCGCGTCACTTTATCGGCGCGCCGCGATCGCAGAACGATTTGATGTTCACCGGCGCGCTGGGCAGCGGTCATTTCCTTCATCTGATGCAAGCCGATGCGCGCGTGATGCGCCTCGCGTTGGATAATCCCGACGTTTGCTCGGTTGTAATCCGCAAGAATCAGGGGCGCGAGTCGGGCGCCTCGCAGCCGCATCTGCATCAGCAGATCATCGGATCGCCGGAGCCGTTTCCGGCCGTGCTCGCGGAGGCGCGCGCCGAGCGTGAGAATCCTCGTCTATGGCACGAGATCGTTGCGCTGATGGAGCGCCTGGGGCTGGTGATCGATCGCGGCGACTCTGTCGTCAGCTATGCGAGCCCGATGGGCGGGTTCCCGCGCAGCTACGACGTCGTGATGCCCAACTATCGGGGACTGCTGTCGGAGCTGACGCCGGATCAGATGCGGCAGTTTGCAAATGCGATCCATCGAATACTGATGATCCTTGGGCCGTTGCCGCTTGACTATGAAATTCACCAGGGCGAGGGAATTCCGCTGCACGCGCATCTGAACGCGCGGCTGTATCCATATTCAAATGTCGCGGGAACCTTGAACCTGCCGAGCACGCTGCTGGAGAGTGCCGGCGCGATCCGCCACGCACTGGGCAGGCATTCCGATTCCGACTGAGACGCGCGCGCGCTAATTCGCCTTCCAGACCGGCTTGCGCTTTTCCAGGAACGCGCGCACGCCTTCCCTGGCGTCGTGGCTCTCGCGAACCGAGCGCGCCATCTGCAACAGATCGTCGTGCCACGCGTCGAAGGTCTCGCTCATGCATCGGCGCACCGTCGCCTTCATCGTGCGCAGAGAGAGCGGCGCGTTGGCGGCGATCTTCTCGGCCAGCGCAGTCGCCGCCTCGCCGAGCTTCGCGTCGGCCACGACTTCATGAACCATATTCATGTGACGGCTGCGCTCGGCGTCGATTTGGTCAGCGGTGTAGAGAATCCATGCGGTGTTGGCCGATCCGCAAACCTCGATCAGCTTGCGCGTGAAATCGTACGGCACCATCAAGCCGACGCGGCCGAGCGTCATGCCGAGCTTGGCGTTTTCCGACGCGATTCGCAGGTCGCAATGCAGCGCCAGTTCGAGTCCGCCGGCGAGCGCGGCGCCCTGGATAGCGGCGATGGTAGGCACCGGGAAACGCTCCAATCGGCCGAAGACGGACTCGAGCGAGGTCGGGTTGTGACTGCCGGTCGTCTCGTCCACTTCCTTCAGATCGATTCCCGCGCAGAAATGAGCGCCTTCGCCGCGGATGAGCAGCGCACGGATTTCGCGGTCGCTTTCGAATTTGACGAGTGCATTGTTGAGCGCGTCGATCAACGGCTGATTCAGCGCGTTGCGCTTTTCGGGACGGTTTAGCGTCAACACCGCGTAATTCGGATGACGTGTGACTTTAAGCACTTCCTCGGCCATGTCGTTCGCTCCTTGCTGATGATGAAAAGGATCTAACGTCGTATCGGCCCGAAGCATCGCACGGCCGGCGCGCGTCCTTCAAGGTTCGCGACGATGCGACTCGCCTACGCGACGATGCTAAGCATCCTGTCTTTTACGAAAATGAACTTGGTCGGGGTTTTGCCGGCGAGGTGGCGCGTGACGGCCTCGCTCTTGAGCGCTAGTTGGCGGACTTCGGCTTCTGAAGCGCCCGCGACGACTTCCAGGCGATCGCGAACCTTGCCGTTAACCTGCACGACGACGGTTACCGTCTCGTCGCGCGCGAGTTTCGGATCGAACTTCGGCCACGTCTCCAAATGAACGGACGAATCGTGGCCGAGTGCCCTCCACATTTCCTCAGTGACGTGCGGCGCCATGGGCGCGAGCATCAGCACAAAGGTCTCCGCGCTGAATCGGCCCATCTCCTCGGGCTTGAGCTTCGCCAGGTAGTTGAGTTGATCCATCAGCGCCGCGAGCGCCGTGTTGAAGCGCAGCCGGTCGATATGGTCGGTGACTAGCTGGATTGTTTTGTGTGCGCGCTTGACCGTTTCTTCGCTTTCACTGGTCTTTCCGCCCGGGCATCCCGCCTCGACATAGCGTCGAATCATCGTCCACACGCGCGTGATGAATCGCAGCGTGCCTGCAACGCCGCCTTCGTTCCAGTTGGTCGCTTCGTCAAATGGGCTCATGAACAGCTCCCAGAGCCGAAGCGCGTCGGCGCCGTACTTGTCGATCATCGCGTCTGGAGTGACGACGTTGCCCTTGCTCTTGGACATGCGGTTGCCGTCGGAGGCCCACACCACGCCCTGGTTGCGCAGGGCGGGAAACGGTTCGTCGAATCCGATCAGTTCCGCGTCGAACATGACCTTGGTCCACATCCGCGCGTACAACAGATGCATCACGGCATGCTCGGCGCCGCCGACATAGAGATCGACCGGCAACCAGTAATCGACCGCGCTGCGATCGAATGGGCGGCGGTCTTCATGCGGCGACGCGAAGCGGATGAAGTACCACGACGAGCATGCGAAGCCGTCCAGCGTGTCGGTCTCGCGATCCGCCGGGCCTCCGCACTTTGGGCAGGTCGTGTTGACGAAATCCGGCACGTTGGCCAGCGGAGAGCGGCCGGTACCCGACGGTAGGTAGTCCTTCATCGCAGGAAGCATCACGGGGAGTTGGTCATCCGGCACCGGTACGATTCCGTCGGTCTTGCAGTACACGATTGGAATCGGACATCCCCAGTAGCGCTGACGCGAGATCAGCCAGTCGCGCATCCGGTAGATGATGGTCGCGCGCCCGATTCCGTGTTCTTCGGCATACTTTGCCACGGTATTGATCGCTTCAGCCGTTTTTTTACCGTTCAGAAAACCAGAGTTGATTGCTACGCCCGGCTCGGTGTAAGCGCGATCCGCCGGTGGCGCGCCGCCGTCACTGGGCGCGGTTACGCGCGGAATCGGCAAGCCGTACTTCATCGCGAATTCGAAATCGCGCTGATCCTGGCCGGGCGCGCCCATGATTGCGCCGGTGCCGTAGCCCATCAGAACGTAGTCGGCGATCCAAATCGGGATGTCTCTATCGGTAAAGACGTTGTGCGCGTAAGCGCCGGTGAAGACGCCGGATTTCTCCTTGACCGTGGACATCCGCTCGATTTCAGTCTGGCGGCGCGCCTCGGCGACGTAACCCTCGACCATTGCGCGCTGTTCGCCGGTAGTAATCTCCGTGACGAGCGGATGCTCCGGCGCGAGCACCATGAACGATACGCCGAAGACGGTGTCGGGGCGCGTGGTGAAAAAGCGGATTTCTTTACCGGCGCGACTTGCAACCGGGAAGGCAAGTTCCGCGCCTTCGCTGCGCCCGATCCAGTTGCGCTGCATCAGCTTGATCGGCTCCGGCCAGTCGATCCCGTCCAGATCGGCGAGCAATCGATCCGCGTAGTCGGTGATCTTGATGTACCACTGCTCGAGGTCTTTCTTGCTGACCGGATTGTCGGTGTGCCGCCAGCAGCATCCGTTGACGACCTGTTCGTTGGCGAGGATCGTGCGGCACTTGTCGCACCACCATTGCGCTCCGGTCGCGCGGTGGGCCAGGCCGCGCTTGTAAAGCATCAGGAAGAACCACTGCGTCCACTTGTAATACTCCGGCGACGACGAGTTGATCTCGCGCGTCCAGTCGTACGCGCATCCGGAGACTGTCAGTTGGCGCTTGAAGTTGGCGGCGTAACGCGGGACGGTTTCCGTCGGATGCGATCCCTTTAGGATCGCCTCGTTTTCCGCGGGCAGTCCGAACGCGTCCCATCCCATCGGGTGCAGCACGTTGAATCCCGCCATCCGCTTGTAACGGCCGACGACATCGCACGGAACGTAGTTGTGCAGATGACCGACGCTGAGACCGGCGCCGGACGGGTAGGGGAACATCTCGAGGATGTAGAATTTCGGGCGGCCGGGTTCCTCGCGCGTGCGGTAGAGATTGGTGCGTTGCCAATCAAGCTGCCACGCGGGCTCGATTTTCTTCGGGTCGTAACGTTCGTCCATTGTAGTTTTTGCGTGATGTCGCCGGATATGCGGTTCAGCTACGCGAGTTTAGCGTGCCGATCGTGCGGCTCCAACTATGTCGGAAGGGGACAATCGTAGGAGAGAGGGGGCGCGTTGATGCGGATCTCATGCGGGAATAACCTCATCCGTGATGGTTCGGGATGCGGAAAGCATCGTGCTCGGCGCGGTCGAGGCGGCCTTGGTGCGCGCGGGGATCCGTCGGGGCGCATCTATACTGATCGGGCTTTCCGGCGGGGCTGATTCGGTTGCGCTTACTTGTGCGATCCTTGAGCTTCGCGAGAGGCTGGGACTCCGGATTGCGGCGGCGCATTTGAACCATCGGATTCGAGGGGTCGAGTCGGATCGCGACGAAGCTTTTGTGCGCGCTATGTGTGCGCGACTTGGTGTTGAATTGATCGTCGAACGCGCCGAGGGACTCGACGCGTCGATTTCGAGCGCGAACTTCGAGGAGCGTGCGCGCGAGGTTCGCCGCGATTTTCTTGGGCGCGTCGCGGACCGCGTGGGAGCCGACTATGTCGCGCTCGGGCACCATCGGGACGACCAGGCCGAGACCGTGCTGATGCGCCTGATGCGCGGCGCCGGCGCGGCGGGGATGGCGGCGATGGCCGAACACGGGCCGGGCCGGTTGATTCGTCCGATGCTGTCGATTTCGCGCGCCGAGATTCGCGGCTACCTGGACGCGCGCGCGACTGCGTTCGTGGAAGATTCGACGAATTCGTCGCGCGACATTCTGCGCAACCGGATTCGCGCCGAACTGCTCCCGATGCTCGAGCGCGAATACGCGCCGGGGCTTGGCGGGCGGCTGGTGGAAGTTGCGGCCGAGATGCGCTCGCTCGACGAGCTGGTCGCGGCGATTGCCGCGCGCGAGCTGGACGCTATGCGTCGGCGCGGCGGTGCGCTCGAGGTGTCGGGATTCAGCGGGCTGAATCGCGCGGTGCAACCGGTTGCGATTCGGCTGTTTCTCTCCGAGCGGAGGGGATCTTTACGCAGAATTTCGCGCGCGCATATCGAGGCGATGCGCCAACTCATCCTGGAAGGCGGCCCGAGCGACTCGATCGATCTTCCGGGCGGCTGGCGCGCCGAGCGCGAGTACAATTTTTTTCAGTTGATCGAGGCGGGGGCTGAGCGGAAGGGATCAGGCGCCGGCGCGGGATTCTCGGTTGCGATTGCGGCGGACGGAATCACTGTGGTCGGAGCGGCAGGTTTCAAGTTCGAGGCTTCGACGATTGCGGCTGGAGACGCGTCGATGCCGGATGGTTTGTCAGTCGCGATGTTCGATGCTGCGAATATCGCGGACGGCCCGCTGGTCGCGCGCAATTTTATGAAGGGCGACAGGATGCATCCGATGGGGATGCGCGGGACGCGGAAGGTCCATGACGTGTTTGTGGATCGCAAGTTGCCACGGGCACGGCGGGAGCGCTTCCCCGTGGTCACGGTCGGCGGCGAAATCGCGTGGCTTCCGGGGCTTGCGCGCGCGGACTGCGCGCTGGTCACCAAGGCCACCGAAACCGTACTGCGCGTTGAGGCTTCTGAAATCGCGGCTTAGCGCTTACCACGTTGCGTGCGCATCAACGCGCGTGATACTTTCGTATATAGCATGAACCAGTTTTCTCGCAGTATTGCGCTATGGCTAGTGCTGGGACTGATGTTCCTGCTGCTGTTCAATATCTTCAGCAGGCAACAGCCCAAAGAACCCGAAATAATTTTCTCGGATTTCCTCAACCAGGTTGAAAAAAACCAGGTCGCCCAGGCGACGATTCAGGGAAATCTAATCAAGGGCGACACGACCAGCGGGGAGCATTTCAAGACCTACGCGCCCGAGGATCCCGACCTGGTCAAGACGCTGCGCGAAAAGGGCGTCAAGATCGCGGCCAAGCCGGTCGAGGGCGATCCGTGGTGGATGGTCGCGCTGGTGCAGTGGTTCCCGATAATAGTGCTGGCGGCGCTGTGGATTTTCTTCATGCGCCAGATGCAAATCGGCGGCGGCAAGGCGATGTCGTTCGGCAAGAGCCGCGCCAAGCTACTGACTGAAAACACGCACAAAGTTACTTTCGGCGACGTGGCGGGAATCGACGAGGCCAAGGACGAGCTCGAAGAGATAATTCAATTTTTGCGCGACCCCAAGCGCTTCACGCGGCTTGGCGGCAGAATTCCCAAGGGCGTGCTGCTGGTCGGGGCGCCGGGAACCGGCAAGACGCTGCTCGCGCGAGCGATCGCCGGCGAAGCGGGCGTGCCGTTCTTTTCGATCTCGGGATCGGACTTTGTCGAGATGTTCGTTGGCGTGGGTGCGTCGCGCGTGCGCGACCTGTTCGTGCAGGGCAAGAAGCATGCGCCGTGTATCATTTTTATCGACGAGATCGACGCGGTGGGACGTCATCGCGGGGCCGGCCTTGGCGGCGGTCACGATGAACGCGAACAGACGCTCAACCAGTTGCTGGTCGAGATGGATGGGTTCGAGGCCAACGAGGGCGTGATCCTCGTGGCCGCCACCAATCGCCCCGACGTGCTGGACCCGGCGTTGCTGCGCCCGGGCCGCTTCGATCGCCGCGTGGTGGTGCCGCTGCCCGACGTGAAGGGGCGCGAGGGGATCCTGAAGGTTCACACGCGCAAGGTGCCGCTGTCCGACGACGTCGATGCGACCAAGCTTGCGCGTTCAACCCCGGGCTTCGCGGGCGCCGACCTGGAAAACCTTGTCAACGAGGCCGCGCTGCTGGCGGCGCGCCACAACAAGGACAAGGTCGAGATGTCGGACTTCGAGCTCGCCAAGGACAAGGTGATGATGGGCGCGGAACGGCGCTCGATGGTGATGTCGGGCTCGGAGCGCAAGATAATCGCTTATCATGAAGGCGGGCATGCGCTGGTCGCGATGCTTCAGCCCGGTGCGGATCCGGTCCACAAGGTTACGATTATCCCGCGCGGGATGGCGCTTGGCGTGACGCAGCAATTGCCCCTGGACGATCGCTACACGTATCCCCGCGACTACCTGGTGACGCGATTGGCGGTGATGTTCGGCGGGCGCACCGCGGAAGAACTCGTGTTCGGCCAGATGACGACCGGCGCGGGCAACGATATCGAAAAAGCAACCGAACTCGCGCGCAAAATGGTCTGCGAATGGGGCATGAGCAAGGAGCTCGGCCCGATGACGTTCGGCCGGCGCGAGGAACAGATCTTTTTGGGCCGCGACATCTCGCATCATAAGGATTACTCCGAGCAGACCGCGCTCGAGATCGATCGCGAAGTGCGCCGTATCATCGACGACGCGTATCAGAAAGCGCGCCAGCTCCTGTCGGATCATATGGTGCTGCTCCACGCGATCGCCGCGCGGCTGCTCGAGAAGGAAGTGCTCGACGGTAGCGAAGTCGAGGCGATGGTGACGGCGTTCCGCGAAGGGCGCGAGATGCCGCCGTCGCCGGCCGCGGTGCGCAACGATTTTCCGCCGCGTCCGGGCGCGGAACCGGGCAAGGAAAAGCGTGCCGACAACGAAAACGAAAGCTCGGTGCCCGGACTCCCGCCGAAACCGGTCCTCGTGTAGTCGTCTTCGCCGGCGTGGCCGCGGCGCTCTGATCGATTCGCCACGGCGAGTCGGTTGCCGCGTGGCTGAGGGGCAGTGGGGCCGGTGCGATGCGACGCTCGCGGATCAAAACCAAATCATCAAGTGATAGAGGCTTGCGCAAGCGCGCCTCTCAATCCCCGTATCTCAAGCTTTACGACGGTCGCGTAATCAAGTTCCCCGCAGTAATGGGCGTGCTCAACGTCACGCCCGACTCCTTCTCCGATGGCGGGAGATATCTGGATGCGGACCGCGCCGTCGAGCACGCGCTTGCGATGGAAGCGGCAGGCGCCGACCTGATCGACGTCGGCGGTGAATCCTCGCGTCCCGCGGGCGCGTCGGAGGTGCCGGTCGAGGTCGAGCTCGCGCGAGTCAGGCCGGTGCTCGAGCGCTTGGGCAAGCGGCTGCGAGTGCCAATCTCGATCGACACGCGCCGCGCGGAGGTCGCACGAATCGCGCTTCAGTCGGGCGCGGCGATAATCAACGATATCACGGCGCTTGAGCACGACTGCGAAATGGCGCCGCTTGCGGCGCGAACGAAGTGCGCGGTGGTGCTGATGCATATGCGCGGCGGTCTCGCCAATCATATCGAGTTCGCACGCTACCGCGACGTGGTGCGCGAGGTCGCCGAATACCTGGAGGCGCGCGCGCGATTTGCCGCCGCGGCGGGAGTTGTGCGCTCGCGAATCATCGTCGACCCGGGACTAGGCTTCGCCAAGACCGCCCAGCATAATCTCAAATTGCTGGCCGCCTTGCCCGACCTCTGTGCGCTCGGCTATCCCGTATTGGTAGGAGCGTCGCGCAAGAGCTTTGTGGCGCGAATAGCCGGCGCCGGCGAGCGAGAGCTGGAATTCGCCAGCGCGGCTGCCAACGCGCTGGCAGTGGCCGCGGGCGCGTCGATCGTGCGCGCGCACGACGCCGGCGCGGCCGTCGCCGTGGTGGCAATGGCCGCGGCGATGGCGGGACGGGATCGGCGGTTCAGGCCCAATGCATAACTACATACCCATGATACCGCAGCCGCGATGGCAGGACGTCGTTGACGTCCTGATCGTGGCCTACGTGATCTACCGGATCGCGCTTTTGATCCGCGGCACGCGCACGATGCAGATGGTGGTCGGGATGGTGATCGTGGGCGGCGCGTTCGTCGCGTCGCAGGTGCTCGGACTGTTCACGCTCAACTGGCTCTTGAACAACTTCCTCGGTTCGTTGTTTGTGATCCTGGTGGTTATCTTCCAGGCGGACATTCGGCGCGCGCTGACCCGTGTCGGTGCGCAATCCTTCCTGGGCCGCAGTGCGGCTGCCGTCAAGCCTGCGGAAGAAATAGCAACCGCGGCGGCGTGGCTTTCGGCGCGTCGAGTCGGCGCGCTGATAGTGATCGAGCAGGACGATGGCCTCAATGAGTTCGTCGAAAGCGGAAGAGCCGTTGACGGCAAGGTCTCGCCCGAGCTGCTCGAGACGATTTTCACGAACGGCTCTCCGCTGCATGATGGCGCCGTGATCATAAACGGCGACCGGATACTCGCGGCGGCGTGCCTGCTGCCGCTGTCGCAGAACCCCAACGTAAGCCTGTCGCTGGGCACGCGTCATCGCGCAGCTATTGGAATGAGCGAGGACAGCGACGCGGTTGTGCTGGTCGTTTCCGAGGAGAGCGGGACGATTTCCCTTGCCCGCGGCGGTGTTCTGAGCCGTGGACTGGAACCAGCCGAGGTCCTGTCCACACTGAGGAAGCTGCCGGGTTAGGCGCGCGGCGGCAAAACAGCGACGGGACGACGCACGATGAGGCTGGGCGACTTCAAATATCTGTTCGCAGTTAGTGGCGTGCGGCGGCTGCGCGGCGCCGACATCGGGATGCGCATATTCGCGGTAGCGCTCGCGATCGGGCTGTGGATATTCGTCAACGCGGGCGAGCGGGGCTCAGTCGAGCCGCTCACGGTGCCTATAAGCTATCGGTCGCTGCCGCAGGGGATGGTGATCGTGAACCATCCGCCGACGGTCGTAAAAATCGAAGTCACCGGTCCGCGCACCCTGCTGTCGCTGCTGGATCCCGAGCGGCTCACGCTCAAGATCGATCTGCGCGGCGTTGCGGCGGGACAATCCGAGTTCAAGGTATATCCCGCGATGTTCAACGTGGAACGAAATACCGCCGTGACCAGCATCTCGCCCGATCAATTGGCGCTTGATGTCGATCGCCTGGTTACGCGCGACGTGCCGGTCCATCTGGCGGTTCAGGGCAAGGTCGAGCCGGGCTACACGATTACCTCGGTCGATGTTACGCCGCCAACCGTCACCATCGCCGGGCCCAGTCGTTTCATCGCGCCGCTTACGTCGGTCAGCACGGAACCCTTCGACTTGAAGGGACTCACCTCGGGGACCGGCCGCTCGGTTGATATCGTGGCGCCCAATCCGGCGTTGGGATTCTCTACGGGTCATGTCGATGCGCGGGTCAATGTCGCGGAGGCGATTGCCGACCGTGAGTTTCGCGCGGTCGACGTGGAAGTCAGGGGCAGCGGCTTCAAGTACCGCGTCGAACCCAAACAGGCGACGCTGACGATTCGCGGGCCTGCGGTCAAGCTTGCGGGTCTCGCGCCGAAGGGCCTGGCCTACGTTGACGCCAAGGGCGTTGCGCCGGGCTCGCACGAATTGCCGCTGCAAGTGACACTGCCTGACGCAATGCAGTTGGTGCGCCACTCGCCCGACAAGGTTAGACTGCGGATCTATCACGAGAAGCTGACAACTACTGCCGATGACCACCCATCGTAAACTGTTTGGCACCGACGGCGTCCGCGGAGTCGCCAATCAGGAGCCGATTACCTCCGAGACCGCGCTCAAGCTCGGCCGCGCGCTCGCCCATATGTTCCGCGATTCCACCGGTCGTCATCGCAGAATTCTTATCGGCAAGGACACCCGCCTCTCGGGCTACATGCTCGAGACCGCGATCGAGTCCGGAATCTGCTCGATGGGCGTGGACGTGTGGCTGGTCGGTCCTCTCCCTACCCCTGCGATCGCGTTTCTGACCCGCAGCATGCGCGCCGACGCCGGCGTGGTCATATCGGCCTCGCACAATCCCTTCCAGGACAACGGGATCAAGTTCTTTTCGCGCGATGGATTCAAACTCGACGACCAGACCGAGCGGCGAATCGAAGCGATGGTGTCCGACGAAAGCGAGGTCGGGATGCATCGCGCGCGCGCCGACGATATCGGCAAGGCGAAGCGAATCGACGACGCGCTCGGCCGTTACCTGGTGTTTCTGAAGTCATGCCTGCCGCGCTCGGTCGCATTCGACGGACTGAAGGTCGCGATCGATTGCGCCAACGGCGCGGCCTACAAGGTCGGTCCCGAGGTGCTCGAGGAACTGGGGGCCGAGGTCGTAGCGATCGCCGCCGATCCCGACGGCACCAACATCAATCTGAATTGTGGCGCGACGCATCTGGACGCGATCCGTGAAACCGTTGCGCGCGAGCACGCCAACGTCGGGATTGCGCTCGACGGCGACGGTGATCGCGTGATGCTGATCGACGAGCGCGGCGAAGTCTTCGACGGCGACGACGTGATGGCGCTGCTTGGCCGCAAGCTCGCCGCCCAAGGCCGGCTGAGCCACAACGCCGTGGTCGCAACCGTGATGAGCAACTTCGGACTCGAGCTGGCGCTTCGCGACGCGGGCGTGCGGCTCATTCGCACCGAGGTCGGCGACCCCGCGGTTGCGCGCGAGATGCGGCTGAACTCGTACAACCTGGGCGGCGAGCAGTCGGGCCACGTGATCTTCATGGATTACTCGACCACCGGCGACGGAATGATCAGCGCCTTGATGGTGCTCGCGCAGATGGCCGAGAGTGGGCGCACGCTCGGCGAGCTGCGCGCGATGCGCCGCGTGCCGCAAATCCTGGAAAACGTGCGCGTGCGAAATCGCACGCCGATTGCCGAGATGCCCGACGTCCAGCGAATCATCGCCGACGCCGAGCGCCGCCTGGCAGGCGCCGGCCGCCTCCTGGTGCGATATTCGGGGACCGAGATGCTCGCGCGCGTGATGGTCGAAGGAGAGGACGCCGCCCAAATCAAAACCCTCGCCCAGGAAATCAGCGCCGCCATCCAAAAGCACGCCGGCACCCCGTAACCAATTAATTCCGTTTCGCGCGCTTGCGCCCTGAGTGAAGAACCGACAGATGGCACTGGATGCCGAGGTGCGGCGGACGTTTAAAACATAGCCGGGCAATGAAAAGGCGGTTGAAGAGAGCGTTCGGTGTTGACGTTCAGGGAACGTTCGCCCGGTCACTTGTCGTCTTGGACAAGAGTTTTCTGCAAGGAGTGACGGCGCAAGAGCTGCGCTTTTACGTGAAACACGGGTGGATATTCGGCGTAACAGAAATTCTTCAATATGAGCATTTTCGGAAGTGGGATCGATGGAGATTTGCGAATCTCGTCAAGCTCAAAGCTATTGAAAAACACATCGTCCTGCTGCCGGGAATCGGGGAGATGTTCAGAGCGGAATCAAAGAAGCGAAAACCAGCATCGCAAGTTCTCCGGATAAAGGGAATCGTGCTAACTGATAAGTTAATCCCTGGGCGTCCTTTTTTTGAATTGGACGAGGGCACGAAGAAGATCGCAACCGAAAGGACGGTTGAATTGGAGAAGCGACTCGACATCCTGATCGATGTTTGGACCGACTTTAAGAAAATACCCGAATTTGATGGCGCAAAATCGGAAGATATGGCAGCGATTGTGCGCGCCAAATCGCTTCAGATTCGTGATGACCACGATGATATGCGCGGATTTTATAAGAGGCATCGTCACCGTTCTCAACCTCCCGCCAAGCTAATCGACGAGGAGTGGACGTTCTTTAGATGGATTCAGGTACAGCTTCTCGCCGGTTTGGACTTCTTTGCTAGCCACGGGCTGGGAGCTCCGTTCAACAGAGAAAATCTGTTTCACGGGTTACTTGACCTGGATTATTTGATAGTGGCTCTCGTGGTCGGGGGTCTGGCGTCGCGCGAACAGCAGATGCTGGAGCGATTCAGCCTACTACGTCCTGATGGATTGATTCTCAAATAGATTCTATTTCTCTTCTGTTAAATGCCTTCATGTTCCCTTGAGGAATGCGACTTCCCCGAGGAGGCGGTGAGGCGGATGTTTCCGGTATAATCTTGTGCCGTGGATAACGAGGGTAATTCAGATTTCCCTGTCATGCGGCGGATTATGGAGCTGCTTGATGATTGGGTAATGGCACTTGCGGCGCCTCTTCTTCCCCTGTGGCCTGCACCCCGATGTCCGTCAGATCATAAGTAAAGTCGGTCGTTGGGCAACGTCATCGGCGCGGGCGCCGTTGGCAGATCGGTCGCGAAATATGGGCTCGGCTTCGACCCGCGCCCGCATACAACCATCCGTGTGACGATGCGATTTGACCTTAACAGGGCGAAGCCCTCATCCCGCAGCAGTGCTGATTCGGCTGCACCCTCACCTACCGACCGCCAAGCGGCCGGCCGCCTCTCCCGTGAAATAACGGGCGAGGTAGGATCCGGGTTCCTTCGCTGCGCTCAGGATGACACAAAAAAAGTTCTAACAGGCCTCCGCGCGCCCGCGGGAACGGCCGCGCGCGACAACGGAGCGCGGCCTTAATACTGGGTGCAGGGCTCAGCCCTGCGGTGCGGGGGTCACCGCTGCCATCGCGTAGTCGCGAAAAGATGCGCTGCGCAGATTTTCGCGTCTTCTCAATGC
>CALAOW010000008.1 GCA_937889395.1 uncultured Pseudomonadota bacterium | reverse complement strand
TCCGGAGCTTTCATGTTTCGCTCCAGACACCAGCGGTCGATCACCTCGGCGTTGAAACGCCAATCGGTGCCGATCCGAAAGCCCGGCAGCTCGCCCCGACGAAGCAGCTTGTAGATTGTCGATGGATGTACGCGCAAATATTCGGACAATTCCTTGACCGTCATCACGCGCGGCAAGCTATACTTGGTTTCACTAGCCATGATATTCCCCGATAACGTCCCCGTCTGCCGCCTGCTGCCCAAATTTGATGCCTTTTTTCGCATCGGTCCAATGATTCATCTGCCCCTTACGCCCGCTATGAGCCTCTTTAAGAGTCTCAAAATCATCGCTGGTGGTCAAGGGCAGCTTAAGAGGATTTCTGGTATTTTTCGCTTTTCCCTATATTATTGTATGTGAAGTTACCAGTTTTCCCAGAAATTTCAATACAGAGTGTACGCCAAGACTTTAAACCATGCCTGCGAGCGCCTTGACTTGAAATGATCCTAAGTATGCCAAATCTCCAGCGAATTTCAATAGCGGTAATCTTCGCCTTGTTTGGCCTTGCTAAGGCACAACCAGCCCAAGCCCAACTGAGGCTGACCAGCCCCACAATCGCTTCTGGAGCCGCAATTGCTGATGACTACGCGTGTACTGGCGCTGATCGATCCCCCGCGCTTGCATGGAGCAACGCGCCGCAATCGACGAAATCATTTGCACTGATTGTCGATGATCCCGACGCTCCCCGTGGAACATTTGTTCATTGGGTGGCGTACAATATTCCGGCTCGCGTAACTTCGCTGCCCGCAGGCGTGCCACAGACCGCGGAAATTGCGGGCGGCGGAACAAACGGAATCAACAGCTTCGAGCATATCGGCTACAATGGACCGTGTCCGCCGCCGGGAAAAATACATCACTATCATTTTCGTCTCTTCGCGCTGGACTCGAAGTTAACACCCGATGACGGCGCCGGCGCGGCCGCGATCCAGTCCGCGATGAGAGGTCACGTCGTCGCGACTGCGGAACTGGTCGGCACATTTGAACGATGAGGTGAAAGCGATTCATCGATGAAGACGGTACTCAAAATCCTGGCTGGAGTGATTGTTCTCGCGGTCGTCGCGATCGTCGGATGGCGTTACTATCAAATCCATCGCGCGCGGCGGGCCGGCCTGCTCACCGAGAGCATCAGCCATGACGGCGACGTTTGGAAGGCCGATTTCACCGCGCGCATCCCGGCCCCCGAGCAGACCGTCTTCACCGCGATTCGCGACATCGAAAATATGCACAACGATCAGGTCAAGATGGTGCGCATCGTATCCCAGAGCGGAAATAAAAAGACCGTCGATATTGATATCGCGGGACCGGGCGGACAAACGATTACCACCGAGCTCGAGTTCGAGTACCTGCCCGAGCAGAAAAAGATCGTTTATCACACCGTCAACAATCCGCTGCTCGATACTCAAGCCGCGTACCAGCTCAGCGATGAAGGCGCGAGCACGTTCATCGACTACCACGAAACCACGCATCTGCTGCAGTCGCTTCCGGTCCCTGACGGCGTCATCAAGCAGGTCATTCGCGGCATCTTCGTCGCGCAGCTCGAAACCTTGAAGCGTACCCTCAACCTCAAGACCGACAACGGGGCCAACTCCGGCGACGACGAACCCTGACGGCGAGTTGAAAAACTGGGATCAATGTCATTTTCGATTTCGAGCTCTTCAACACCCTGCGTGAAAACTGTCTTCTTACCGACAACATCTCCCCCAAAGGGGGAGACCAGTGAAAAAACCCCAAAGGGGGAGACCGGTGAAAAACCCCTTTGAGGAGAGCTTTGCATAACTATTTTTCCTATCCCTGTAAGGGAGAGGAATGAAGGGGAGAGTGAAAAGTCCGTTTACAGCGCGCCATCTCCATCTTTTTCTTAACACTGGCTACCCGTGCCTACGGGCGCGCCAGTCACATCGAGCGCGCCGGCCCAACCGCAGCTCAGCATGATTCGCTTCACCGCAGAATTCGTAAGCTCCGCATTCGCTCTCGACGGATGCCCGCGATGGAAGCGCGCCGAGGTCGCCCTGGCTGGCCGATCCAACGTCGGCAAGAGCTCATTGCTCAACGCGCTGGCCGGAGTTAAGGGCCTCGCGCGCACCAGCAAGACCCCCGGCCGCACGCGATGCCTCAACTTCTTCGCGGTCGGCGACAGGCTCGCGCTGTGCGACCTGCCGGGCTTCGGCTACGCGAAAATGGGGCACGAGGATGCCGCCAAAATCGCCTCCATGATGCACGAATACATCCACGGGCGCGTCAATCTCGCCGCCATCGCGATTCTGATCGATTGCCGCCGCGGTCCTCAACAAGACGAACTCGATCTGGCGGCGATGGCCGCCGCTCGCGATATCCAGGTTATTCCGGTCGCGACCAAGTGCGACAAGCTGCGCCCTTCGGAGCGCGCCGCCGCGCTCAAACGTTTCGACGCGATGCGCGTGCGCCCGATTTTCTGTTCGGCAACTTCCGGCGAGGGCATCGACGAGCTGCGCCGCCGAATCCTTGCCGTCGATCGCGCCGGCGCCGTCAAACGCGCGGAGGCGCGATGACGCCCGAGGTCTCGGTAATTGTTCCCGCTTACAACCGATGCGCGATGCTGCTCGAGGCGATCGATTCCGTGCTCGCCCAATCGGCCGCGGCGTTCGAGTTGATCGTCATCGACGACGGCTCGACCGATGGAACTGGCGAACATCTGGCACGGCTCGCCAAAACGATCCGAATCAAAATTGACCGCATCGATCATCGCGGTCCCGCCGCGGCGCGAAACCGCGGCGTCGCCCTCGCGCGCGCGCCGCTGATCGCATTTCTCGATTCCGACGATCTCTGGTCGCCAAATAAACTCGAACGCCAGCTCGCGTTCATGCGCGCAAATCCCGGCTGCGCGATCTCGCAAACCAACGAAATCTGGATCCGCAACGGGCGCCGCGTGAATCCCGGCTTGCGCCATCGCAAGCGCGCCGGCGATATTTTCATCGACTCGCTCCGCACCTGCTTGATCAGCACGTCTGCCGCGATGATGCGGATCGAACTCTTCCGCTCGTTAGGAGGCTTCGACGAGATCATAAGCGCCGCCGAGGACTACGATCTGTGGCTGCGAATTCTCATCAACCACGAAGCCGGCCTGCTCGACGAGCCGCTGGTGACGCGCCGCGGCGGGCGTCCCGATCAAATCTCCGCCACGACTCCCGCCATCGACCGCTTCCGCGTTCTCGCGCTTGCAAAATTGCTCGCTGACGACAGGCTTTCTCCGGCGCGGCGAACCTCGGTCGTCGAAGTACTCGCCGAGAAAAGCTGCATCTACGCGCGCGGCCTTCGGCGACGAGGCAAAATCGATGAGGCGCGACTGTACGAATGGGTCGCTGACCAGGCGCGCGGCTGGGGTACGCGTGCGGCTCCTGAAATCGGATGCGCGGTTGAATCGATGCGATCCATGCTTCGCGAAACTCCACATGAATGCTGACGAGATCGACGCGCAGATTCGGATGCTCGCTGCCGAGCGCCGGCTGCCGCCGAGCCATCTTGCGCGATGGCTCGCGATGGACGCGGCGTCGCGCGCCGCGTTGCTCGATATCGCACGCGTCATCCGCCTCCGCACCGGTCAATTGATGACCGCGCTCGACACGCTCGAGGAAGTCGCCGTGCGCGAGCATGTCACCGTCGCCGCCATTTTCGACCGCCCCGAGATTCGGCGCATTGCGGGCGGTCCCGGCTCCGCGCCGTCTCGCGCGAGCGCGCTGCTCGAAGCATTACGAACGCTTCGCTACCCCCTCCTGAAAAGAATGCAGGAGCAGATCCGCTCTGAAGTCGCGGCGTTGAAGCTCCCGCGCGGCATTTCGATAGTCTTGCCCAAAGAGCTTGCCTCTGATGAGTTCACGGTTTCGCTTCGGGTGCGAAGCGCCGCCGAACTGGCGCATCTGCTCGAGGCGCTCGATCGCTCGCGTCCGGGACTTGCACGAATAATTGAAATGCTCGCCGGCAAGAAATGAAAAGTGAAACAGTGAAAAGATGAAATTCGATCTCGACGCCGTGTTTGTCGAGCACGGATGCGCCGGCTCCGCGCTGGCGACTCGCATCCTCGGCGCACTTGCGCGCGATGTGCCCGTCACGCATGTCGCCGACAGCGACACGCGCGAGGCGACCCGGCCCGCGCCCGGCGCGCCCGATCCGTTCGGGGCCGGCAAGCGCCGACTCGTGATCGCGCGTCGCAAGACTCCGTTCCTGGCTCCGTGTCCTGCGGGGTCCTCCGAGTTCGCCTGCTGCGGATACCTCGTGCTGACGCTGGCGTCGAACTGCCCGATGGATTGCTCGTACTGTTTTTTGCAGGAATTTCTGGCTGACAATCCATCCTTCCAGGTGTATGCGAATTTCGCCGATTCGTTCGACGAGCTCGACCGGCTCGCCGCCAACGCTCGCGGGCGGATCTTTCGCGTCGGCACGGGAGACCTGGCGGATTCGCTGGCGTTCGATTCGATTACCTCGATCAGCCGCGACCTGATCGATTTTTTTGCCTCGCGCGAGAATCTGACCCTCGAGCTCAAGACCAAGACCGACGAAATTGAAAATCTGCTCGCCATGGATCCGCGCGGCCGCGTGCTCGTCTCCTGGACCTTGTCGCCCGACGCCGTCTATCGAAGCTCGGAGCATCTCGCCGCCCCGCCCTCGGCGCGAATCGCGGCGGCGCGCGCCGTGCTCGACGCCGGCTATCGCGTCGCGTTTCACTTCGATCCGCTGATCGCATATCCCGGCGCCGAGCGCGATTACATTCTGCTGATCGACGAGCTGCTGGACGTCGTTCCGCCCAAACAAATCTCGTTCGTCAGCATGGGCGGTCTGCGGATGACGCCGGGGTTGCGCGGCGCCGCGCGCAGCCGTTTCCCCGGCGATCCGATGCTGTGCGGCGAGGACGTGCTCGCCTCTGATGGCCGCTTTCGGACATTCACGCCGCTGCGCCTCAGTCTTTACCGCACGCTCGCCGATCGTTTCCGAAAAGCCGGGGCGGAAATCCCCTCCTATCTGTGCATGGAACCGGCCAGCGTCCACGAAAGCGTCTTTGGCGCACCGCCCGTTCGACCGGCTATAATTGGCAAACGCCTCGCGCGCGGATGAAATGCCGACACGGAAAAAATCAGTAGCACGCCTTAACTCGATCGCGGCTTCCAACGGTCTTATTCGCGGCTCGCGCGCGGCGATCGACCGGCCCATCGGCGTGTTCGATTCCGGCATCGGCGGACTCACCGTCCTGAAAGCGCTGACCGCGGCGCTGCCCAACGAGGATTTCATCTACCTCGGCGACACGGCGCGGCTTCCCTACGGCACGAAATCCAACGAAGTCATCGTCCGCTACTCGAAGGAGAACACCGGGTTCCTGCTCGCCAAGGGAATCAAGATGCTGGTGGTCGCCTGCAACACGTCCAGCGCGGTCGCGCTCGATGCGATCGCGTCGGACACGATGGTGCCTGTCATCGGCGTGATCGAGCCGGGCGCGCGCGCGGCAGTCAAGGCCTCGCGCAACGGCAAAATAGGGGTGATCGGCACCGAAGCAACGATCGCGTCGGGAGCTTACACGCGCGCGATCCAGCGGCTCAGCCCGCGCGCGGAAATCTACACGCGCGCATGCCCGCTGCTGGTACCGCTGGCCGAGGAAGGATGGACCGACAATGCGGTCGCGGAATTGACCGTCGCGCACTATCTCGAGAGTCTCAAACAGAGCGGCATCGACACGCTGCTGCTGGGATGCACCCATTACCCGCTGCTGCGCGATATGTTCGTGCGGATTCTTGGGCCTCGCGTGAAGATCGTGGACTCCGCGACTGCGACCGCGGCCGACGTGCGCGGCCGGCTGCGGATTCTCAAGCTCGCCCGGCGCACCGGCAAAGGGATTCAGAGTTTCTTCGTGACCGAGACCCCCGATCGTTTCGTCCGCGTCGGCCGCAGATTTCTCGGCCCGCAGGTCGAATCCGCGGTCCGAATCGAGCGCTAGCAACGCGCTCCTTATCCCGGCGTAGGGGCTGGCCCCTGACTACCGCACCGATTTCAGGATAAGATAATTTCCAGCTAAACTTGCGAGCTGTTTCACTGTGTCACTGTGGCACCGGTCAGACCGCATCGCTGTGGCTCGTCGAGAACCTGATCTCAAAAAAAACCTTGCCGGATAAATCGCTCATATAAGATGGCTTCAGCTATTTCCCTCGTAGCGCGGAAAATCTTCGGCTCGAAGAACGAACGCGAACTCAAACGGCTGCGTCCCGACGTGGACGAGATCAACCGGCTCGAACCCGAGACCTCGGCGCTGAGCGACGACGAGTTGCGGCGCAAAATCGCCGAATGGAAGGCGAATATCAGCGCGATCGAAGAGCGCGAGCGGCGCGACGATGCGATGCTGGAAATCCTGCCGCAGGTCTTCGCCGTCGTGCGCGAGGCCTCCAAGCGGACGATCGGCCAGCGCCATTTCGACGTGCAGTTGATCGGCGGGATGATCCTTCACCAGGGGCGAATCGCCGAAATGAAAACCGGCGAGGGCAAGACTCTCGTCGCCACTCTGCCCGCCGTGCTCAACGCGCTGTCGGGACGCGGCGTGCACGTCGTCACCGTCAACGACTACCTGGCCCGGCGCGACTCCGAATGGATGGGGCGCATTTACAGCTTCCTGGGCCTGACCGTCGGCGTCGTCGTCCACGGCGTGACCGACCAGGAGCGCAAGGTCGCCTACCGCGCCGACATCACGTACGGCCAGAACAACGAGTTCGGCTTCGACTACCTGCGCGACAACATGAAGTTCAACATCGAGGACTACGTCCAGCGCGAGCACAACTTCGGGATCGTGGACGAAGTCGATTCGATTCTGATCGACGAGGCGCGCACGCCGCTGATCATCTCCGGCGCCTCCGAGGAATCCACCGACACTTATTATGTGGTGGACCGCGTGATCCCGCGCCTCAAGGCCGAAGAGCACTACACCATCGACGAGAAGATGCGCACCGTGGCGCTGACCGAGGACGGGGTGACTCGAGTCGAGCAGTTGCTCGGCGTCGAGAACCTGTACGACCCGCGCAACATCCTGCTGCTGCATCACGCCAACCAGGGACTTCGCGCGCACACGCTGTACAAGCGCGACGTCGATTACGTCGTCAAGGAAGGCGAGGTGCTCATCGTCGATGAATTCACCGGGCGGCTGATGCCGGGGCGGCGATGGAGCGACGGGCTGCATCAGGCGGTCGAGGCGAAGGAGAACGTCAAGATCGAGTCGGAGAATCAGACGCTCGCCACCATCACGTTTCAGAACTATTTCCGAATGTACAAGAAGCTGTCCGGGATGACCGGCACGGCCGACACGGAAGCGGTCGAGTTCCGGGAAATTTACCACCTCGACGTGGTCGTGATTCCGACCAATCAGCCGATGATCCGCATCGACAATCACGACGTCGTTTACAAAACCGAAGGCGAGAAGTTCGACGCCGTGATCGAGGAAATCAGCGACTGCCACGAACGCGGTCAGCCGGTGCTGGTCGGCACGGTCTCGATCGAAAAGTCCGAGCGCGTCGCCGACAAGCTCAAAAAAACCAGCGTCAAGCATTACGTGCTGAACGCCAAGAACCATGAGCGCGAAGCGGAAATCGTCGCCCAGGCCGGCCGTTTCGGCGCGGTCACGATTTCGACCAACATGGCCGGTCGCGGCACCGATATCGTGCTCGGCGGAAATCCCGAGTTCATGGCGGCGGCGGAAGTCGGCACCAGGGACCCGGCCGATCCGAATTTCCAGGCTGCGCTCGCGAAGTACGTCGAACAGTGCAAGGCCGAGCGCGAGAAAGTGCTCGAGGCCGGCGGCCTGCACATCCTCGGCACCGAGCGCCACGAGTCGCGCCGAATCGACAACCAGCTGCGCGGCCGGTCGGGACGCCAGGGCGACCCCGGCTCGTCGCGATTCTACATGTCGCTCGAGGACGACTTGCTCCGCATCTTCGGCGCCGACCGTCTCAAGGGCCTGATGGGCCGAATCGGGATGGAGGACAACGAGCCCATCGAGCATCCATGGATATCGCGCGCGATCGAAAACGCACAAAAGAAGGTCGAATCGCACAACTTCGACATCCGCAAGCATCTGCTCGAATACGACGACGTGATGAACAAGCAGCGCGAGGTGGTTTACCATCGCCGGCGCGAATTGCTCAGCGGCGCCTCGCTCAAGGATGACGTGCTCGACATGTGCGACGCGCTGATCGAGGAAATCGCGGCGGCTCATGCGAACAACGAAGTCGATCCGGCGCAATGGGAGTGGAAGCTGATCGACGACGCGTTCTTCAAGCAGTTCAAGTTCCGCCCCGGCTTCAACGCGCAGACCGAAGTGGGCGGCAAGCCGGTTCAGTCGGCCGACGATCTGACCGAGATCGGTTCCGAGCGCGTGCATCAGCTCTACGATCAGCGCGAAGCGGAATTCACCGAGGCGGTGATGCGCCAAATCGAAAAGATCGTGATGCTCCAGACGCTCGATTCGCTCTGGAAAGACCATCTGCTCGCGATGGACCATCTGAAGGAGGGCATCGGACTGCGCGGCTACGCCCAGGTGAATCCGCTGGTCGAATACCAGAAGGAAGGGTTCACGATGTTCGAGGCGCTGATGGCGGTGATGCAACAGGACGTGGTCGAGAAAGTTTTTTCCGTCCAGGTGCAGCGCCAGCAGGACGTCGAGCAGATTCAGCAGCCCAAGCCGCAGCGCGTCGTGATGAGCCACGGCGGCGAGAGCGAGGCGCCGGCTGCAACGCCCGCCAAGCGCGACACCGAAAAAGTCGGCCGCAACGATCCGTGCCCGTGTGGCTCGGGCAAGAAGTACAAGCGCTGCCACGGCAAGTGACGCAGAGAAGCGTTCCAATTCTTCCATTTGCACCCATCTTTGGTCCGCGTATAGTTCGGCGCACGGAGGATTTTGCCGGATGAAAGTCGAACTCGAGCCGGCCGCGGTGCGCGGATTTCGATTCGCCGGCGTCAGCGCGGGACTGAAGAGCAAGGCGGGCGCGCTGGACCTGGGTCTTATCGCCGCCGATCGCCCGGCCGCCGCAGCCGCGGTGTTCAGCGCCAATCGTGTGAAAGCGGCGCCGGTTTATGTGACGGCGGAGCGCGTCAAGTCGGGCCGTTTGCAGGCAGTCGTCGCGAACTCGGGATGCGCCAACAGCTTCACCGGCGCAGAAGGGATGCGGCTCGCGCGCGACTCATGCGCGGAAGTCGCGCGACTTCTCGGATGCGCGCCGGAACTCGTCGTACCATCCTCGACCGGTGTGATCGGTCATCTCTACGACTTCGCGAAATTCAAAAGCGGCGCCGCCGATGCCGTACGATCGATCCGTGAAGACGGCCTGGCCGACTTCGCGCACGCGATCATGACGACTGACACGCGCGCCAAGACCGCCTCGACAAGCTTCAAGGCGGGCGGCGCGACGATCCGGCTTGCCGGCGCGGTGAAAGGCGTCGGGATGATTTCCCCGAAGATGGCGACGATGCTCGGCTACCTGGTCACAGACGCGATGATCGCTCCCTCTTTACTGAAAAAATCGCTCAAGTCCGCGCTGCCGGCGAGCTTCAACGCGATCACCGTTGACGGCGACATGTCAACCAACGACACGGTGATTATTATGGCGAGCGGCGCCGCGGAAAATCGCGCATTCGGCGCGCGCGAGCAGGCGACATTCGATCGCGCGGTCGGGGAAATTTCGGCGGCGCTCGCGCGCGAACTCGTGCGCGACGGCGAGGGCGCGACCAAGCTCGTGACCGTCGAGGTACGCGGCGCGCGCAATCCGGCCGACGCCGAGCGTGCGGCCCGTCAAATCGCGAACTCGCCGCTGGTCAAGACGGCGTTCTTCGGATGCGATCCGAACGTGGGCCGAATCCTGATGGCGGCTGGATCGTCCGGCGCGTACCTCGAACCCGACAAGCTGGTGTTGTGGATCGGCGGAGTGAAAGTTGCCTTGAACGGCCGGCTGCTGACCGAGGCGCTGGCGGCTGCGGGGGCTGCGATGCGCGAGCGCGAATTTGCGGTGCGACTCGATCTGCGATTGGGGAAATCGAGCGCCCGGATTCTAACTTGCGACCTGAGCTACGATTACGTGCGAATCAACGCGGAGTACACGACCTGAGCGCAGACAATTGCGGATGGCAAGTTTCAGCGCGCGGCAAACATGCGGCCCGCGGCGTAAGTCACACCCCCGGCTGCTATTCCGATCAACATGCTTTCGAGTCCGCTGCGCCACCACGAACGGCTGGTGACGATCGTCTTCAGCGCGCCGACTCCGAACAGCACCGCGACGGTCGAGATGGCCGACACGATCAGGGCGCGGCTCGGTTCGAAAAAAATGTACGCCCAGACGGGCACTGCCGCGCCTGACAGATACGACAAGCCGACGGCAAAGGCGGAGCGGATCGGGCTGTCGAAGGATTCTTCATTGAAGCCCAGCTCCTCGCGCATCATCACGTTGCTCCATCGCTCGGGGTCCGAGGTGATGTGCGCGACGATCTGCTCGAGCAGCGGACCGGCGAAGCCCTTTTTTCGATAGATGGTGCTGATCTCTTCGCGCTCGCGCTCGGGCCATCGGCGGATTTCGTCGCGCTCGCGTTCTATCTCGCTTTGATAAAACTCTATCTGCGAGCGGGCGGAGACGAACGCCGCAAGGCCCATCGCTACCGCGCCGCCAAGCATCTCCGACAGTCCCGCCATCATCGCCGCGTTGCCGGTGACGAACGCGCCCGCGACGCCGGAGGTAACCGCGAACGAGGCGACCAGTCCGTCGTTCAGCCCGAGCATCACGTCGCGCACCCAGTTTCCGCCGGCGGCGTGGACCTGCTCGGTGTGATGGTCGTACTCGCGGCTGAGGATCGAAAAAGCCACTACTCAGTTCCCTCCAGCGAGCGGCTCCACGACCGGCTGCGTGGCCGGGACGGCGCGGCGCTTGCGGCGATCGATCGACTCGCGGGCCGCTCTGACTTCGGCGACCATCCTGCGCGCGGCCGCGCGGTCCGGCCGATGGCCCAGGTAGGAGTAAAGAAAATCGAGCCGTGCTGCGCGGCACAGAAATCGCCCGATGCTGCGATCGAGATGCACCAGGTTCAGAATTCGGCGATTCCACGATACGCTGGCGGCGCGGCGGAAATCCTCGAGATCGATAAAGTACACTTTGAAGCCGCCGGACTCGTTTTCCTCGACCATGATGTTGGTCTCCTGCAGATCGCGGGTGTAAAGACCGGACTCGTGGAGGCGCCGGACTTGCGCGGCAACAGTATCGGAGATTTGTTTGCGGCGATGCACATCGCGTCCCTTGATTTCTCCGGGGCCGAGCATAAAGCGGCTCAGAGAGTCGGCGTTGATGAGTGCACGGCTGACAAGATAGGAGGCTCGAATCGCACCCGCCTGGTACAGATCCATGGCCGCCAGCGGCTCCGGATGCGCGAAGCCGCGCGCCCGGAGCATCGCGGCGCCGGCGAGCGATCGCGCGGCGCGAGACCCGCGAAATCGCGCGTAAACGCCGCGGCTCCATGAGGAAACCTCGACGCGCTTTAAGAACGCGGGGCCGGCGCCGGGGAGGTCGAGGAATCCAGCCAGCGTGCGCGCTTCAGATTTGAGCACCCGGAAATCCGGCGACGCGATCAATTCGTCGGCGCGCTGGACGACCGCGCGCCAGTCCGGCGAACGCGCATAGAGGACGACAGTGCGCATGCGCGATCAAGCCTAGCCCTTTCGCGCGCCGATGGCATCGGGGGGCGCGCCGGCGAGGCGCTTGTTCACCCGGCCATGACAATCCAGCGCGCGAATGGCGAAACTCAGCCATTGAATCGCTTTGCGAGTTTTGCCCATTGCGCGTCGTCGGCGCCCGCGCGATATGGAATGTAAAACGCGACCCGGTCGAGCAGCCCGTCGTAACGATTCATCACCTTGTCGGCGATCTCGTCGTAGGTGCCCGCGACCGTGTACACGTCGAGCATCTCGTCGGTGATCTCTTTCGCCATCGAGACCCACTCGCCCCTGGCAGCCTTTTCGTT
>CALAOW010000007.1 GCA_937889395.1 uncultured Pseudomonadota bacterium | reverse complement strand
GATCGACACTTTGAACGATCGATTCGAGCGCGCGGCGCGTTTCTCCGATTCGCTCGCCGCCGAGCCAATACGCGGGGCTGGCCTCGCCCATTCCCCGCTCACCGGAGTCGGATTCTACCGTCAACACGAATCCTTCGCGCGATCCGATTCGTCCCCGCGCAGTCGAGAGCGGCCGCACGAGGCGCGCGCAAAATGGAGTGATCGATGCGGCCGTGATCTTCAAAGGATGAGCGCCAAGCTCAGAAGCAGGCCATAGGTCAGATGAAGCGCGGCGGTTCGCGCGAGGCTCTGATTCAACTCCGCTCCGCTGCGCCGGCAAATCGCGCGTATTTCTCCAAACGCGAGCGGCGCGGCTGCGATCGGCAACAACAACATCGCGCCGCCGAGCCAGGCGAGCACCGGCGTCATTAGGAACGCGATCGCAACCAGCCCGCTGTACTCGGTTCGTGCGAAACCTGGTCCGAACTGCACCGCAAGCGTGCGCTTCCCGGCGCGGCCGTCGGTATCGACGTCGCGCAAGTTGTTCACGACCAGAATTGCGGTGACGAGGCACGCAATCGGAATCGAGGCTGCGATCGAAAGCGAGGTCGCAGTGCCGGTCTGAAGAAACACCGTCCCGTTCACGGCCGCGAGACCAAAAAATACAAACACGAACGCATCGCCCAATCCGTTGTACGCGAGCGGCCAGGGTCCGGCGGTGTATGCGATCGCTGCCACCAGCGACACGATCCCGATGCTCAGAATCGGCCATCCACCGACCCAGACGAGGTAGCATCCGATCAGCGCCGCAAGACCGAGCACGCCGAGCGCCGCGTTCCTGACCGTCGAAGGCTCGACCAGGCCTGCCTGCGTGACGCGAAGCGGTCCGAGCCTCGCCTCGGTGTCAGCCCCCGCGACGAAGTCGAAATAATCATTGGCGAGGTTGGTGCCGATCTGAATCAGCAATGCCGCGAGCAGGGTCATTAACCCGAGTATCGCTCTTACGTGGCCGGTCCGCTGGGCCAAAGCCAAACCCACCATCACGGGCGCCGCGGCCGCGGTTAAGGTCCGCGGTCGAGCAGCGGCAAGCCAAACCGAAAAGCCCGGCGGATCCAAATTTTCGATCGCTTGACCGCTCACGGCACGCGCTTGAACCTCGAGAAGTCGGGCTTGCGCTTCTGGTTGTAAGCGTTGCGGCCTTCCTGCGCCTCTTCCGTCATGTAGTAGAGCAAGGTGGTATTTCCAGCCAGTTCCTGGATTCCCGCCATCCCGTCCATCTCGGCATTGAATGCCGACTTGAGGCATCGCAGCGCCATCGGGCTTTGAGCGAGAATCTCGCGGCACCACTGGACCGTCGTTTCTTCCAATTCCGCCAGTGGCACAACCACGTTCACCAATCCCATATCGAGCGCTTCGGCCGCGCTATAGCGCCGGCACAGGTACCAAATCTCGCGAGCTTTTTTCTGACCGACGAGCCGCGCGAGTTGCGACGCGCCCAGCCCGCCGTCGAAACTTCCGACCCTGGGCCCGGTCTGGCCGAAGACCGCGTTGTCGGCTGCAATAGTCAGATCGCACACTACGTGCAGCACATGACCGCCGCCGATCGCGAAACCGGCCACCATCGCGATAACAGGTTTCGGGATGCTGCGAATCAGCTTCTGCAGGTCGAGCACGTTGAGGCGCGGAACGCCGTCGGCGCCGACGTAACCCTGCTCGCCTCGGATGCGCTGATCGCCGCCGCTGCAAAAGGCCCCAGTGCCCTCACCGGTCAGGATGATTACGCCAATCTCGCCGTCTTCCCGCGCGCGCGCGAAGGCATCGAGCAACTCCGTCACCGTGAGTGGACGAAATGCGTTGTGAACCTCGGGGCGGTTGATCGAAATCCGCGCGATTCCTTCGGCCTTCTGAAATTTGATGTCTTTATAATCGTGCACGTCATGCCAATCGATTTGCACTGCGGTTCTCCTTAAAGTGTTGGTTTAAGTTTTTACTTTTTACCGTTCGCAGTTAAGAAAATCAGTGACGACGCGGTTGAATTCGCGGGGACGTTCGAGATGCGGTGCGTGGCCCGCGCCGCCGATCGCTTCGAAGCGCGCATCACTGACCAGAGCGGCGATTTGCTCGCCGATAACGGTGAACTTCAAGTCCAGCGCGCCCGCGATCGCGAGGATCGGCATGCGCAGTGCCGGTAATTCGTCGCCGAGCCATGGCTGCGCACCGGTTCCCATGCCGCGCAGACTTCGCCCAAGCTCTTTGACGCAGCAAGCAAGCCGCTCGAGCCGGATACGATCGATTTTTTCGGCCGGCATCCGCGCCATCGACTCAAAGAGCGGGATCGCCTCCCATCGTTTGACGAACGCTTCGATTCCGGCGCTCTCGGCGAACGCCGCCAGCTCCGCGTCGGCGTGTCTCCGAGCTGCCCGATCGCCGGAATCCGCGATGCCCGGAGAAGCGCTTTCCAGCACCAGCCGGTTGATATGAGCGCCATAATTGAGCGCGATAAACAGCGCGAGCCTGCCGCCCATCGAGTAACCGAGGATCGAGAAGCGCGGGACTGCGAGAACCTCCGCGAGCAAGCGAATCACCATCGCTGCCGCGCGCTCGATCGAATAATTTTCAACGTCGATTCCGACTCGAGTGCCTCCGTGTCCCGGCAAATCGATGCTGACGACGCGCCGATCCGGCCGGAGTTGCTGGCGCAGATCGCGCCAACTTTCCTTGCTGCCGGTGAAACCGTGCAGCAGGACGACAGGATCGCGCGCCGCCGTCTCCGACGACAACGCGGATGGACCTTCGTCGCTGAATTCGACGGTCGCAGTGCCGATCGCAACTCGACGATTCATCCGATTGTTCTTTCACCGGGCGTGGCGCGAACCCGGCTGAGCGTCGTCTCGATCAGCCGGCGATGCAGCGCGAGGTTGCGTGCTCGATCGCCTCGAATCTCGAGCAAGTGCAAGCCGGGATGATCGAGTGCGTATCCGACCGCGGCGTTAAATTCGCTCCACAAGCCGGCGCGCGCGTATCGTGCCCGGCCCAGCGCCGAAGCATCCTCGAAATCAAGTCCGTGCGGCGTAGCGAAAAAGGTTTCGAAGCTGTCGCCGAGCGAGGCCTGGGGCAGAAATGAGAAAATTCCGCCGCCGTCATTGTTAATCACGATCACGAGCAGATGGACGGGGTAGCGCGCCGCGATTTGCAGGGCGCCGATATCGTGGAGAAGGCTCAAGTCGCCAAGGACGAGAATGGTCGGAGCTTTTCTCGCGGCAGCCGCACCCAGGGCAGTTGCGAGCACTCCGTCGATGCCATTGGCGCCGCGATTGCAAAATAGCGCAGTGTCGCGGTCCGACTGTCCGACGAAAGTATCGAAGTCGCGCACCAGCATACTGTTGCCGGTATGCACGGCGCAACCGTCCGGCGCCAATCGCATCAGCTCGGCAACGACCTTGCCCTCGAACATCGTAGTTTCATCGGCGAGCATCGCGTCGAGCGCCGCGCGCGATCGCGCCGATGCCGCAAGCCACGAATCGAGCCACGGCGACATCTTCGGCGCGTCATCAAGCGACTCGAAAATCGAGTCGCACAATTCAACCGTCCCGACCTGCGCTACATCGGAGGCTATTTGAAGCGGATCGGGCCAGGTTCCCGGCTCCGCGACCATCAAGTGGGATCGTCGCGGTCTCGAGGCGAGAAATTGTCCGAGGCACTTGGAGACGGGAGGATCGCCAAACTGGATCACGGCGTCGGGCTGATGAGCCTCACAAAACGCCGGGTCGCGGAGCAGGACGTCGTAGGCATCGACTATCCTCGAGCGGTCGTGATGGCCGGCACGAAGACCCGACAATGGATCGGCGAGGACCGGCCAGTTGAGCCGCCCGGCGAGCCGCGCAATCGAGCAGGCCGCCTCCGGCGACGGCGCGGCAGGACCGGATACTATCAGACCTCGATCGCAGCCGCGGATCATCCCGGCGAGCGCGCCAATCGAATCGGATGGGATGGCAGGGCGCGCGGGATAAACCCGCGTGTACGGCCGACGCGATTCATCCGCCGCGAATTCGCTTTCACCGATCCGTGCAAGTGCCTCGCGTTCCTCGCTCACGTCGATAAGCGGTTCCCGCATCGGGATGTTCAGATGCACCGGTCCGGCCGGCATTTGCGCCGTGGTGGCGAACACGCGGCAAGCGATAGTCCGGTAATAGCTGTCGAGATCGAGGCCCGCGACGGGAGTGGCGAGATCGACGCTCCATCGCGCGTGACTGCCGAACATCCTGACCTGGTCGATGGTCTGTGCGGAGCGGCAATCGCGCGCCTCGGGCGGACGGTCGGCCGTGATGACGATCAGCGGAATCCTGGACAGGGAAGCCTCGACGACCGCGGGCATGTAGTTGGCCGCGGCGGTGCCCGAAGTGCATACGAGGATGACGGGGCGGCGAGTCTCACGCGCCATCCCGAGCGCAAAGAATCCGGCGCTGCGTTCATCGAGGATCACCCATGGCCGAATTGCGCGCGCACGCAGGATGCCGGTGACTAGCGCGGTCGAACGGGAGCCGGGCGAGATACAGGCGTGGGCGACGCCGGATCGCGCGAACTCCTGCATCATGACGGCGGCAGCGCGGCTATTGGGATTAGGCGATGGTTCCAAGGGCCGTGCTCCCGAGCAGCGCGGTCAGCTTATTTTCAGTCTCCGCAAATTCCGCTTCGGAGTCGGAACCCACGACGATCCCGGCGCCCCCGAAGATGTACATCCGGCTGCCGTCGATAACGCCTGCGCGCAGCGCGACCGCGAACTCGCCCTGGCCTTTGGCGTCGATCCAACCGACGGCGCCTGTGTACCAGCCGCGCTCCGGTTCTTCGCGCTCGATGATTGCGCGGGCCGCTTCGCGCGGCACACCGCATACGGCGGGGGTCGGGTGAAGCAGTCCTGCCAGTTCGATGACGCTGCGAGATTCACGCAAACGGCCCTCGACCCGGGTGAACAGATGCTGCGCCTCGGGCAAGAGCATCAGGTGCGGACGCGCGGGAACGCTTAACGGCGAAGCCACGGATTCCAGCGCCGACGCGAGCGCATTGACGACATATTGGTGCTCTTCGAGGTTTTTCGCCGAACTGAGCAGCGAATCGCCCAGCGCGCGATCTTCTTGAGGGTCGGCGCCGCGCGGCACGGAACCCGCCAGCGCACTTGACGTGACAGTTTCTCCGTCGAGCTTGACCAACTGTTCAGGCGTGGAACCGACGAACGAGGTAGTGTTTCCGCTGACGAAGAAGTTGACGCATGAGGGGCGCGCGGCGCGCGCTGAATCGATGAAACGCGCAGGATCGATCGGCGAAGCGGTTTC
>CALAOW010000006.1 GCA_937889395.1 uncultured Pseudomonadota bacterium | reverse complement strand
CGGTCCAATACTTGAACAACATCCTGGAGCAGGATCATCGAGCGATCAAACGACGCGTGAAGGCCAAGCAGAGCTTTCGCGCGTACCAGGCGGCCCGGCGAACGATTGAGGGCTACGAAGCGATGCACATGATCCGGAAGGGCCAGGCGCGGTGGGTCAGCGACGATGATATTCGCAAACAAAATCAGTTCATCGACCAACTGTTCGATCTGGCTGCCTGAGACCTCGCCGCCCACTTCCGCTCGGGCCGCCCTCCGTCACCGCCTTCGAAGTTGCAACACTTCCCCGGAGCGTCTTTACATCGCATCGAACGCTTACCGGGCCTCGCCCGCCTTCGGGCCCTCGAGGTCGACGGTGGTCACTTACAGCGGCTCGCCGGTCCGATTCGCAACCGCGGCTTTTGCTTTCACGCCTTTACTTTCTCGCGCGCACTTTTGAGAATCGTTCTCGCATGGTCATCACGATCTGCCCTCGCGTCAGGGATGCGATCGCACAAAATCGATCACCAGCGGATTGAACAGCTCCGGAAATTCGGTGAAGAACAGATGCCCTCCCGGCAGTTCCTTGAGAATCGCTCCGGGAATTTTCTCCGCCAGCATTTTCGCATTCGCCGGCGGCACCAGCACGTCATCGCGCCCCGCCATCACCAAGGTGGGAATCTTGATCGTGCCCAGTCGCGCTCCGGTGTCGTGTCCAGTGATCGCCTGCGTCTGGCGCATGAATGCGAATGGCGGAATCGGATAGAGCTTGCGAATTTCTTCGTCCCGGACGAGGAACTCGGGTCTGCCTTCGATCGATGCGTCCGAGAACGACGCGAGGAGTTGCAGCCGCCGCTGTTCGGGAGTCGGGTTAGCCCCCGCCATCACCGCCGAGATAATTTCGGGATCGGCCTGCACCACAGTGGGTCCGCCGAAATTCGTACAGCCGAGGATCAGCGCGCTCAGCCGCTCCGGATAGTTCAGCGCGAACTCCTGCGCGATCATCCCGCCCATCGAGATTCCCAGCAGCGCCGCGCGATCAATCGCGAGCGCGTCCATCAGCCCAGCCGCATCCGCCGCCATCTGTCGCATCGAGTACGGCGCGTCAGGCTTGTCGGTGCGTCCCGCTCCGCGATTGTCGAATACCACGGTGCGAAAATGGCGCGCGAGTACCGGGGTCTGCTCGTACCACGCGCACAGATTCGAGCCGAGGCCACGGACCATCACCAGCGTCTGCGGCCCGCTGCCGTGCACTTCATAATAGATGTCAATATCGCCGACCCGCTGCTTTGGCATAGTCAGCAACCTAGCGCCGCCGCCGCGCGCTGCCAATGCCGCCACGCGATCAAATTGGTGCGAGTTCGACCAGCGGAATCTCGCGCGTGGTCTTCTTCTGATAGTCGGCGTAGGACGGGTAAATCGCGAGCAGCTTCGGCCATACCGCGCGTTTCTCTTCCGCAGACAGCGTGCGTGCTCGGTACTTTCTGCGAGCGCTTCCGATCTGCGCCTCGACCTCGGGATTCGCGGTGAGGTTCAGGTACCACGCCGGCGGAGTATCGCTGCCGCCGTAGGAAGCGACCAGGTAGGCCTTGCCGTCTTCCTGGTAATACAACAGCGGCTTGTCGATCGCGCGCCCCGACTTGCGGCCGCGCGTCGTGAGGATCAGGGTATTGCGGTTGAGCAGGCCCATCCCGCCGAACAGCCGGTACGTCGCCACGTGCATCGCGCTTACGAACCTAATCATCTGATGAGTGAATGGGTCTACTTTCATTTGATGATGATCCTCCTGCGCGCGCGGATAGCCGGCCGACGGCGGTCATACTCCTGTTCTGGCGTTACTTCCGTCCCGGCCTTACTTACGTCTCGGGCGCGTTGGCGCGGCCTTCGCGTACCGGCGGCACCATTAGATACCAGCCCACAAGCGCGAGCGTGGCAGCGTGTGGGGACTTCATCGACATTGAGTTAGCAGACTGCGCACCAAGTTTTCGCTTTTCCATGATTGATGTCACTCGCGCTTATATTGACATAGCGGAATAGTGCGGGAGATCGAAAGCGCCGTCACTCCATAGCGCGCATCGCGGGCGCATTCGTACAGGAACCTCATTTAGACTCGCACCCACAGCAGGCCGTCCGCAATCGCAAGGTTCGAGCCCGGTTCTCATGCCTGGTTGAGCAGTGATGCCCCTTCCGCTCGCTGCGATGCTCGGTAGTTATCCCGCGCATCGTAGGTTCTCCAGCCCGCTAGAAATGCCTACGACGGACTGCCCGAATCTGGATTGAGCGGAAGATCGGCTGCCTTCCGGTTGTCGAGACCGGCCGCGTGGTCGGCATCCTCACGGAGGCCGAGATTGTCCAAAGCATATGTGATGGTTCGCAGCCCCCCACGCTGTCTAAGCTGCGGGGGAGTTGTAGTTGCTAGGCGGAGACCGGATAGTTATGGTATGCGCTATCAAACAGGAGGCGAAATTGGACCTGAACAGCATAATCACAGAGTTGAAAACGGAAAGAGACAGGATAGGCCGGGCTATTGCCGCCCTTCTCGAGGATGCGAAGACGGCGGTCAGCGGTACTGTTCGAAGAGCGGGTGCGCTCAAACGGCGGCGCGGCGGAATCACGCCGGAGGGCAGACGTCGTTTGTCACAGGCGATGAAAAGACGCTGGGCAGAACGGCGTATGGGGAAGACTACCGGTAAGGCCTCTGCGCCCAAGCGACGTGGCGGGCTCACTGCTGCGGGTCGGAAGAAGCTCTCTGAAGCGATGAAGAAGCGCTGGGCAGAAAAGAAGAAGAACG
>CALAOW010000005.1 GCA_937889395.1 uncultured Pseudomonadota bacterium | reverse complement strand
CCGCGCGCGCTCGACGAGCTGGTGGAACGCGGCGGTTTGTTCGAGCGGCTGGAATGCTTCAAGCCGGCGCTCGAAGACTTCCAGAGTTTTCTTTCGCAGGCTCCCGAGCATCCCGCGGCCGAGTCGGCGCGCGAAGCGGTGCTGCGCCTGATTCGCCAAGTCGCGCTGATCAATTGACGCCTGACATCCCGGATGGCTGAATTGCCAAAAGCCCGCGATTTCTTCGAGTCGAGCCGCGCCGCGGTCGGCGACCATGAGTTGCGGCGCAAGCTCGAGAACGCCAGCGCGCGGCATCTCGATCACTTCGCCGAAGTGAAGGCGGAGTTCCCGGCGTACGACGACGAGCGCGACGCGGCGCATCGAATCAAGACCGACGCGATTGAGCACCTCGACGAATTGCTCATCGAACTCAAGTCGAAGCTCGAAGCGCGCGGATGCAAGGTGTTCTTCGCTGAGAATGCGGCGGAGGCGCGCGACTATATCGTCGAACTTGCAAAGGGGCGCGGCGCGAAGAACGTCGTCAAGGGCAAGTCGATGACGACGGAGGAGATCGAGCTCAATGGCGCGCTCGAACGCGCGGGGATCGACGCGGTCGAGACGGACCTTGGCGAGTACATCGTGCAGCTTCGCGGCGAGCGCCCGTCGCACATCATCACGCCCGCGATTCATCTGTCCAAGGAAGACATCGGGCAACTTTTCACCGACAAGTTCGGCATCGAGTACACCGCGGAGCCTGAAAAACTCACGGCCGAAGCGCGCTCGCGATTGCGCGCGATTTTTCTGAACGCGGATTTCGGAGTTACCGGCGTCAATTTTGCGATCGCAGAAACCGGCACGCTCGTCATCGTCGAGAACGAAGGCAACGGGCGCCTGTCGAGCACGATGCCGGAGACGTTCGTCGCCGTGATGGGAATCGAGAAGGTCATCGGGCGGCTCGAAGACCTGAGCCACTTCCTGGAAATCCTCGCGCGCACCGCGACCGGGCAGAAGCTCACGACCTACACCAGTTTCATCACGGGGCCGCGGCGCGAGGGCGATCTCGACGGACCACGCGAGATGCACGTGGTGATCCTGGACAACGGGCGCAGCTCGATGATTGCGGATCCGGTTCTGCGCGAGGCGTTGAATTGCATCCGATGCGGCGCGTGCCTGAACGTATGCCCGATCTACAGGCGCATCGGCGGCCACGCGTATCGCTCGGTCTATCCGGGACCGATCGGATCGATCATCAGCCCCAATCTTTTCGGCAGCGCCGCGGGATACCTGCCGTTCGCGTCGACGCTGTGCGGCGCGTGCAAGGACATCTGTCCCGTCAAGATCGACATCCCGCGAATCCTGCTGCATCTGCGCTGGAAAGAAAGCGCCGGCGAGCATCCGCTCAAATGGCCTCGTGCGATAGAGCGGGCGCGGCGTGGAGCGCGGCGGTTTGCGAAGATGGCGCGGCATCCGCGGACGGTTCGAGCGCTTGGAGAACTCGCCGCGATGGTGCTGAAACCATTCGCGCACAATGGTTATCTGCGCCGGATGCCGGGACCGTTCGGCAACTGGACGAAGTATCGCGACTTCCCGCGGCCGCGTCCGCATAAGCGCCCCGCGCCCGGGAGGGAGCGCCCGCCAGGCTGAACGTGGCTGACATTCACAAAATAATCGCGAGCGTAAAAGACGCGCTCGGCGTTGGCGCGCGGAGCGACTCGCACGCCGAGGCGGCGAGCGCGACGGTGCCCGTGGCGCAGTCGGCGCATCGCACCGCGCTCGTATCGACGTTCGCGCGCGAGCTCGAAGAGGTAGGCGGCAAGTTCCTCGGAATACTCACTCCAGCCGAAGTGACTAATCGAATAGTCACTCTCGCCGGCGAGATCGGCGCGAAGACGGTCGCGCTCGGACAAGGCGTAATCAGCGACATGGACGCAATCGGCGAGGCGCTCGAGCGCGCGGATTGCAGGATAGTTCGCACGATCCCGGTGGCGGACACGGAACGCGCCGCGATGCGTGAGCGGGTGGCAAACGCAGATTTGGGGATCGCGGAGGCGGATTTCGCGATCGCCTCGACCGGCACGCTGGCGGTAGTTTCAACCGGGGATCGGCCGAGTTCTCTCACGCTGCTGCCGCCGGCGAGCCTGGTGATCGTTCAGATCGATCGCGTGATGGCAAATCTGGCGGCGGTGCTCGCCGAGATGGGGGCGAGCGGCGTCGCGGCGAACCGATTGACGCTGATCACAGGCCCGAGCCGCACCGCGGATATCGAGAAACGAATCGTGCTCGGCGTGCACGGCCCCAAATCGATCCACGTGATCGTGGTGTGGCCCCGCGATGACTGAAGTCCAACTATTCTCGACCTGCCTCGCCGAGGAATTTTTTCCCGAAGTCAACGACGCGGCGGCTACCGTGCTCGAGCGGCTGCGGCTCAAGGTGACGCCGGTGCGCGGCGCGTTCTGCTGCGGCCAGGTCGCTTTCAATGAGGGTTTCCGCGATGAGGCGCTCGATCTCGCGCGCCGCTTTCTGAGTTCGGTCGAGCCGGGCATTCCGATCGTCGTGCCGTCGGGCTCGTGCACGAGCATGCTGAAGATCTTTTACGGCGACTTGCTCGCCGACGATCCCGCGCTGGCCGGGCGAGCGCTGGCGATTCGGCCGTGGGTATTCGAGCTGTCGCAGTTCATCGTCAACGTGCTGAAGGTGAAGTATGTCGGCGCGCGCTACGAGCGGGCGGTCGCGTATCATCCGTCGTGTCATCTGATGCGCGAGTTGGGCGTGCGCGATGAACCGATGACGCTGCTGAGTGCGGTGGCCGGAATCAGAATTTGCGAGCTGCGCGATCGGGAGGAGTGTTGCGGCTTCGGCGGGATGTTCTCGGTGAAGTTCCCGCATATCTCGGCCTCGATGCTCGAGGACAAGATGGCGCG
>CALAOW010000004.1 GCA_937889395.1 uncultured Pseudomonadota bacterium | reverse complement strand
GGCAGCAGCGCGTCCATGATCGTGCGCTGCATTCCGCTGATCACTTCATTCAACGTTGGCCGTAGCATCTAAGCACCTCAGACTAATCGAAGTTGGTTGGCCAAGTCCTCGAGCAACTGCGGGATTAGCAGTTCAAGAAAAGGCATCATGGAGTCGGACGTGCGTCCCTCGACGAAGTCGCGGATTCCGGTCAGACAAATCGCGATCATCTTCGCGTCGCCGAGCACCCGGTAGAAAAATAGCCGTTCCCGATCGACGCGATGGCCGGTCTTCTGTTCGTACAGGCGGTAGAACGCTTCGCGTTCCATCAGGCCGCCGGCTAGTTCGTCGCGTCCCCAGAAGGTCATCGACGCCCACCCGAGATCCTCCATCGGGTCGCCCAGATGCGCCATCTCCCAATCGAGCATCGCGATGATTCCATTGTCGTCGTACAGATAGTTTCCCGAACGATAGTCGCCATGAACGATCACCACGCGGTCGGTCACGACCGGGTTGGCTTTGAGCCATGCGAACGCCGCGCTGAGAATCGGATGATGTTCGCCCATCCGGTCGCGTTCGTACACTTCGCTCCAGTGCGCTGTCTGGATGCGGGCGGGATCCTCGGGATTTTTCGGAGGCTCAAGAATCTCGAGCCCGTACTCGCGGTAATCGAGCGACTGCAATCGCGCCAGCTCGCTCAGGAAGTCATCTGCGACCTTCGCGCGTGTAGATTCGGCTTCTGCGGCCGGAAACGCCCCCATGCCGGTGCGGCCCGGCGCGCGATCCATGATGAAAAACGGGCGATCCATCACGCCGGCGTCGAGCTCCAGGAACAGGGGCTCGGGAACCTTGAGGCCCGCGCGATGCATCGCGGCGATCACTTTGAACTCGCGCTCGCGATCGGTTTTGAGCAGGCCGCCAGTCGGGTCGCGCCGCCCGATCATCGCGCGCATGCGCGTCTGGCCGCCTTCGCTCCATTCCAGATCGAAGGCATACGTCTCGCGCGACGAACCGCCGGATATTCGTTTGAGGCCCACCACGCGATGCTCGCGCGCATGCGGCATCCGGCGTTTGAAATATTCCGTCAGTCGATGCTGATCCATTTTAGTGACGATCCCTCTCGCGCTACGGATTCGGCGAGGTCGGCGGAAGCGCCGTCGGGTTTACCGGCGCCGTGATTCCACCCATCATGCTGCCCATCTGTGCGCGCAGCCGCTCCGCTTGCTCGACCTTGCCGTTGCGCATCAATTGTCTTTCGACGCCGAGCGCCTCGCGTTTGGCCTGTTCGAGCTGCTTGCGAGTGGGCGGCGAGATTGTAATCGCGCTCGCCAGTGTCTGCTGCGAAATTTGCGCCAGCAGTTGCGTCATCTGCACGGTCGCAGGCGAAGGCGGCGGCGCCGTCGTCGCGCCTACGACTCGTCCCAGCGCCTGAGCGTAACTCCCGGGCCCGCGCGCCATGATAAACAGTTGCGTCTCGTTCATGCTCGACGCGCCGTCCAGCCGCGTGCCCGACGGTGCGCTATGGCTCATCGCATCCACGTTCATTACATCGAGCGACGGCGTCGCGGCGAGGTTGTTCAGCGTCATTATAGAATCATAGTGCATTTCGGCGGCGTGAGGCCCATCGACTTCTAACGCGAGTTGCGAATCGCCGTCGCTTATCGGCGAGACGCCAGTCACGTGGCCTATAGTCGCGGACGCGTGAGTTATCGGGTCGCCCGGACCCAGCCCGCCGGTCGTATCAAGCTGCGTCGAATAATACAACGGCTGACTGGCGCATCCCGCGGCCAGCAGGCCAAGAACGAACGCGCCGCCCGTCGATATTCGCCGGATCGCCGGCGTGCAAATTCTGATCGTCTTACGCAAATGCCGGCATCACTTCGCTGGCGAACAACTCGAGCGTCGCCGGCGGCGCGAAGTCGCTGAAGAAAATCGTAAACGTCGTGATTCCCATCGCCATGCGTTTTCTGAGTTCCTCGACCAGTTGCTTGGGCGTGCCTTTGATTCCGGTGGTGATGAACGGCTTGAGCATCTGCGCCATCTTCCACTTCTGCTCGACTTCCTCGTCGGTCTTGCCGATGCACACCAGCAACTGCTCGGACACGTCGATGGTGTTTACGTCGCGCCCGACGTCTTTGCAGTGCTGTTTGAGCACGTTGAACTTGTGCTCGAAGCTTTCATAGCCGGCCGGACAATTCCATCGGTCGGCGAACCTGGCGACCAGCTTCAACATGACCTTTTCGCCGCTGCCGCCGATCGTAATCGGAGGATGCGGCTGCTGCACGGGCTTGGGATTGCAGGCCGCTTCCTCGACCGAGTAGTGGCGCCCCTTAAACGTCACGCGCTTCTCGGTGAACATCGCCTT
The DNA here is from genome assembly GCA_937889395.1 of uncultured Pseudomonadota bacterium. Taxonomy (GTDB): domain Bacteria; phylum Desulfobacterota; class Binatia; order Binatales; family Binataceae; genus Binatus. The sequence goes on along the minus strand of CALAOW010000004.1, from coordinate 23,724 downwards.
CATGATGTGCAGGCCTTCCTCGAACATCTTGAGCCGCGTGCCCATCGACGGGAACTGGTAGCCGTAAGCCTTGTACTCCTCGTCCATCCAGCCCGCGCCGTAGCCGATTTCCAGACGGCCGTTGCTGATATGATCGATTGTCGCAAGCGTCTTCGCCAGCAGCGCCGGATTGCGGTACGAGTTGCATATCACGAGCGTGCCGATGCGAATTTTCTCGGTCTTCGCCGACAGGCCCGCCATCAGCGCAATGCATTCATGATGGTCGAGATCGGGCATCCCGCGCGTCCACATGTGATCGACCAGCCAGATCGAATGGTAGCCCAGCTTCTCGCATCGATGCGCCCGTTCTTCGAGCTGATGCCACGATTGTCCGGCTTGCGGAGAGAACAGGGCGAATTGCGCTTTCTTGCTCATTGAAATTTACTCCCGTGCGTGATCGGCGTGAGAACCTGCCGACTTTGTTTCGCACGGCGGACCGCGAAGGGTCAACCAGCGATGAGCTGGCGCGGGCGCGGACTTGTGCGACGACGTGAAATTGTGGAGAGGATTAGGCCCATGAAGATTAGACGGCGCATTGCCCTTGACGTGTTGGCGGTCCTGCTTTTTTTTATCGCGCTGGGCGCGGTCGCGTCAGCCGGCGAAACCGAGTTCAAGGAAGTCGGCGTGGCCCGCGAACTCAAAGGCGCGCCGGGAATTTACGAATGGACGTTCGGATCGACGGTGGGCAAATCGCCGTTCGATAAAATCGCGCTGCATCGCGTTGCAAAGGGGCCGAATCCGCCCGCGCATCCCGAGGCGGTCGTGCTCTATCTCCCCGGCACCAACATGAATGGCGAAGTGGCGCTGGAGGATCCACGCTACTCGTTCCAGGTCTATCTGGCCGAGCGCGGCGTGGACGTGTGGTCGATGGACTACCGCACGCATTTTATTCCGCCGCAGACGCCCCAGAGCGATCTTGCCGAGCTGGCGGGATGGACCAACGATCTTTTCGAGACTGACATTGACGCAGCCGCGAAATTCGTCAGCGAAAAAACCGGCCGCGCCAAGCTCTTCGTCGCCGGCTTCAGCCGCGGCGTCGAGTTTGCGTACCTTTACGCCGCCAGGCGTCCCGAGCGCGTCGGGGGAATCATTGCGCTCGACGGATTCATCCCGCGCCATCCGATGCGTCTGCTGCCAGTGCCGGCCGGCCACTATGCTGACGACATCGGTGGTGAGCACCTGACTTACGACAAACGCTACAAGCTCATGCAGATGGTGATTGACAATCCCGATCAGCCTGCGCCGATTCCCAAGTACAAGACTGCGCGCGAAAACCTGGAACACGTCGTGTACGGCGCGGGCGGATTTTTCGGCGGCAACGGCGGACTCGCGAATCCGCAGGGCGGCTTTTCCGACGCCGTCGTGCTGGCAAGGCTGCTAATTGGCTACGATCGCTACTGGCCGGCGGTTCAGGACGGCGAGAATCCATTTTCCCCGGAACTGCTCGCGGCGCTCAAGGCGTCGAAAATTCCCGTGATCGCGTTCGCCAGCACCAACTTCGGCAGCCAATGGCCCGGTCAAGTCGAGGAGCCGTCGAAATCAACCGGCGCGCCCGACCCCTCATTTACAAAGCTTGACAAGTGGGGCCACCTGGACGTGTTGGCGGGAACGAAGTCGGAGAGCGAAGTCTTCGCGCCGACCGCAGCGTGGATCAAGCAGCATCAGAAGTAGGCGGATACTGAGGGGCGTCGGGGCGCGGTGGAGCGGGGGGCGGAATAATCATCACCGCGGCGAGCGCCCACGCGCCGAGCGCGAGTCCGGCGACGGTCCATCGAATGGTCGAGCGGCCGCGGCGCGCTGCGATAATCGCGGTTAAGGGAGCGAGCGCGAGATCGATGATGATCGAGGTCGCGATCAGATTCGCGGGCGGCTCGCTGTACCCCATCAGGGCGAATCCGGACGCGATGCTTAGCAGGCTGGCGATAATGGTCATCGGTTTGCGCGGCTCGACACTCTATATATAGTTGAAAACCATGGCACGCCGCGACGACGACAACCTGATGAACAAGCTACGGCAGATGAGCGAAGAAGGCATCACCGGCTTGTTCAATGAGATCATGTCAAACGAGAGGATGCGCTCGAGTTTCGGGCGGGCGGGTGAACGTTTCATGGCGAACAAGCAGTCATTCGACCGCAACGTCGAACAGGTGCTCGACTTCGTCAATATCCCTTCCAAGCGGGACGTTCGCGAGCTGAAAGCGCGGCTCGATCATCTGAGCTCGCAACTGCTGAACCTCAGTATCAAGCTCGATCGCGTTCTCGATCATGACGAACCCACGAAAGCGAAGCCCGCGGTTCGACGCGCAAAGAAGCCCGGCTGATCAGCCGGCGCGCAAGCTGCGGCCTATTTCGGCGAGGTCCGCGATGGTGCGCGGCTCGCGGCCGAGGTCAGGCGCAACCATCAGCACCGCGCCGCCGGGAAGCGAATTGCGCAGAGCACTCAGCGAAACCTCCTCGCGCGTCTTGAGCGCGGCATAGTCGGCGAGATTGCGCTTCAATTTTCTTTTGAGCGACGGCGCGATCCGGGCCGACGACAGTTCCGCGGCGTCAGGCAGCTCCGCGATCACACGATTCACGACCATCGCGGCGACGCGCAAGCCGGCACGCTCGAGCGCGCCGATAAATTCGCGCGCCTGCGCGATTCGGCTCGACTCCGCGGTCGTGACGATCACGATTGCCGTGTCCGGCGCTCGCAGCTTGTCCTGGGCGCGCGCGGCACGAGCGGAAAAACCTTCGTACATGCCGTCGAAGCTGCGAACGAAGGACTGGATGTCGCTCAGCAGGTTCAGGCCGGTCACGCGATCGAACGCCGCGAGCACGGCGCGCGCGGCAATATCCACCATCCGCAACCTGCTCCTGAACAGTCCGGCGGGCGCGCCGAGCAGGACCGCGGCGCGCGAGTTGAGCAGTTCGAGCAGGCGCCGTGGCGCGTCCAGAAAGTCGAGCGCCTCGGCCGCCGGAGGAGTGTCGAGCACCAGCAGGTCCGTTAAGGGATTGGCGGCGAGTTCGAGCAGCTTTTCCATCGCCATGTAGTCCGCCACTCCTGCAAGCGCGCCCGAGAGATTGCGATAGATTCGATTTTCAAGAATCGTATCGCGCGCCGCGTCCGACAGCGCGTAACGCGCGACGATCGAATCGAAAGTGCGTTTTGGATCCAGGCGCAACGCGCGCAGCCTCGCGCGATTGGACCCGCCGCCACGGCGTGCATGACCAATGCCCTCGAGCTGCACTTCGACCGGCTCGGATGAATCCGCTCCAAGGCCGAGCGCGTCGAGCAGGCGCGGCGCGGGATCGACGGTCATCACATCCACGGCGCGTCCGATCATGGCGGCGTGCACGGCGAGTGCGGCGCTGATGGTGGTCTTGCCGACGCCGCCGGGCCCCAGGCAGATCACGAGGCTGCGCGAGCGCAAGTCGAACGACTCGGGATGGGCAGGCTGCTTAAGACGGGCAGACGGCTTGAGCTGTACGGCCTTGGGCTTCATCGGTCGAGCAGCTCCGCATCCAACACGCGGCCAAGTTTCTCGACTTCAGCGGGTCCCATGGCCGGCGTGAACATCATCGGGAGGCTGAAGGTCGGGATGCCGGCGGCGGCGAACCGCGGGGCGACCAGAGCCGCCTGTTCGTGCGCGGCGTTTCGGCGCATGGCCAAGCGGGCGTGGCCGCCGAGCGGGATCAGCGCGGCGAGTTCGGAAGTGTCGAAGAGCAAATTGGGAACGCAGTTCATTATCGCTGCGACAGTGACGATGCCGAGCCTCTCGCGCATCGTGGCGGCGGTTTCAAGCGCCTCGCGAACTGCGAGATCCTCCGGCGTCATCGTGACGATCGCGCCGAATCGTGTCGCGTCGGTAAGGAACCTGTCGACCGAATCGGCAAGCCGGTTCAGCGTGCCGGCAGGCGCGATTCCCTTCACGCCCGACGAAACAGAGAGCAGTTCGACGGCGCTGCCCGAGGCGGGCGCGTCGATCACGAGATAACGATCCTCGAGCGCCGCGTCTCCCGCCATGATCCGGAGACGTTCCAGCAGCAGGAAAGCCTCGAGACCCGGCAGCGCGGCGGTTACGTAACCGAAGGTTCGGCTGCGCAGCATCCGGCGCGAGATGGCACGAATCGGGACGATACGCTCGATGAAGGCTTCGAGCTCGGCGCGCGGCGTGAGCGCGAAGACATCGAGCGAGTCGGTGACTTTGACGGTGGTCGAATCCTCCGGCATCGCGCCGAGCGCCGCGGCCGCGGACAGGCGACGGTCGAGATCGGCAAGCGTAGTCGGACGCCGGCGCGACAGCGCAATCGCAAGCGCGGCAGCGACCGTGCTCTTGCCGGTGCCGCCTTTGCCGGTTACGAACAAGACCCGTGGCAGCGTCATCGGCTAGAATCTAAGGGTCGCGCAGCGAGCAGTAAACCTTGCGCGGGAAGAGAGTTGGTTTTGAGCGAAAATAAAGCACCGGCGATCGATTCGATGCTGATTGCGATACCGCCTGAGCAGATCGTGCTGTTCAAGTCGATCGTCGAGTCCTACGACAATATCGCGACGCTGCGGACCGAGGATCCCACGCGGCATCATCTGCGGATTTACTTCTCGGCGGATTCGCGCGACGAAGTCGAGGCGATGATGGCGTCGCTCGCTGCGCAGTTCACGATCGAGCGGCTCGCGTAGCGGGGGAAGGGGGAAGATGCTGGCGTCCTTTCGGTTCCTTTAGGTCCCTTGACTCCATTTTGATATATCTTTATAAGTATGAAACTATGAAGAAGTCAACCGTAATCGCGGCGCTGGGCGCGCTGGCGCAAGGGACTCGGCTCGACATCTTCCGTCTGCTGGTGCAGAAGGGTCCCGCGGGGCTGCCGGCCGGCGAGATCGGCACGCGGCTGGGTCAGCCCTCGCCCACGTTGTCATTTCACCTGAACCAACTCAGATTTGCGGGCTTGGTGAGTTCGCGGCGTGAGAGCCGGTCGATCATCTACAGCGCCAATTTCAAGGCGATGAGCGATCTGCTTGTGTACCTGACCGAGAACTGCTGCGGCGGGCGGCCAGAGCTATGCAGTTCCGCCGCCGCGCCAGGCTGCGGATCCGAATGCGCGCCTCAGCAGACTGTCACGCCGAAGAAAAATCGGAAAGCGCAATAGTGAACCGATCCTCGACTGACGACCGCGCCGTGGCCAATCGTGAATACAACGTCTTGTTTCTATGCACGGGCAATTCCGCGCGCAGCCTGATGGCTGAATGCGCAATCGGACGGTGGGGGAGGGGAAAGTTCAAAGGATACAGCGCCGGGAGCCATCCCAAGGGCGCCGTCCACCCGATGACGCTAGAGCTGCTCCAGGAGCTGAACTACGACACCTCCAGCTTGCGCAGCAAGAGCTGGGAGGAGTTTGCCCGTGCGGACAGTCTGCCGCTCGGCTTCGTCTTCACGGTCTGCGATCGGGCGGGCGCCGAGCAGTGCCCACTATGGCCGGGACAACCGATCACTGCGCACTGGGGCGTGGCCGACCCGGCGGCGTTTGAGGGCAGCCACGAGGAAAAGCGCCGCTTCTTCTTCCGCGTTTACCGCGAGCTGGAAAATCGCATCAAGATTTTCACGAGCCTGAGAATCGAGGCACTGGACAGTTTCGCTCTGCAACAGCGAGTCAAAGAAATCGGCAAAGTCAAACTTCCCGAAGGGCGCGAGTAGCGGCTGCATCTCGCACTTCCCTCGATATGGAGAAGTTCACAATGAGCGCATCGATGACGATTGCACAGACCCCGATCCTTCGCCGACTCTCGTTTCTCGACCGCTACCTGACGCTATGGATTTTCCTCGCGATGGCGGCCGGGATCGTGTTGGGAGCGGCGGCGCCGGGCGTGAGGATTGTCTTCGATCGCCTGAGCGTGGGCAACACCTCAATACCAATCGCGATCGGGCTCATCCTGATGATGTATCCGCCGCTGGCGAAGGTGAATTACGACGAGCTGGGAGATGTCTTTCGCGATTGGAAAATCCTCGGCCTCTCGCTGGTCCAGAACTGGATCATCGGTCCGATCCTGATGTTCGCGCTCGCGGTGATATTCCTTCGCGATCGTCCGGAGTATATGACCGGCCTGATCATCATCGGCCTGGCGCGATGTATCGCGATGGTAATCGTGTGGAACGAACTCGCCGGCGGCGACGCGGAGTATTGCGCCGGACTGGTTGCGTTCAATTCGATCTTTCAGGTGCTTTTCTTTTCACTCTATGCATTCGTGTTCGTGACGGTGCTGCCCCGATGGCTCGGATTGGGCGGCGCTGTCGTCGATGTCACTATTGGCAAGATCGCGGAAAGCGTCGGCATCTATCTGGGGGTGCCGTTCGTGGCGGGCTTTGCGACCTGGAAGATCCTTACCTCGCGCAAGGGCAAGGCCTGGTATCGCGAGCGTTTCATTCCGAAGGTAAGTCCCCTCACGCTGGTCTTTCTTCTCTTCACGATTGTCGTGATGTTTTCGATCAAGGGCGCGAAAATCGTGCATCTGCCGCTCGATGTCGTGCGCATAGCGATTCCGCTGCTGCTCTACTTCACGATCATGTTCGCGCTTTCCTTCGTACTAGGCCGCGGCGTCGGCGCAAACTATCCGCAGACGGCGACGCTGTCCTTCACCGCAGCGTCCAACAATTTCGAGTTGGCAATCGCAGTCGCGGTCGCGACCTTCGGCATCGACAGCGGCGCCGCATTCGCCGCCGTAATCGGTCCGTTGATTGAGGTTCCGGTGATGATTGGTCTGGTGGATGTCGCTCGATGGGCTCGGCGCAGTTATTTTCGCAGGGGTGACCCCTGCACCCAATGCTAAGAGCAGGGGTAACCCCTGCACCTTAGTATTAAGAAAAGATGCGGGCTTCGCCTATCGGCGCCGCGCCAGCCTGAGGGTGCAGAAAAGACCGCTGTGGTCGGAATAGGGGACATCGGCCCGCTGATTCGCGATGAGCTCGAGGTTTGCCGAAGCAGTCCACGCGTGTGAGTTGGCTGCGACGATGTAATCAATCCATTCGGGGCGTTCGTCAGGGGAGTCCACATACGTTCCGCGGTTGCATCGCTCGCGTTCTTCAGCAGTCAGGTCGGTCCCGAGGGCCGCGACGAGTGAATAGAGAGACTCGCGCGAGTCTGTGTTGAAATCTCCCGCAACTATCGCGGGTAGCGATGCATGGGAATGCGACACGATCTCGCGAAGCTCGATGAGCTGCGCTTGGCGAACATCGGCATAGTCGATCCCCGGATATTGTGACTGGAGATGAGTATTGACAGCGCAGATGCGCTGTTCGCCGCGCTCGAGCTCGACAGTCAGAATGCCCTTACCGCCGAGTCCATCGCCCTCCCAGACTTTCCATACCGGCGCGCTGGCGGCGAAGGCGTGAAACTCCGGCGCTGCGCGCACGCGCCATCCCGCAGAGGCGCTGACAAATGCGAGCAGTCCGCCCCTGGGGCCGACGCCGCGGCGCTTGATGCAGATTGGAATCCAATCGGGTTGCAGCGCCAGGGTGAGACGATCGACAAGCGAGCCGAACCAGACTTCCTGCAATAGCGCAACGTCCGGCGACAGTTCGCGCATTTTCGCGCTTACCCGATCCATCCGGCCGCCGGGATCTTTGGACAACGGCCACGCCATTGCGTGCAGGTTCCATGACAGAACCTTAAGGCAGATTTCGTGCATGGCGATTTAGACGCTATCTCGCGATTGCGACGGCGTAGTCGCGGCCTTCCCAATTGCGCGTCTCGCGCCAGTTGAACGTAAAGCGAACCGGGGCGCGGTCGCCTGCGCCGATATTGATGTCAACGTAGTCGAAACCGATCGGCGTTGAAATCGAACCGGTGTCGTTGAAGTGCCGCCATTCGTCGTTGGACCAATGAAGCGTGAACGGCCCAGTGGCCTGAATGCGCAGGCGGTCGCCGGGTGAAACCGACTTGACGCGGCGGTTGGACTTCCAGACGCGAAGGCGGCTCGGCTTTCGTCCGAGCTTTATGTAGCGGTCTTTGACCTCGTCGATCATGTCGAAGACCCGTGCGTCCGAGGCCGAGCGCAGCAGCTTGATGTACTCGGCATGCGCCCACATCAGGGGAGTCGCGCTGCCCGTCTGGTAGCCATACCTGAGCAGCGCGTGCGGGATGTCGGGTTGATCCCAGATCTGTTCGGGCAGCAACTGCGTGGAATTCGAAAACCGTTCCATCGCTCTCAGATAGGGACGCGGGTCACGACCCGCCGCGAGTTCGTAATGCCCGCGCTCACCGGTCAGCAGCGGCCACGGGCGTCCGCGGCCCCATCCGATAAACGGGCCGCCGTCGTCAAGCTGTCCGTAACCGTCGTGCGTGTAGCGCCGCCAGCACGGACCCGCAGGGAAGTCGGTCTTCAGGACGGAGTCGATGACGCGGATCGAATCCTCCATCAGCGGATCGCCGGCTTTGCGAATGCCGTAGCGGACCAGCTCGAGAAATCCGCCGTCAACGATTTCCGCGACGGGGAATTCAGCCTGCGCGCCGAGTGCGCGATTGTGAATGAAGACGCGCTTGCCCGCGATGCTTTCGTCGGCGTCCGGATTGCCGATGTCGATGGGATTGATCCTGGCGTAGTGGCACTTGATGCCGGGGACGAGGAAGCCCTGGTTGGTGACGGTCCAGGTTTCGATGTGCGCCTCGAGGAAGTCGGCGTACTCCTCGAGGAATTGCGCGGTCACCAGGTCGCCGCGATCGCGAGCGAAACAGGCCGCGCAGATCAGTGCCGCTACATTTGCGGCGAGCGTCGAGGGCGAGTAGCCGGCGTTTTCTTCCCATCGCTCCTGCGGCGTGGCGCATCCGTTGTCGATTAGAAAGTGGGCCGCCCGCAGCACCATCGGATACGGATCGAAATCCTTGAGCGTGCCGTGTTTGTGCATCCGCCACGCGAGCATGATCGGAAACGAAACTTCGTCGAGCTGAATCCCGTTCCAGTAGGGCTTCCCGTCGATCCAGAAGTTCTGCGGAAAGCCGCCGTCGGGGCGCTGCGCACAAGCGAGATAGATCAAGGCGCGCAGCGCGGTGGCGACCTCGCCCGAAGCGGCCAATCCGATCACGCTGTTGACCATGTCGCGGGTCCACACCAGATGGTAGCCGCCAAGGTCCTCGTCGCTCTTGGCCTCGCCCCAGGGGATGCTGAGCGAAGCGATGAGCGCGCCGGGATAGGTTTTATCTTCATGGGCGAGAAGAAGCTCGCTGCTGCGGCGATAGAGCGCGCCGCCGTCGCCGGAGAATTTCTCGAGCGGAAGGAAATGGCGCGACGCGCGACGCCATTGTTCGAGGAAGCGGGCGCGATGCGCGGGGAAAGGATCGGCGAGCGACTGATAGAGAGTAGTCACGGCGCGATTGAGCTTGCGGCCGAAGCCGAGGCCAAGGGTGAAAGAGTAGCCCTTGCGCAAATCGATCTCGGCGGTGAGCGCGATATTGCCGTCGAGCGCGGCGGCGAACTGATAATCCATCTTGAAGTTGGCGCTGATGTCCTGCCATCCGTCGGTATTTCCGACGTATCCGCATGAAGCCCTGAGAAATGGCACTGTGGCTCCCAAAGCCAGCCAGACGTCGTCCTTGTTCGCAGTCAGGAACTCGTGCCCGGCAATTTTGGCCAGGTAACCGTTGTTACCCCATCCGCCGACACACAGATGCGGCGCGAGCATGACGTAGAGGTGGAGTTTTTTGAGCAGCTCCGGGTCGCCCTCGAGGCGGGGGTTGATGAGCAGGGTCGCCTGATGCGGATCGGTGATGACTTCCTTGAAGAGATGATAGCGGCCGTCGGGCGAATGGCCGACGATTCGCACGCCGAGGCCGGTGGCGTCGAGGTACTCGGTGGTGGAATCGAGATTGCGGCGTTCTTCGTGGAAGAAGGTCTCACCGTCGGTGATGAGGAACTGGAGGTCGCGGACCTGCGGCTGATCGATGGTGGGGAAATAAATCTCGTTGACGACGCCGACGGAGGTGGTGAACCATAGATGGCTCAAGGAGGAGTAGGCGGTGCAGACCGCATCCTTGGCGCTGCGGGTCCATCGCGGCGGGATTCCGGGTGCGCCGGTGGCGACCGGAGATTTCAGAATTGTTGCCATGGGACCTCTGATCGATTCGCTTAAAGGGTCAGACGGTTTCGGGTTGTTCAGGTTTCGTTGTTGTCGCGGCCGGTTTTTCCGCGGGCTTAAGACGAAACATCCAGGCGACGCCGACGCTGATCGCATACAGCAGCACCAGCGGAATCGCGAGCAGGAACATCGAGATCATGTCGGGCGGAGTCAGAGCCGCGGAGACCACGAAGATGGCGACGATCGCATAGCGCCAGTAGCTGAGCATCATCTTGTAGTCGATCATCCCGAGCTTGGTGAAAAAGAACGCAAAAATCGGCATCTCGAACGTGAGCGCGAACGCGAGCAGCAGCTTGGATGAGAACGCCAGGTACTCGCTGATGCGGATGGTCGGGGTGACTCCGATGTACGCGTATTGAGCCAGGAAAAATGCGTAGCCGACTCTGAAGACGACGGCCCAGCAGAAATATCCGCCGAGCACGAAAAACATCGTCGCGAAGAAGACGAACGGCTTGGCCATCCTGCGTTCGGTTTCGTACAAACCCGGTGCGACAAATTTCCAGATTTCGTAAAAGACCGCGGGACTGGCGATGAACAGACCGGCGATGAGCGCGACCTTGATCTCGGTGTAGAACGCCTCGCCGACGCCGGTGCCGATCAGCAGCACCTTGCCGCCCGAGACCTCGCGAATCGGCCAGGTCAGCAAGCGGAAAAGCGGATTTCTGATAGCGTACGCGAGGATGAAGCCGAGGCCGATGGCGATGAAGGCGCGAATCAGGCGGGTGCGGAGTTCCTGCAGATGCTCGAGGAGCGACATCCGCGCCTGTTCCGGCGTTTCCTCGATGGGCGCGGGCGGTGTGATATCCTCGCTAGGCACAGTGCGGGATGACCGGCTATGTTTTCTCGGTCGGCACCGCCGCTGGCGGCTGGACGGCGGGCGGCTCGGACTTCGGCGTGGGCGGCGACATCTTGGCAGGCGGCGCCGGCTCTTCGAGCACCTCGGTCAGTTCGTGGAGGACGGTATTGCTCGCCAGGCGTAGCTCGCGCAAGACTTTTCCCACAGTGCGCATAACCTCGGGCAGGCGTTCGGGGCCGACGACAATCAGCGCGATCGCGAGGATCAGAACTATTTCAAAAAGGTCCAAACTTCGATGACCATCCGCTGCGCTAGCCAGTGCAATTCGACGACTTTGCGAGGTGCGGAAAGATTCCGCGCAACCTCGCCCGCTCCATGCCAGTTAATCATCATACCCGACCGGGGTGTCAACGATGCTTAAAACCGGGGTCGTCGCGGATCGCCGCTACCTGAAGCACTTCGCCGGCCGGGCGCATCCCGAGCGTCCGGCGCGCGCCGAGGTCATGATCGAGATGGCGGAGTCGCTCACGCGGCCGAATCTGAGCTTCATGGCGCCGCGCGAAGCGACGCACGAGGAACTCGCGAGTTGCCATGTTCCCGAGTATATCGCGACGGTCGCGCGGACGGCGTCGATGGATCGGTTCGACTTCGATCCGGATACGCATAGCTCGCGCGATTCGTACGAGACCGCGATCCTGGCCGCAGGCGGCGTGCTTACGGCAGTCGAGGCCGTGATGGACGGAGCAATAGATAATGGATTTGCTATTGTTCGGCCACCGGGGCATCACGCACTGCCTAATCGCGCGATGGGATTTTGCTTCTTCAACAATGTTGCAATCGTGGCGAAGTGGCTAATCGAAAAACGCGGCCTCAAGCGGGTGATGATCGTCGACTGGGACGTCCATCATGGCAATGGCTCGCAGGATATATTTTACGAATCGCCCGAAGTGCTTTACGTATCCACGCATCAGTTTCCGGAATACCCCGGCACCGGCTCGCTCCACGAGATCGGGTACGGCGCCGGACTGGGATTCAACGTGAATGCGCCGATGCCGGCGGAATTCGGCGACGCTGAGTATATCCGCGTGTTCGATCGCCTGATAATGCCGATCGGACGCCATTTCAAACCCGAGTTCATACTCGTCTCATGCGGCTTCGACGCGCATTTCCGCGATCCGCTCGCGCAGATGCGCGTGACGGAGGCGGGATTTGCAGCGATGGCGCGGCGGGTGAAACGGCTGGCCGCGGAATGCTGCGGCGGGAAGATGGTCGCAGCGCTCGAAGGCGGCTACGACCTCGAAGCAATCGCGGAGTCGGGACGCGCGGTGATCGACGAATTTGGACGCGACGCCGATGAGCCGATTCGTCCGGATGATGGCGGCGACCGGGTGATGCCGATGATCGAGCGGGCGGCGCAAAACGTCGGCCGCTTCTGGAATCTGGGCTAGGGCGATCGATGCCGCCGGAGCAACGCTCTGCCGACAACGTCCCGGGTGAGAACGGGAGCGCGCGCAGTCGTCTCGTCTCAATAGGCAGTTCCGATTCGCGTGAATACCCACTAGACAAGCATACAGTCGCCATTGGCAGCCACCCGTCGAACGATGTAGTGCTTGACGACTCGACGGTATCGCGCCGTCACGCGACGATTACGCGCAAGCCTGGCCGCTTCGAGCTGGCGGACCTCGGCTCGACTAACGGCACGTTTGTCAACCGCGGCCGAGTGCGCAAACCGATTGCGCTGAAGCGCGGCGACGAGATCGAATTCGGCTCTGCGCGTTTTGCTTTCATCGCTGCGGGAGATCCGATACCGGCGCCGATGCGGCCGGCGCGCGCACCAAGCCGGCTGGGACGGGGGCTTGCGATTGCGGCCGTGATGTTCATCGCGGGATTCGCGGGAGTTCGTTACCGAAGCGAGATCGGACCCACCGCGTCGGCAATCGCCGCATGGATTTCGCCACGCCGGTCCAGCTTTGCGCCTGCGGCGACGAATACTCAGCCGGCATCGGCCAACTCGCAAGCAAAGGCAACTTCAACGCCAGCGTTGTCGGCGATTCCCGCAGCAGTCCAGGCCGAATGGCTAAGGCGAGTGAACTACTACCGCGCGATGGTGAAGCTGCCGCCGATAGTCGAAGATCCGGCGCTGAGCAAGGGCGATCGCGCGCATGCCATTTACGTCGTCAGGAACTACCGTGATCGGATCGCGCATCGGGGCCTCGGCGCCGAGATGCATACGGAAGATCCGGGAAGCCCAAACTTTACGCCCGAAGGGCTCGAGGCGGCCAAGGCCAGCGATATGGATGTGTGGTTCATGCCGGAACGGCCTGCCGACGCGATCGACCGGCCTGGGTTGTCTGACCCGGACGAATGGTCGGTGGAACGAACACCGGGCTCACCGGCGTGGTCCATCGACGGATGGATGGCGATACCGTTCCATCGCATGCCGATACTCAATCCGCGACTGACCAGCGCAGGCTTCGGAAGCTACTGCGAGTCGGGAGCATGCGCCGCGGGACTCAACTTATTGAACGGCGCGCCGCGGAAATTGCGGGCGGGCGTTGCGAAGAGTGGGCCGATCGAGTTTCCTCCGGACGGCGCGACCGTCGCGATAGGGTCGTTCGGCAACGAATGGCCCGATCCGCGCACGAGCTGTCCCGGCTACGAGCCGCCGAGCGGACTGGCTATTACACTTCAGCTCGGCACCTGGACGGATACTCATCTTGGCGAATACTCAATCGCGCGAGAAAACGCCGACGGGCGCCGCGCCGCAGTCGAAGCATGCGGGTTCGATTCGACCAGCTACTCGAATCCCGATGGATACTCACAAGAGCTGGGGCGAAACATTCTGAAGTCTTACGGCACGGTCGTGGTGATTCCGCGCGCGCCGCTTGACAAGGGCGCGAAGTACGCGGTGTCGATGAGCGCGAACGGAAAGCAGTACGACTGGGCGTTTTCCACACGTCCATGATGCGGATCGGCTAGCGCTGGAAATCGACCGCGATGATTGTCGCGAGCGAATCGAGCGCGCTGTCGGGCGTCGCAATCACGAGCTCGCCAATCGGATCATGGTTGAACAGCATATCGGCCGCGGCGATTCGCTTGCGCACCTTGAGCGAAATCGTACTTGCCAGCGGACGCACGTCGCCGACGTGCCGCACCTTGACGCCGCGCACCGAGACGGATTCGTACGGCTTCATCAGCACGTGCAGGTAGACCCGATTGCCGCGGCGCGTTGACGGTCCGTAGAACTGCCACGGCTCGAGCCCGGGGTCAGTGCCGACGATCGCCTCATTGTTGCGGTCCATCCAGTTGCCAATCGCTTCGAGCCGCTCGACGTGTTCGGGTGGGATAGCGCCGTCGCCCATCGGGCTTACGTTGAGCAGCAGATTTCCACCCTTGCCGGCCACTTCGCACAGGGTATGGATCAGCGACCGGATCGACTTGAGGTCCTTGTCGGAAGGATTGTAGCCCCAACTGTTGTTAATCGTCAGGCAGGTTTCCCACGGGCCTTCGGGCGGCCTGGGCGGAACGGCCTGTTCGGGGGTCTGATAGTCGCCGTAACCCGGGATGCGATCATTGATGACGACCTCGGGCTGGAGCGAGCGGATCATCTCGACGAACTCGCGCGACTTCCATTCCTCGGGCGTGCGTTCCCATCCGCCGTCGAACCAGAGCAGATCGATCTTGCCGTAGTTGGTCAGTAGCTCGCGCATCTGGGCGAACATGAAGTTTATGAATCGATCCCACTGTTCAGGCGTCGAGCGGCGCCAGTTGCCCCATTTGTAGGGCTTGTCCGACTCGAGAAATGCCGGGTAGTCGGGATGATGCCAGTCGATAAGTGAGTAATAGAGTCCGACCTTGAGGCCCTCGGCGCGGAACGCATCTGTATATTCACGAACTATATCGCGCTTGAATGGCGAATACTCAATTGAATAGTCAGAATGCTTCGTATGGAACATCGAGAAACCGTCGTGATGCTTGCTGGTCAGGACTGCGTATTGCATCCCGGTGCGTTTTGCCATCCGCGCCAGCGCGCGCGCATCCCATTTTGTTGGATTAAACGTCCTGGCGGTCGAGTGATATTCGTCAACCGTAACGCTTTGCCCATCCGGCAGAGCGCCGACGCCTCCGACCAGCGGCCACGACAGCTCGAGCCCGCGCTGGCTGCAAGGCCCCCAATGGATGAACATTCCGAATCTTGCCTTGTTAAACCACGATTCCATAGCGGCGCATTGTCGCCTTCATCGGATGCGCTTGTCCATCCCAATCTAATCCGCAACGCGGCAATGATTGAGTTTTGCCAGCCTGAAGACTGCGACGGGCGCGAATTTCTGACTGGTCGAGTAGAGCCAGAAAGTCGAATCTATACCATATATGGTGGTTTTGGGACGGGTCGGCTCTAGGGCTAGTTTCGTTCCGCCAAAATTAATGTTCACCGGAAGCGGGAGTCGCCCGCCTACGGGCGAGCGCGGCGAGCATGAGACATCTTGGCGGTTGACCATAGCGTAGGGATAGCACGCCAAGTTCGCTGGCGTCAGGCTGAACAGTTCATCCCCAAATTCGGCCTGACCGGAACCAGTGCCCGCTCCGCTGCGCTATCGGGGAATGGCGCCGCGCCGTGGTATGGAAATATCGGATGCGCTCGTCCATCCCGATCCAAAAGTCGATCAAACAAGGCGTCCATGATCACTTGCGGATTGGCGCCGCCTCGAATACTTCCATGTAGGACTGATGGAACAACCCGACTGCATGGACGTTTGCCCGTTCGTGCGAATGCGAGTGGAAAAAAATGAAACGCAACTCCTTTAGCTTATCGTGTCTTGCCGTCGTGGCGGTGCTGATGCTGGCCTCGGCGTGCAAAGGCGCAACGGATGGACTCCCAGTGAGAAACACAGGTCATTACGCAATCATCGAGACCGAACGCGGCAACATTGTGGTCGAGCTTTACCCCGCAGTCGCGCCCAAGACGGTCGCGAATTTCGAGACGCTGGTGAACAAGGGCTTTTACAACGGCCTGACCTGGCATCGCGTCGTCCCCGACTTCGTGGTGCAGGGTGGAGATCCTGACGGCACCGGAGCCGGTGGACCGGGCTACACCGTGCCGGGCGAAGTCAATAAGGATGAGCATCACCTGCGCGGCACTCTGGCCACCGCGCGCACAGGCGACGAAGTTAATCCGACACGCAATTCCAGCGGCAGCCAGTTCTACATCTGTCTCGAGCCGCAGCCGGGACTCGACGCCCAATACACCATCTTCGGCGGCGTGATTAAGGGCATGGACGCGGTCGATAAGATTCAGAAGGGCGACCACATGAAGAAAATCACGCTCGCGAAGGAGCCGCCCAAGTAGCCGCGGCGCGTCGCACATGGCGGATTCACGAAGCGGGCACCCCCATCGGGCGGGGCCCTACTTCACCGTTGACCTGCATCTCCACACCAACCGCGGTAGTTCGGACTCGAACCTGGCGCCGAAAGACCTGGTCGATCGCGCGCGTGCGATCGGAATCGGCGCGGTCTGCATCACCGAGCACGACAACATGTGGGATTCCCGCGAGATCGCTGCGCTGGCGGACGGCTCGGGCGTGATTTTTATGCGCGGGATGGAAGTCACGACCGACATGGGGCATGTCGGCGCGTTCGGGCTCGATCGGTACGTCGGAGGAATCTACAAGCTCGCCGAACTGCGGCGCGTGGTGAACCTCGAGGGCGGGATACTGATCGCGAACCATCCGTTCCGCTACAAACTCGACCCGCGCTTTGCGTTCATCAACCCGGATTCCGAACCGATCGATCCAACTTATCCGGACCGCGCGGCCAAGCTCGAAATCTTCGAGATGGTCGATGCGATCGAAGTGCTCAACGGCGCGTGCGGTGAGGACGAGAATCTGTTCGCGCTCAAGGTCGCGCGTCATCTTGGGTTGGCGGAGGTGGCGGGCTCGGACTCGCATTCGGCGGGCTCGGTGGGATGCGTGACGACGCTGCTCGACGGACCAATCAAGGACGAGCGCGAGCTTATCGACGCGATTCGATCGAGGCGATGCCGGGCGGGTCGCGGCCTGCTGAAGCGCGCGCTTGCGCCTTTCGAGTTGTCGGCACCTGCCAGTTAGCTCGCTAAAAAGCCTTGAAATAAAAGAATTTTCCTCTGGTTCGCCCTATCGCTGGATTTGAGAGGAAATATGGCTGAATATCGGCACTAAAATGCTCCTAAAAACACTTGATTTAATTAATATTTCCTCTCAAAATGCTATCGGGGTAGATTTGAGAGGAAAGTGCCTTGAAGCTGAAAGAACTCACCGCTGAGCAGCGCAGAATCGCAGTCGATACTGCCCAGCTTTACGAGCATTTGCTCGAGCTTCAAGCCGAGCGGCAAGCATTTCGCGGCGGATTGCATTGGAAGAAAGTACTCGGCCACGATTACCTGGTCCGCACGATTGGCCGCCACAGAGGCAATCGATCTCTCGGGCCGCGCTCGCCCGAGAGCGAGGAAACTTACCGCGAATTTACCGAAACCAAACGCGACCTCGACGAGCGGATTCGATCGATCAATCAGGAAGTCGCGCGACAAGCGAAGTTTTGCGTCGCCGCGGGAATTAATCGAGTTCCGAGGATCGCGGCGGACATCGTCAGGTCGCTCGATGCAAGCGGGTTGCTGGGCAGCCATCTGATCATTCTCGGCAGTCATGCGATCTATGCCTACGAAATGGCGGCGGGCGTACAGCTCAAAGCCGGACTTCTGCAGACCGAAGATCTCGACACGCTGCTGAACACCAAGGCTGAAATCGAACTGGCGGGCTCGGTACGAAGTTCAGGCCTGCTCGGAATCCTTCAGCGCGTGGACAGAACCTTCAAGCCTCAACGGAAAAGGTCATTTCGCGCGGTCAACGCGAAGGGCTTCATGGTCGATTTGATCCGGGCGCCAATCGATTCCCCTGGCGGCCTCACCAGCATTGGCAGCGGATCCGATCTGATTGCAGAACCCCTGCACGGCCTCGAATGGCTTGGCGCGGCGCCGCGAATGACCCAAATCGTGATCGCCGACAATGGCTTTCCGGTCAGGTTTGTGGTCCCTGAGCCGCGCGTGTTCGCATTGCACAAGCTGTGGGTCTCGCTCCAGCCGACGCGAGATCCAATCAAGCGCAAGCGCGATTTCCGCCAGGCAGAGGCAGTTGCACAACTATCGCTCGACTACTTCAACTTGAGGTTCGACGATCCCGCGATAAAAGCGCTTCCGGCCGCGCTTACCGCGATGATTCCGGGCTTGGTCGAGCGGCTGCGTGAGCGAAGCCCGAAGACGCGAGGCGAGCCGACGACGCTTCCGCCGGGGTTCGAAGATCCGGAGGGCGAGCCCGATGCGGAATAGATCGCTCGGCGGCATTGTTTGCCACGCGATCGATCCGATAAAATTTCTGCGCCGCCGCTGAGACTTTACCGATGAGTGCCAACAAGGATCGCCTCGCTCTGATCGAGCTTCTCTCCTCGATCGGCGGCGAATATTCCGAGGATCTCCGCGAGACCCTGGACCGGGTTGCCTCCGCGATCGCCAGCGGCATGGAGGCCGAGGTCTGTTCGCTCTACCTCTTCGATCCACAGCGCGAGCGAATCGTGCTGCGCGCCACGGTGGGACTCGATCGCGAATCGGTCGGCAAGGTTTCGATGCGCCTCAACGAGGGACTGGTCGGGCTGGTGCTGGAGAAAGACGAACCGGTTTGCGTGCCCGACGCGATGAGCCATCCGCGCTACAAGTACTTTCCCGAGACCGGCGAGGAGCGCTTCCATACTTTTCTGGGGGTGCCGGTTCGCGACGGCCGCAAGAAGCCGCTCGGAGTGCTGGTCGCGCAGACGCTGGAGCGGCGCAAATTCAACAAAAGCGAAATCCGCCTGCTCAACACCGCCGCCAACCAGGTGGCGCAAATTCTTTCTCATTTCAGGCTGCGCGAATCGCTCGCCACCAAGGAAAAAGAGCGGCTGGAATATCGGCGCCGGATGATCGAGGCCAATCGGCAGCTCAAGGACTACGAAAAAGTCGGCGGCAAGACGCGCCACGCCCCGCCGGCGAAGATTCGCCGCCCCCGGCTGGCAGGGCTTTCCGCGTCACCCGGATTTGCGCAGGGAAGCGCGCACGTGGTCGGCGCATTTCTAAGCAGCGTCGATCGTAACCAGAAGTCCCGCGACCCCAAGGCCGAGGTCAAGCGCTTCGAGGAGGCTCTGGCCCGTTCGCTGGCCGAGCTGGCGGCGCTGCGGGTGCGGATGGAGCCTCTGATGCCCGAGGCGGACCTCAACATCTTCGACGGCCATCGCATGATTCTCGAAGACGAGGAGTTCGTCGGCCGCATCCGCGCTACAATTGCCGACGGCTACACGGCAGAGAGCGCGCTGTTCCGGGTCGTCGAGGAACTCAGCACCTCGATGCTTGCGGTCGCGGACAATTATTTGCGCGAGCGCGCGACCGACTTCCGCGACGTCGGCCATCGCGTGTTGCGTCATCTGCGCCAGGAGGAAAAGAGGACTCCCTTCGCCAAGCCGACGATTATAATCGCCGAGGAGCTTACGCTCTCGCAGCTGATGCTGGCCAGCCACGACAAGCTTGCGGGTATTGCGCTGCAATCCGGCGGCGTCACCTCGCACGCGGCGATCCTGGCGCGGGCGTTCGAAATCCCGACCGTAGTTGGCGTCGAACATCTTATGGAATCCGTCGTCGAGGGCGATCAGCTCGTGCTCGACGGCAACTCGGGCGTGCTTTACGTCAATCCCGGCGCCGAGATCGAGCGCGACTACGTGAGCCTGTCCAAGCGCTACGAGGCATTCAAGCGCGAGCTTATCGAAGAGGGCAACGCGCCGACCGCGACCCGCGACGGCCATCGCGTCATGATGCTGGCGAATATCGCGCTGCCGGTGGATATCCACCTGGCGCTGCGCTACGGAGCTGAGGGCGTCGGGCTGCTGCGTTCAGAATTTTCGTTCCTGACCTACGAGGATTTTCCCGACGAGACTCAGCAGCTCGCGCTGTACGGCAAGATGCTCGAGATGCTCGGCAAGCGCCCGATCACGATTCGCACGCTCGATATCGGCGCCGACAAGTATCCGGGGTACATGCGAGTGCCGCGCGAGGACAATCCGTTCCTCGGCTGGCGTTCGATACGGATCTCGCTCGAGATGTCGGGGCTGTTCAAAGTTCAGCTCCGCGCCATTCTCCGCGCCGCCGCCAAGCACGACGTGCGCATCATGTTCCCGATGATCTCGAGCCTCGAGGAATTGCGCCGCGCCAAGGAATTGCTGGCCGAGTCGCAGGCCGAGCTGTTCAAGGAAGGACTCGAGCACAATCCCAATATCGAAGTCGGAATCATGGTCGAAGTGCCGTCGGCGGTGTGGCTCGCGCCGCGGCTGGCGCGCGAGGTCGATTTTTTCTCGATCGGAACCAACGATCTGATCCAGTACCTGCTCGCCGCCGATCGCAACAATCGCAAAGTCGCGCACCTGTACGAGGCGCTGCATCCCGCGGTCATTTCCGCCATCGCCGAGGTCGTCAATGTCGCGCGCGCGGCCGACAAGGAGGTTTGCCTGTGCGGCGAGATGGCCAGCGATCCGCTGGCAACGCTGCTGCTGGTCGGGATGGGTCTGGACGAACTAAGCCTGAGCCCGCTATTTATTCCGGTGGTGCGCAAAGTCATTCGGGAGGTCGATTATCAGACCGCCCGCCTGATCGCGCGTGAGACTTTACAAATGGCCAGCGTGCAGGAAATCAAGGGTTACCTGGTGGAACGCTATCGCGATTTGGGCCTGATCAATCTGGTCGAAATGTACCGCTAGTTACTCTCTGTCCGGATTATCCCGATTAATTCCTCGACTTTGGTCCTATTAATGTGTTTCAATCAATTCTTGACATTACTAGTCGGGAATTGTTTACTGTCTCTGACCGACCGGTTAGATACCGTCAGGCCCCGCGTTCGGGTATGATGCGCAGGGGTGGGTACGCTGAGGTAAGAAACAAAAGCAGAGGATCTATCGATGGTATTTCTTATATTTTTCGGCGCATTTTTGGTTTTCGCGGCAGGTATCCTCTACTGGCTGTTGGGGACGAATCGTTATGGCGGTGATCGTCCGGCCGCCACGCTTCAGTTGACCGCACGCAAGGGTGCGAGCGCCGATGCGGCGATAAAGCCCGAGCCCTGCCGCACGATTCGCGTCTATTTCATCAAACCCTCGCGCTACGACGAGGAGGGCTTCGTCCAATACTTCCGTTACGGTGTTCAGCCCAACAACACTTTGACGGTACTAACGGCGCTCAACGAGGCGTTCAACAAGCGCCACGCGGTCGAGCGAAACGTCCGCCTCGAGACGGTAATTTGGGACGAAATCTGCGACGGTGTAGTCAGCCCTGAGACAATCAAGGCGATAAAGGAAAAGGCGCACGAAGATGGCGTCGAGTTGCTGATCGGGCTGGCCGGTGTGCAATCGAATCAGTATCCGCGCGGGCGCGACCTGGCGCTTCAGTTCGTCGCCGAAGGCTTGCCCACGATGATGGGCGGCTTCCATGTCAGCGGCTTTCCGGATTCGTGCAAGTTCCTCAACGAATGCGGCGTCACGACCGTCATTGGCGAGGCGGAAAACATTTGGGGCTATATCGTCGAGGACTTCCTGCGCGGTGAGCTGCGCAAGAATTATTCGGTCACGGAGGGAATTCGCGCGAAGACCGGCCAGGACGACATCACGGTTCCGCTAATCACGGAGTCGCTGCTGCCGATGCTCGACGATCGTTATCTGACGCGATTTTTCAACGATACGATGACCACGCTCGACACTTCGCGCGGATGCCCTTTTACCTGCTCGTATTGCAGCGTGAAAAACGTGATGGGCCGCACGATGCGCTCGCGCGAGCCCGACGCCGTCGTAAGCTGGGTGCGCGACGCATGTTGCAATCATGGCATCGAGTCGCTGTTCCTGGTCGATGACGACTTTTTCCGCTCGCCGCGATGGGAAGAGATTCTCACCGGCCTGATTGAAGTGAAGAAGGACTATCCCAAGCTCTCCTTCATGATGCAGGTGGACGTCGATGCGTCATGCTACGCAAATGTCGCCGACGGCGAGACCGAGACCGCCAAGCATCGGCGCAGCAAACGTTTCACCGAACTGGCCGCAGCCGCGGGATGCTACCAGGCGTTCGTCGGAATCGAGTCGCTCAATCCCGACAATCTGAACTTTGCGACCAAGTACCAGAACACCGACGACCGCCAGCACAAGTGGACGCTGGAAGCGGCACGCGCGCACGTGATCGACAAGTATCGGCGCGTCGTCGAGAACTGGCACAAAGTCGGGGTGTCGGTGCACGCCGGCTACATGCTGGGATTCCCGTTCGACGGTCCCGATTGCGGGCGCGTGGCGGTGGCAACTCTGAAAAAGATCGGCTTCGACCTGGTGTCGTTCTTTATCATGACTCCGCTGCCGGGCACTGAAGACCAGGCGCGCTTCACCAGGGAAGGCGCCATCACCGACTGGGACTTCAACCAGCTCGACTCGCAGCACGTCACGCTCAAGCACGACAAGATGGACAAAGAAAGCTGGCTCGGCGCGTACCGCGACGCTTACATGGGCTTCTACTCGCTCCCGCGCTTTCTTCACAGAATGTTCACCGTATGCGCCGGCCGCGGACTCAGTGCGGAAGCGCGCGCCTCGACGCTGCGTCAGTTCACCTATTATTTCTTCAGCCATCGCCAAGGGCGGCATCCGATGGTCGGCGGGATATGGCCGATTCGCCGCCGCGACGTCCGCCGTGCGGCAGTCACCGACGACGAGGCGCGCCGCTGCTACCTCGGCGGGAAGCGCTTCGATGCGATTTTGCGCGGCGACGCTGGCGACGGATTCGCTGGGGCTCCGGCGTAAGCGACGCCAATTTTAACCACCTGACCGAAGACCGGCGCGATCCAATCGGGATCGCGCCGGTGTGTTTTTCGGGTGCTAACAGCCGCATCGCCTCACGGCTATCTACGCCCGGCTTGCGTCAACGCCCCATAAACGGCTAGGAATTTTCCGGGGTCCCCATATCATGATCACGCTGCCCGTCATCGTCGTCGCCCTGGTCGTCATCGCGGTACTGATCTTCGTCCCATTCGTCTTGCGGCTGGTTGTCCGCCTCGCGGTCTTTCTCATACCCGTGGCGGTCGCCGCGGCGGGTATCGCGATGATCATGAACGACGAAACGATCTTCGAAAGACCCGGCGCCGAGCAACGCGCGATCCGGTTCGTCACGATGAACTCCGCGGCCGCCAGCCCGTCAGGTTTCGGCTCAGTGACTTGCCAGATGGGCATTCAGCCCCAGGCGGTAGCGACTCCTGCCGAGACCGCGCCGAAGAAGCACGCTGCAAAGAGAGCGCCTGCCAATCAGCCTGAGCCCGTCCGCAGGCTGGAACCGATCGCGACGCCGGCGCCACTGGACGATGTCTTTCCGGAATTGATTCGCCGCTCATTTCCGGGAATTCCGCAACAGAAACTATTCCAACTCTCGCAAGACACGATCAACTCGCTCGGTGGATGGAAAATCGCCAAGGCCGATTCCCGCAACTTCACCATCGATTGCATCTACACGACGCGAGTCTTCAAGTTCGAGGACGACGTGAGGATAACGGTGCAACCATCAGGCGAGATTGACGTGTGCGCGCGCTCCGGCATGGCGCGTCCCGATGCAACCTCGATGCTGCGCTACTTCCCCGGTGACCTCGGCGCCAACATTGGGCATATCAAGGAATTTTACGAGACGCTGGAGCCGAAGATGGACGGGGTTTACAAGCAAGCGCAGGA
>CALAOW010000003.1 GCA_937889395.1 uncultured Pseudomonadota bacterium | reverse complement strand
AGAAGCCAATTTCGGCAACGCCCCGGTGCATCGCGAGACCGTGGCGAAGTCCCTGTTGGGCTGAGCGCGACTAACTAAGATCGTTTGATAGAGGGCCGTGGGTGATGAACCCGCTGCCCTTTTTCTTTCCTGACGGCGCAACGAACTCTGGCGGAGAGCCTAGGCGATCGACCTTGCTTTTTCTTCTTCGGCGACGGCGTTGCGCGCGGCGAGCCGATCGCGCATCGCGCGATGGCTCTCGCGCGTGATTGGATAGCGCGAGAAAACCAGCGCACTGAGCAAGTAGAGCGACGCGGGACCGAGCGCAAAGAGCGAGCGCAGATTCTCCCCCGCTTGCTGCGTGATCCCGCTAACGCCGGGCTTGTAACCGACCCAGCTCAGGACCGGGCCGACCAGCAGCAGCGAAACCGCGAGCGCCATCTTTATCGACATCGAGGTGATTCCGCCGTACGCGCCCTCCTGGCGCTGGCCGGTACGCTCCTGGTCCCATTCGATCACGTCCGCCGACGCCGAAATTTGCGTGACCCAAATCCCGATCGCCGAGAACCCGCTGAACGCCATCAGAAAATAAAGCGCCCAAGTGCTTTGCCGGGTCACCAGCATCAACAGCAGCGAGCCGACCGCGTTGCAGATCATCGCGACCACAAAGGCCGGCTTCTTTTCAATCCTGACCGTGATTCTGAACCAGAACGGATACGAGACAGCCGAACCCGCGAAGTACGCCATCAGCCATCGCGCCGCCGCGTTCTCGTCGTGATACCAGTACTTGGCCAGGAAGCGCATCAGGACGGTTGGAATGTTGATGGCCATCACGGCCAGCGTGGTGGCGATCAGTAGAATGACGAACGGCCGATTGCCTGCAACCGATTTGAGCGACGCGAACAGCCTGGAACGCTCGCGCGTGGAAAATTCGGCGCGCTCGCGAAGACCCGCGTACGCAACCATCGCGCCGCCGGCAGCCACCAGACCGCAGACCGCGCCGGTGACTTTGAAATCAGTGCCGCGCGCGAACAGGTACGAAGCCGCAAATGGCAACAGCGCTCCGCTGATGTCGCCGACCGTGCCCAGGAGCTGGCGGAAGGTCGAGAGCTTGGTGCGTTCGTCGTAGTCGAGCGTGAGTTCCGGCATCAGCGCGCCGTACGCGGTTTCGTAAAACTTCCTCGACGTGAGCATCAGGAAGTAGAAGCCGAAAAACCATACGAACAGGCCTGCGCCCAGCGGCGGCGGCGACAACAGCAGGTAGTAGCAGAGCGCCATCGGAATCGACGCGAAAAAAAACGGCCGTCGCCGTCCCGACTTGAAGCGTGCGCGATCGGAAATATTGCCAACCAGCGGGTCGGTGAGCGCGTCGATCACGAGCGCCAGGAAGAATGCAAGCCCAGCCAGCGATGGAGAGAGCCCCTTGCGATCGGTATAGAAATAGAGAAGGTGAAGCCCGAGCAGGGTCGCGCACAGGTTGAGGCCGGTCTGCGCCTGCGCGTAGATTAACAGGGGACGAAGGCCAATTTTCTCGCTCAAATCCCGGTTTGCCACAGGTCGCAGAGACTACCCGATAGACATGCCTACTTACAAAGCGATTGCAATTTCCGGTCCGACTCAACTATCGAGGTAGCAATGGGAATTCTCGATCGCACACCGCTGCGCGAACGCCGACTGCTGCTGTGGCCGGTCGCACTGCTTTTGACGCTCGCGCTGGCGACGCAGGGATGCTCGTACGTCAAGTCGCTATGGAGCTCCGGCGACGACACCGATCTCGACGATGCGGCCAACGCCAACGAAGGTGAACCGCTGCCGCCTCCCGTCGCCAACGTCGCGATCAGCTACCGGCGTCCCGGCGATGTGCTCGCACGCACGACCGTAACCAAGTTCTTCGGCGCCGAAGTGATCGCGAACCATCAGCGTGACGCGTCGCATACCGAGTCGGTGATGCGATTCGATGGCGGCGTTCCGATCTGGGAGTTCAAAGCCGACGAAGGCACATTTGGTTCGATCACCGGCGTCGGTGCGGCCAAGTACACGCTCAAGAGCATCGAGTACGCGAAAGTACCCACGCACTTCACGCAGATACTTCCCGAGGAAGGACCGCCGGAGCCGCTCGATCGCGGCGCTTACTACGTCTTTCAGATCGAGCGTCAGTCGGGCTCGACCAGTTACCAGGCGGTAAAGGTGCTCGCCGATGGGTCGCTTCAGGCCTACAACGCTCAACCCCGGGCGGGCAGCAGTTATCTGCTGTGCTGCAACGTCACGTCGGATTTCCCCGAGCCGGTGATTCTGCCCGAGACGACTCAAGACACCGGGACCAGGAACGCGCCGCCCGAGGAATCTCCAGACCAATCCGGTGCTTCTGCGAGCGGCACGCCATAGCACTCTTTCTCGGCCGCTGGCTGCCTGATCAGACTCCCGCCGATCTCGCACTTCTTTAATGAATTGGCTTAGTTTCTTGTTTCGAGGGCCTTTTCATTTATGAATTCGCTTTCAGTAATGAATCAGTAATCGTAATTGACTCACGATTCATTTTCGGCTAAAAGTTGCCTTAGTGGGTCAAGTAAATCGAGAATTAGGCGATGCTCCGAATCGATTCGATCGGCGCCGTGAGAAGACGCGCGTCGATCTGATCCAGGCGGCCGAGCGCGTCATCTCGAGCAAGGGGTACCATCAGACGCGAATCGCCGATATCGCGACCGAAGCCGACGTCGGCCTGGGCACCTTCTACCTGCACTTCAAGACCAAGAACGAAATCTTTATCGAGCTGATCGAGCATGGCGCGGCTGAATTGCGGCGCGAACTCGCCGAGGCGAAGGCGGGCGTCCATACGCCGGCCGAGAAGCTCAAAATCACGATCGATACGATTCTCGACGCGGCGGCCGAGGCGCCGGAACTGTTTCGGATAGTGTTCGGCCATAGCCCTGCGTTTCTGGATCTGATGGTCCGCGTCCACGAGGTATTCATCGACGACCTGCGCGACGATCTGGCTCCCGCGGTCGGCGAGCGTGCCGATGCGATTGCGCATCTCACGATCGGGATGTTGTCGCAGGCGATTTCATGGCTGCTCGCGAGCCGCGATCTTTCTCACGCGGAACTGAAAAACGTCACCGTAAATTTTGCCCTGGGCGGACTCGAGCGCGCGGCACGGCTCGGCGCCCAGTGAAAAATTGAATCTGGAGGATTCTCACAATGGCTCAAGACCGCACGGTTGTTAACACACCGCTGGAAAGCGTTTTCCACTGGGACTACAGCGTGAAGTTCCCGCAGATGGACCGGCTGTACGAGAACGCCAAGCGCGATCAGTGGAACGTCTCGACGACAATCAACTGGGACCGCCCGATCGAGAAGGAAGTTCTGGACATGACCATGATGCCGATGTTCCAGACCGAGCTCTATCGATCGCTCAGCGAGGAGAACAAGTACCAGCTCGGCCGCAAGTTCGCGGCGTGGCGGCTCTCGCAATTCCTGCACGGCGAGCAAGGCGCGCTGATGGTCTGCGGACAGTTGGTTGACGCGGCGCCGGACCTCGACGCCAAAATGAATGCGGCGGCGCAGGTCTTCGACGAAGCGCGTCACGTGGAAGGCTTCCGCAAGTACATCACCAAGCTCGATCGCATCTACCCGATAGATCCCACCCTCGAGCGGCTGCTGCGCGCAATCCTGGAGCATGATCGTTGGGAGCCGAAGTACGTCGGGATGCAAATCGTCGCCGAGGGACTGGCGATCGCGGCGTTCCGTTTCATGCAGCGCGACACCAAGGACGAGCTGCTCAAGGAACTGCTCGAGTACATCATGAAGGACGAGGCGCGCCACATCGGCTTCGGGATGCTCGCGCTACGCGACGCCGTCACCAAGCTCAAGGGCAAGGACAAGAAGGACCTCGAGGACTTCGCCTTCATCGCCTGCGACATGATGGTGACCAAGGTAGTCGACGGCAAACCAAAGGACGGCTTCCTGTCGGGCATGGATGTGTTCGAGGAAGTTGGCATCTCGATCAAGGACATCGAGGACGAGCTGCATCGCAACCCGGCGTGGGCGGCGGCGGAGAACAACATGGAAAAGCAGTTCAACTCGTTCCTGTTCGTCGATACGATCATCCCATGCCTGCGGCAAATCGATCTGATCAACGATCGCACCGAGTCGTGGTATCAGCAGCTCGGCGTGATGCAGATGGCGCCGGCCGCATAGCTCGCAATCAGCACAGCCTGAATAATGAAGGGCCGGTCGTCCTCGACCGGCCCTTCCTTTTTCTGAACCCGCTGAGATGCTGATGCGCTACTTGAGAAACTTTGCGAGCGCTGCGCCAGTGAGCTTATAGTTGGGCTCGCCGAATTCCTCGTCAACTCCGCCTGTCGGCTCGAAGCCGAGGCTCTTGTACAGCGCCGCGGCGTCGGTATTGGTGCGAAAGCAGGTTAGCTGCACCGCGCGGCATCGCGGATAGCGCGCGGCAATCATCCTGATCGTCTCGGTCAATCCGGCGCGCCCGTATCCTTTCCCCTGATGCTCCGCGTCGATCATGATGTCGTCGATCCAATAATCGTCGGCACTGGCCGGGTCGCATGCGGTGGTCGAGTATCCGATCACCTCGCCTGCAGCCAGGATGAGATGCGGCAGATGCTCGAATCGGTCGCCGAACAGACGCACGTAGCATCGCGCAAGCGTCCATCGCGGCGGCGTGACGAAACTGGTCTGCTCGGGCCGAAGCTGCATCATGAACAGCTTGCGGTAATTGCGCCGATCGACAGGCTCGAGGGCGACTTCGAGATCGGTCGGCTTCATGATTGCATTTGCACGAAGATGTCGCGGGCGTGCTCGTCGCTGATGCGCTTGACCGAGGTAATTCGATCCGCAAACTGCGCCAGCGACGACATCTCGGCCGATCCCACGTCAACCAGCACCGCAAAAATCGAAAAATCCAGGTCGTCCTTGCGTTCGCGAAGCCGCGCCAGCCAATCCGGACTGACCTGCGATTCACCGTCGGTGATAATCACGATGTCACCGCGCTTGAGTTTCTTTTCGCCAAGCAGTTCGACAGCCGCGTCGATCGGAGCCTCGAAGTCGGTGCCGCCGCCGGGGAAGTATTCGGCCATCTCGACGACCTTGTTCAAATCGGGCTGGTAGCGGCGTTCGCGATTCAGGTCGAGCACCTTGAGGCTCGCGTCGCCCGAGGAAAACATGACGGCGCGGAACAGGCGGCGCTGTCGCCGCGCGATATCCATCAGCGTCAGCGCTACGGCCTTGGACCACATCTCCTTGTCGCCCTGCATCGAGGAACTCACGTCGATACACACGACCATCGGGCCCTTGCCCTTCTGCTCGTCGTCGCGCAGCCGGTACTGAAGGACGGCGCCTTCGAGTACGCGGCGATGGAAATCGCGCTTGAGGACGGGATGATGCATCGCGAGCAGCTCGGCGGGAATCAGGCGTCCGAGCTCGGAGCCGAGCTCGATGTCGTAGGCTTCAGCGACGCCGCGCTCGAGCGTTTTGCGCTTCAGCGCGCGCGCGTCCTGCTTGAATCGCCCGACCATCCGCGCCAGCTCGCCGAGCTTCTTGTTGCGCGCGAGACGCCTCCCGAGCTCGAGGCGCGCACCGGCCGCGACGCGTCCGCCTTGGCCGAATTCGCGGCTGAAATCGTGACTGTCCTCGGCGGCTTGATCGATTTCGCGCGCCAGCTCGCCGGTCTTGAGCTGCATGCGCTTGAGCGCGCTCTGATCCGCGCCCTTGAGTTGAGTCTCGAACTGCCGCGACTTCTGATTGAGCCGCGCCTCGGAGACCTTGGCCGCGCGTTCGGCCGCATCGGCCATCTCCGCGAGCTCCTTTTTAATTTTCGTTGCCCGATCTTTCTTTTCTTCGCCAGGAGCGGGTTCGTTCTCGCCCTCTTTCGCTTCCTGGAGTTCGTTGACGGCCTTCACCGCCTCGGCACGCGCTTCGAGATCCTGTTCCTGGCGCGCGAGATCCCACAGATCGAGCATCTCACCGCGATTGATGAACTTCTCGGATTTCATCATCTCGAGCGCATGTTCGCTCATCACAATCGCGGCGATCGCGGCCTTGTCTTCTTCGAGTGCGGTGCGCGATCGCAGGGCCTGGAAGGGAGCCGACGGGACGATTTGCTCGAGGATGGTGCGGTTGAGCGCGGCCGCGTGGCGCACGTCGCCGGACTTGCGGAACACCGGATTCATCTTGAACAGCGCGAAAAAGAGATCCTGCACCAGCGCGCCGAAATGAGGGACCAGACGCTCGCCCGAATCCGCGAGATCGGCGATCGACGGCGCGTCGGCGACGATCTCATTCCACGTGCGCCGGTCGTAGCTGTCGCTCTCGAACCACGACGCATTGGTGGGCACAACCGGGACATACCGGCGTCGCGGCTGGATGATTTTGGCTTTGCGCGCCATCGGGATCGATCCTACGTCACTGAAAACCGGCTCGCCACGGCTCAAATCGCTGCCATTGCGTCACGATGGCGCTTGAATGTATCGCTGGATGCGTAACACAATTGAAACAAGCGCTGCGCCGCGGATACTTGGGCCCAGTGAAAAAGTGAACTTCGCGCGCCAGCGCCAAGTGAGATGACGCAGGAATCTGAAATCAACACGCTCTCGAACCGGCAGCACGCGTTGATCCTCGCGGCGGTGCAGGAGTTCATCTCGACCGCCGAGCCTGTAGGTTCGGCGCAGATCGTCGCGCGCCATCAGCTGGGCGTGCGCGCTGCGATGGTGCGCAACATGATGGCCGAGCTGGAAGACGGCGGTTACCTGCGTCAGCCGCACACGTCGGCGGGCCGGGTCCCGACCGAGAAGGCGTTTCGCTATTACGTCGATCATCTCGCCGCGGCGACCAGAATCGGCTTCGAGGATCGCGCACAGATTGAGCTCCATTATTCGACCGCCGTGCGCAACCTGGGCGAAGTCATCCGCGACACACCGCGGCTGCTCTCGATCCTGACGGGACAGGCGGCGCTGGTGATGGCGCCGCGGCTGGAGGCCTCGATCCTCGAGCGCGTCAACTTCGTGCGCCTGCGCGACAACCAGGTGCTGGCCGTCTTCGTCGCCGCGAAAGGCGCGATGCAAAACCGGATTGTCGATACCGAGCGCGACCATTCGCAGGACGAACTCGATCGCATGGCGCGCTACCTCAACGAGTCGCTCGAAGGACGCACGCTCGACGAGGCGCGCAGGTGGATCGAGGTGCAACTGCGCCTCGAGCGCGCCGACTACGATCGCTTCATGCACGACGCGCTCGCACTCGGCGAGGCGATCGCGGACTACGTCGGGCGTCCGGAGCTTTACGTCGAGGGCAGCCTGCAGGCGCTCGAGCAGCCCGAGTTTTCCGATCGCGGCAAGATGCGCGAGCTGTTGCGCGCGCTCGACGACAAAACCGCACTGCTCGAATTGCTCGAGCGCAGCCTGACCCACGCCGGGCTGACGGTGTCGATCGGCTCGGAGAACTACGACCCGCGCCTGTCGTCGTTGAGCGTGGTTGCGGCGTCGTACGCCAGTGGTTCGAGCGCGCTGGGCAGCCTGGCGATCGTGGGTCCGGTGCGGATGGACTACGACCGGGTGATACCGCTGGTCGAGTACACGGCGCGCGCATTGTCGCGCTTGATGGAGTACTGAGCGCGGGCGGCCAAAGAGAAGAACTTAATTGTATGCGAAACCCACCGTGGGTTTCGCACTTCCTTGGGCAGGGGTGACCCCTGCACCCAATATTAAGAAAATCGGCACCGCCGCGGGATGCGGGACTTCGTCCCGGTTAGAAGGGGTTAGGGCGGAGGTGAGGCGCTCTTTCCCGTGTGACTTTTTTTGCCGCTATATCTTTGTGCCATTCTAGAGCGAAGCGAAGAATCCCGGATCCTTCCTGGCCGCTCCTTCTCGGGAGCGGCCGCGCTTAGGGGGCGCTTCCGAAAATCGACGAAAATCCAACGATTCCGCCCTTACCGGCACTGGCACGAGCATAAATCATGCTTACGTTTAGGTTCGGTGCGGTTTTATCAAATGAGCAAGCGACACAAGCAACCCCAGGACGGAAATCCCGCCATGGACGGGGGGGTCGATGAGGCGGACGCCGGCGTTGAATCAGTGCACGGCGAGGGCAGCCACACCTCGGCGGGGATCGAGAGCGAGCTGGATTCCTTACGTGCGCAGATCGCCGAAAAAGACAAGGAAATCGCCGAGCTGAAGGACAAGTATCTTCGCACGCTCGCCGACTCTGAAAATGCGCGCAAGCGAATCCGCCAGCAGAGCGAGGAATCGATCCGCATCCAGCGCGAAAATATTCTCCGCGACCTGCTGCCGATCATCGACAACCTCGAGCGCGCCCTCGCGGCCGCCCGCGATGGCAATGACGCCAGGACGATCGTCGATGGCGTCGAGATGACGGTGCGGGCGCTGATCGATTTCCTGCGTGCGCAAGGCGTCACACCGCTGCAGTCGGTCGGCCAGGCGTTCGATCCCAATCGGCATGAAGCGGTCGATCACGTGGCGTCGCAGGTGCATCCGCCGAACACCGTCGTCGATGAATTCCATCGCGGCTATCTGATCGGTGACCGGACCTTGCGTCCGGCCCGCGTGTCGGTTGCGAAGGAGAGCGGGACCGATCCTGGAAAGCGAAACGGAGGCGAAAGCGACGCCTCCGACATTGAAAGTGACTGAAGCATGATTATCTCCAAATGAGAGGGTCTTTAGGAAAATGGCAAAAGTAATCGGTATCGACTTGGGCACGACGAATAGCTGCGTCGCGATCATGGAGGGCGGCGACCCCGTAGTTATCGCCAACTCCGAAGGTAGTCGCACGACGCCGTCGGTCGTCGCATTTACAGAAGCAGGTGAGCGGCTGGTTGGCCAGATCGCCAAGCGCCAGTCGATCACCAATCCAACCAATACGGTGTCTGCAATCAAACGCCTGATGGGCAGGCGTTTCGATGACGCCGAAGTTCAGAAGGCGCTCAAGGTGCTGCCGTACAAGGTCGTTAAGAACGACGATGGCGCAGCGTGGGTCGAACTCCGCGGCAAGAAATACAGCCCGGCGGAAATTTCGGCGTTCGTTCTGCAGAAGATGAAGCAGACGGCCGAGGACTATCTCGGTGAGAAAGTCACCGAGGCGGTTATCACCGTGCCCGCGTATTTCAACGACAGCCAGCGCCAGGCCACCAAGGATGCGGGCCGCATCGCGGGCCTTAGCGTGCTGCGGATCATCAACGAGCCGACGGCGGCGTCGCTGGCCTACGGTCTGGACAAGAAGAAGGACGAAAAGATCGCCGTGTTCGACCTCGGCGGTGGCACGTTCGATATTTCAATTCTCGAACTGGGCGAAGGAGTCTTCGAGGTCAAGGCGACCAACGGCGACACCTTCCTGGGCGGCGAAGATTTCGATCAGCGCATCATCGACTACCTGGCCGACGAGTTCCGCAAGGACCAGGGATTCGATCTGCGCAAAGATCGGATGGCGCTGCAGCGGCTCAAGGAAGCCGCCGAGAAGGCCAAGACTGAGCTGTCCACCGTGACCGAGACCGACATCAATCTGCCCTTCA
This sequence comes from uncultured Pseudomonadota bacterium, assembly GCA_937889395.1. Taxonomy (GTDB): domain Bacteria; phylum Desulfobacterota; class Binatia; order Binatales; family Binataceae; genus Binatus. Next base: position 20,889 of record CALAOW010000003.1, on the reverse strand, counting down.
TCACCGCGGATCAGTCCGGCCCCAAGCATCTCAACATCAAGCTGACCCGCGCCAAGCTCGAGGCGCTATGCGCCGACCTGCTCGACAGGCTCGACGCGCCATGCGTGACCGCGCTTCGCGATGCCGGCCTGAAGGCGAGCGAGATCGACGAGATCGTCCTGGTCGGCGGCATGACCCGGATGCCCGCGGTGCAGGAGCGCGTGAAGCGCCTGTTCGGCAAAGAGGGGCATAAGGGCGTCAACCCCGACGAGGTGGTCGCGATCGGCGCCGCAATTCAGGCGGGCGTGCTCAAGGGCGAAGTCAAAGACGTCCTGCTGCTCGACGTGACGCCGCTGTCGCTCGGAATCGAAACGCTCGGCGGCGTGTTCACCAAGCTCATCGAGAAGAACACGACCATCCCCACGCGCAAGAGCCAGGTGTTCTCGACCGCGCAGGACAATCAGACGGCAGTCACGATTCGCGTCTTCCAGGGCGAGCGCGAGATGGCGTCGGACAACAAGCTGCTCGGCCAGTTCGACTTGATCGGAATCCCGCCTGCGCCGCGCGGGATGCCGCAGGTCGAGGTCACGTTCGACATCGATGCGAACGGAATCGTCAACGTGCACGCCAAGGACCACGGCACCAACAAGGAGCAGTCGATCAGGATTACCGCGTCGTCGGGACTCAACGAGGAAGAGATCAAGAAGATGGTGCGCGAGGCCGAGGCGCATGCCGCCGACGACCATGCTCGCCGCCAGCAGGCCGAGGCGCGCAACAAGCTCGACAACCTGATCTATACGACTGAGAAGACGCTCAAAGAGCACGGCGCCGAAGTTGACGAGGCGGGACGCAAGCAGGTCGAGGACGCGCTCGCGGAAGCCAGGACCAAGCTCGAGTCCAAGGACGCCGACGAGATCAATCGCGCGGCCGAGGCGCTCGCCAACGCGTCGCACAAACTGGCGGAGGCGATGTACAGCAAGACTAAGGCGGGGGCGGGAGCGCAAGCGGGCGCCGGCCCACAGGATGGCGCCAGTGGGCAAAGTGGCTCTCAGAGCGGAAATGGCGAAAGCGGCGCAAAAGAAGACGTAGTCGATGCGGACTACAAAGAAGTCAAAGATCAGTAGCGACAGGCGGGGCCGCGCAAGCGGCCCCGCTCGTATGGAACCGAAGTTCAACACTCGATGGTACTAGTCGGAAATTGAAACGCCGATTCGTAACGTGGGCCATAATAGCGCTTGCCGCCTATGCGATTCTCGGGGCCGTCGCATATTTCTTTATGCTGAACACAGATGCATTCCGCGTTTCTACGCAGTACGCGCGTACCAATTCGACGGTTATTCAGCGTATCGGCAGTGTAGAATTGGCCAGACTCGCTCCCTATAATTTCTCGATTAATTTCCGCAACAACGTTGACTATGCGCGAATGGACCTTTGGTTAGTTGGGACTCGCAATCAGGGATCGCTTGTAGTTGAGTTAAGATCCGACTCTGGCCCTTGGCGAGTTACCTCGGCGAAGCTATATCCCTACGGGGGTGACCCAATCACAATTGCAGAATCTCGTTAAAAATCTCCGCTCCGTTTCCCGCGCAAGAGAGACAGAGATGCTATTCTGGCGAAGGAGACGAACTCTACGACGGACAATGGCGTCGCCTCGGATGTTCGCATAGAATCTGTGCGCGATGCCGCCAGCACATAAACGCGACTATTACGAAATCCTCGGTGTCAATCGCGGCGCCGGCGAAGACGAACTGAAAAAAGCCTACCGTCGTCTCGCCATTCAGTTTCACCCCGATCGCAATCCCGGCAACAAAGAATCCGAAGAGCATTTCAAGGAACTCAACGAGGCTTATCAGGTTCTTTCCGATCCCGAGCGGCGCGCGCAGTATGACCGCTTCGGTCACGCCGCCTTCCAGGGACCGCAGGGTCCGGGCGGATTCGGCGGTTTCGACTTCAGTCAGGGCTTCGAGGAAGTTTTCTCCGACATCTTTGGCGATTTTTTCGGCACCGGCCGCGGACGCTCGCGTTCGCGCACCCGGCGTGGCGACGACCTGCGCTACGATCTTGAAATCGAATTCGAAGAAGCGGCGCGCGGGATCGAGAAAGTCGTAAAGTTCCAGCGCCTGACTCAATGCGAAGCCTGCAACGGCACGCGCGCCCGCGGCGGCTCCAGCGGCGCACGCCAGTGCCCCAATTGCCGCGGCAGCGGCCAGGTCCGCACGCAGCAGGGATTCTTTTCCATCTCGACCACCTGCGGGCAATGTCGCGGCGAGGGCATGATCATCTCCGACCCGTGCCCGAAGTGCCAGGGGCAGGGGCGAATCCGCAAGCACGAATCGCTCGCGGTGAAAATTCCGCCGGGCGTGGACAACGGCTCGCGGCTCAAGCTGCGCGGCGAGGGCGAGGCCGGCTACGGCGGCGGACCGCAAGGCGATCTCTATGTCGTCATTCACGTCAAAGAGCACCCGATGTTCGTGCGCCAGGACAACGACGTGATAATCGAAGCGCCGATCAGCTTCCCGCAGGCGGCGGTCGGCACCGAGATCGACGTGCCGACGCTCGAAGGCAAAGTGAAGCTCAAGATTCCGCCCGCCACGCAATCGGGAAAAATCCTGCGCCTCAAGGGCAAGGGCATCGTCGACCTTCATGGCTACGGCCGCGGCGATCAGCTGATCAAGATAATCGTCGAAACGCCGCGCAGCCTGACCCCGCGCCAGCACGAACTACTCGAGGAATTCGCCAAGCTCGACGGCAAGGCCGTCAACCATCCACTCTCCAAGGGCTTCGTGGACAAGCTCAAGGAGATGTTCGGCTAGCCTCTGCGTGCAGCTAACTTTGCGTCCGGCCCAGCTCGTTGAACAAAGCCGCGCGCATCACGCCCGCCGGCGGCGCGACTCGATTGAACAACCTGAACGCGAGTTCGCCCTGGTTCACCAGCATCCCGGCGCCATCTACCGCGCGCCGGCCGGCCGCTAGTGCAGGCTTCAGGAACGGAGTCGGCTCCCGCGAATAGATCAGATCGTAGAACAGACAATCGCCGGGGGTTGAGCTATAGTCCACACGCGCGAATCGCCCCGTCGTCAGACCCATCGACGTCGCATTGACGATCAATCGCGCGTCGGCGAGCAGCTTCGAGTCCATGAGCGCGTCCAGGCCGCGAGGCTCGCCCGCCGCGCGCACCGCGCCCTTGGCCGAAAAGCGGCGAGCGAGCGCCACGGCGCGAGCCGGCGTGCGATTGGCGATCACGACCCGATTCGCACCCAGCCGGAAGCACGCGAGGACCGATGACGCTGCGCCGCCGCCCGCGCCGATCACGATCGCAAGCCGCCCGCGCAACTCGCATCCGAGATCGCGCAAGTCGCGATCGAGGCCGCGCGCATCGGTATTGTCGCCGCGCAGCGCGCCACGCCGATTCACAACGCAATTGACCGCGCCGAGCATACGCGCCTCTCCACTGAGGTCCTTGATGAGCCGGGCGGCAACTTCCTTGTGCGGCACGGTCAGATTTACGCCGATGATTCCCAGCGGATGAATTGCGCGAAGCGCCGCGGCAAGATTCTCGGACGTGACGCGAAACGCCGCGTACGTTCGGTTCATGCCAAGCGCCGCGTAGGCGGCGTTGTGCATTGCGGGCGACTTGGAATGTCCGACGGGATCGCCAAAAATCGCCGCGACCGCGGTGTCGGCATTGATTGCTGAAGATTTCATGGGCTTCAAACGGGATGAGCGGTGCGCTCGGCGCGCACCTCTTCCGCGGTGAATACCCAGCTATACTTCAATCCCGCGCGCGCGAACGCCTCGACCGCGCCCTCGCCGCGTTCCACCAGCGCGATTGCCGCGATTACGTTTGCGCCCGCCTCGCGCATCGCAGCCACCGCTTGCAGGCTCGAACCTCCGGTAGTGATCGTATCGTCGATCACGGCGGTCTTGAGGCCGGGCTTGAACGCGCCCTCGATGATTTGTTGCAGCCCGTGCTGCTTGGTTTCCTTGCGCACGAAAAAACCGCGAAGATTGACGCCGCCGCGATGCGCCGCTGCCATCACCGCGTCAGTCACGGGCAACGCGCCGGCCGCCATGCCGCCGATTTGTTCGACGCCCGCCGCGGCCGCGAGTTCCAGCAGCAGTTCTCCGGCCAGGTACCCGCCACGCGGAATGTACAGCGTGCGTTTGCAATCGACGTAGTAGCTGGATGCGCGCCCCGATGAGAGCGTGAGTTGGCGCTCGAAATACGACTCCCGGGCGAGCATCGCCAGCAGTTCGCGGCGTTCTTCGGATCTCATAATTGAAGGGTGATCTTAACGGATGCAGCGCGGGGTACAAGAGCGGTATAATAAACGCTGCTCCTGCCGATAGCTTCAAGGCCCCCGGTGACAAATCACTACTGTATCGTTGTGGTTGAGAATCGGGTGAACCGTCGAGCACGGCAGCGAAGGAGAAGCAGCGATGCCGCAACGAATTCCACAATTCGAGCGGCGCGCAATTATAAGTGACTAGCGAAAACGCACCCCGTGTAATCGGAACCGGCACTGCATTGCCCGACAATTACGTCGATCAGGAACAACTGACCTCGCGCCTGCGCGAGCTATGGGAGAAGCGCTACTCGGAGCTGCGCCGCTTCGACAAAATCCAGGGCGCGCTCGGAATCACCGGGCGCCATCTTGCCCTGCCCATCGAGGAATACCTCCCGCTCGACACCTTCGCCAAGACCAACGACGCGTGGATGCGCGTTGCGCCCAAAATCGGAACCGTGGCGGCTGAACTCGCGCTCGAACGCGCCGGCCTGAAGCCTCGCGACGTCGATCATTTGTTCTTCGTCACCGTCACTGGCATCGCCGTTCCGAGCATCGACACTCGCGTCATCAGCGCACTCGGGATGCGCAAGGAAATCAAGCGCACTCCAATCTTCGGGCTCGGATGCGTGGCGGGAGCGGCGGGCACGGCGCGCGCGGCCGACTACGTCCGCGCGTATCCGTCGGAAGTCGCGATGCTGCTGTCGGTCGAGCTGTGCTCGCTCACGCTGCAGCGCGAGGATCTTTCCGTAGCCAACATTATCGCGTCCGGGCTGTTCGGCGACGGCGCCGCCGCGATGCTGATAGGCGGCAATGCCCGGGCGGCGACCGGCCCGCAGGTAATCGCGACGCGTTCGCTCGTCTTTCCAAACACCGAAGAGATTCTCGGCTGGGAGATCGTGGACAGCGGCTTCAAAATCGTTCTGTCGTCGAAGCTCACCGACCTCGTCCGCGCCAATATCCTCGACGAAGTTGATTCATTCCTGGCCACGCAACAAATCGACCGCTCGGATATCCGCCACTGGATCGCGCATGCCGGCGGCCCCAAGGTGCTCGAGACCCTCGAGGGCGCGCTGGCTCTCCCCGAGGCCGCGCTGGCGCGTTCGTGGCGCTCGCTGCAATCGGTCGGAAATCTCTCGTCCGCGTCCGTGATGTTCGTCCTCGACGAATTGATCGAGGACAACGCCGCCGCTCCCGGCGACTACGGCCTGATCATCGGGATGGGTCCAGGGTTCTCGGTCGAGCTGGTTCTTCTGAAATGGTGATCTTGCTGAAGTGGTGATCTCGCTTCGCACCTATCTGCTGATCCTCGCGCTGCTGGTCGTCGAGCGGGTTTTCGAGATCGATCGCGGGCGCCGCAATGCGCGCCGAGCGTTCCAACACGGCGCCGTCGAAGTCGGGCAGGCGCACTATCGCGTGATGGTCGCATTTCACGCGCTGTTCATCGTGTCATGCGCAGCCGAGGCGGTGTTCTTTCCGCACGCATTTGCGCCCGCGGTCGCGTGGCTCGCGCTGTCGGCTGAAATCGTCGCGCAAGCGCTTCGCTACTGGGCGGTTGCAACTCTCGGCGATCGATGGAACACGCGAATCATCGTGAGTCCCGACCGCGCCCCCGCGACCGACGGGCCCTATCGCTTCATGCGCCATCCCAACTATCTTGCGGTCGTCATCGAGATCGCAGCCGTGCCGATGATCGGCGGCGCGATCTTCACGGCGATCGCGTTCTCGATAGGCAACGCTCTGATTCTCGCCGTGCGAATTCCAGCCGAGGAACGCGCGATGGGCGGGCGATACGCCGACGCGCTTGGCTCGCGCCGCCGTTTTTTCCCCGGCTTGCGCCGCGGCCGGGATAGCCCCGCAATATCGCGGCCTGACCCGTGATTTCCTGACATTCGCTCTGCGCGCGATGCCTGCTATCATCGCGCCGTGTTTTTCGCGCCGTTCCTCGCTTTCTACGCGATCGTCTTCTTCCTCGTTCTCGCGTTCTTTTTTCTCCTGCTCGAAATTCACGTAATCAACTACGCATTCGTGATGCTCGGCCTGCCACCCGAGCTGGCATTCGCCGCTTTGCTCGTGAGTCTCGTCGGCAGCTACATCAATATTCCCATCACGCGCGTTGCCACCGGCCGACCGCATCCCGCCGCAGTGATCCGCAGTTTCGGCGTTCGCTACAGAGTGCCGGTTCGCTACGCCACCGACTCGACGATCGTCGCCATAAATGTCGGCGGTGCGATCGTGCCCGTACTGATCTCGGCATACTTGTGCTGATGCAAATGCCGGCGATAATCGTGCCGGCGTTGATCGGAGTCGCGATCGTTACTGCCATCGTCCATCGTTTCGCGATACCGGTTCCCGGGCTGGGAATCGCGACTCCGATGTTGATTCCGCCGATCGTCGCCGCCGCCTGCGGCTACTTCCTTGGCTCTTCGGGACATCATCGCGACGCCGTCGCATTCATCAGCGGCGTGATAGGCACGCTCATCGGCGCGGACCTGCTCAACCTGCGCAACTTGCGCGATTTGGGCGCGCCGGTCACGTCGATCGGCGGGGCAGGCACCTTCGACGGGATCTTCCTGACCGGAATCGTTGCCGTCCTGCTGGCGTGAGCGCGGAATAGTTACGCCGGTTTGAACTTCACCAGCGTGTGATCCGGCGTCACGTCGTCGAAGCAGACCTCGACCGGCATCTCGACGCGCACATCCTCCGGCGCCGCCATGATATTGCTCGTCATGCGCGGCCCCTCGGCCAGTTCGACGATCGCCAACACGTACGGCGCGTCGGAAAACGCCCGGCTCGACGCTCGCCGCACGACCGTAAAGCTGTACACCTTGCCGCGCCCGCTCACGCGTTCCCACGCGAGCTTGTCCGAGAAGCACTTGGGGCATCGATCGCGCGGATAGTAGATGTACGCGCGGCACGCGCCGCAGCGCTGAAGCGTCAGCTCGTGGCGCCGCGCCGCCTCCCAGAACGGACGGCTGGTTGGCGATGGCTTCGGAAGCGGTTTGTAGTACTCGCTCATGATCTGCGCTCCAGCACGAGACTTGACTGCTCACTCATGATTCCGCCGTTGCCGTTGACGTAGCCGAGCGCCGCGCCCTTGACCTGGCGCTCGCCGCCGCGCCCCATCAACTGTCTTATCGCTTCCGTCACGTGACTCATGCCGCCCGCCAGCCCCGGCTGGCCGAACGACAATTGCCCGCCGTGCGTGTTGCAGGGAAAATCGCCCGCGTACGTCAGGTCGTGCTCCATCACGAACGGTCCGCCCTCCCCCTTCTTGCAAAAGCCCGCGTCCTCGAGCGTGACGATCACAGTGATCGTGTAACAGTCGTACGGACACGCGATGTCCATGTCCTTCGGTTGCAGACCCGCCATCTTGAACGCGGCGGCCGCCGCCGGCTTGATCGGCGATTCGGTGATCGACGGCGCATAGGTGATCGTCGAATGATTGGCGTACTCGCCAGCCCCCAGCAGCCATATCGGCGGATTCTTTGCGCGCTTCGCCACCTCGGGCGACGCGACAATTATCGCTGCGCCGCCGCTCACCGGGCTTACGATTTCATATAGATGAAGCGGATCGACGATCATCCGCGAGTTCAGCACGTCGTCGATCGTAAGCGCCTTGTCATTGAACGTCGCCAGCGGATTCTTGAGCGCGCTGGTTCGCTGATCGACCGCGACCTTCGCCATCTGCCGCGCCGTGGTGCCGTATTCATGCATATGGCGATGCGCAATCATCGCGTAGCCGCAATTCGCGCCGATATTTCCGTACGGCGCCTCGAACTCGCGCTGCACCGATATCACCGGCGGGCGCTGGTCGCCGACCTTGTTTAAATCCGCGACGATGCACAGCACCGCGCTGCACATTCCCGCGTCGATCGCCGCCGCCGCGCGCCAGATCATCCCGGCCGGACTCGCGCCGCCGATATCGACCTGGTTCAGCATCCGCACATTCAGCCCCAGCACCTCGGCCGCGCTCGCCGGGTAAATCATCCCCGGGTCCGAAAACGGCACGCCGACCAGGAAGCCGTCGATGTCTTTCTTCTCCAGCCCCGCGTCCGCGATCGCCTCGGCCGCCACCTGCGCCATCAGGCCGAGCGCGGTCAGGTCGCCGGGTTCCTTGACCGGTTTGAGTTCGCCAATTCCGATTGCCGCGGCTTTTCCCTTTAGGCTCAATTCGCATCGACCTCCCGCGTTTGCGTTTTCCCGTTCGCGCCTGCGCGCATCTCGATCACGATTACCACAAATTGGGTCTTGGGGGCCCGCCGCCGCGCGGTTCAAATAGGTGAAAAAATCTTATAGTTTTGTTTGTTCGAGGTGCTTTTAACGAAATGGCATTTATCATCTGTGACGACCATAACCTTGACGTCGAGGCCGACGGAATCGACAACGCCGTCGCGAAGCAGTTGATGCTGACCGACGCAAAACCGGGCGCGACCGCGATTGAAAAAGAGATCATCGAGTTCGGGATTAAACATCGCAACTGCAGCATCCGGATTCTCGCCGGCTAGTTTTAGATCGGAATCGAGTCCGCGACGCAATCGCCGGCTCGATTCCGGGAGCATCGCTTCCGCACGCCCGCGCGCATTCCAATGCGTTCGATGTTGACCGGCTGACCAACCGGCAGATACACTGCCGAGGCGGGGTGGAGCAGTCTGGTAGCTCGCCGGGCTCATAACCCGGAGGTCGAAGGTTCAAATCCTTCCCCCGCAAATGATATCTACTGCGCAGTTGCGGCCTTCAGGGAGAGAAAACAATGGGACGGAAGGTATACGTCGTAGGCGTCGGCATGACCAAGTTCGAGAAGCCTGGTTCGCGGGCTTGGGACTATCCCGACATGGCGAAGGAGTCCGGCACCAAGGCTCTGCAGGACGCCGGGATCGCCTACCAAAACGTCGAGCAGGCGGTGGTCGGCTACTGCTACGGAGAATCGACTTGCGGCGAGCGCGCGCTCTACGGACTCGGGATGACCGGCATCCCAATCTACAATGTCAACAACAACTGCTCGACCGGATCGACCGCGCTGTTCATGGCCAAGCAATTCATCGAGGGCGGCATCGCGGACTGCGTGATGGCGCTCGGCTTCGAGAAGATGGAGAAGGGCTCGCTCGGCGCCAAGTACATGGACCGCATCAATCCGATGGACAAGCACATCGAGCTAATGGCCGCCCTGCGCGGCTTCGCGCCGGCGCCGCCGGCGGCGCAGATGTTCGGCAACGCCGGACGCGAGCACATGGAGCGCTACGGCACGACCGCGTTGCAGTTCGCAAAAATCGGATGGAAGAACCACAAGCATTCGGTGAACAACCCTTACTCGCAGTTCCAGAATGAGTATTCACTCGAAGGAATCCTCGGCGCGCCGATGGTGTATGAGCCGCTCACCAAGCTTCAGTGCTGCCCGACCTCCGACGGCTCGGGCGCAGCAATTCTGGCCAGCGCCGACTTCGTCAAGAAGCATGGCCTCGAGAACAAGGCCGTCGAGATTCTCGGGATGGCGATGGCGACCGACTTTGCCAGCACGTTTTCCGAGCGTAGTTGCATCAAGATGGTCGGCTCTGACCTGTCGAAGGCTGCCGCGCATAAGGTCTATGAGCAAAGCGGTCTAGGACCCGAGAACGTTGACGTGGTCGAACTCCACGACTGCTTCTCGTGCAACGAACTGATCACTTATGAGGCGCTGGGACTATGCCCCGAGGGCAAGGGCGGTGAATTTGTCGACGCGGGCGCCAACACCTACGGCGGCAAAGTGGTCGTGAATCCATCGGGCGGCCTGATTTCGAAGGGCCATCCCTTGGGCGCAACCGGCCTGGCGCAGTGCGCGGAACTCAACTGGCAATTGCGAGGCGAAGCGGACAAGCGGCAGGTATCGGGCGCCAAGGTCGCCCTCCAGCACAATCTCGGGCTTGGAGGAGCCGCGGTCGTCACGATGTATCGCCGCGCAAATTTGGCCTGAGTTTCGTGAGCGCGCGCGTTCATCCCGCGCCGAGATGAGACCGCAACATTCCGATCGCTGCCAACCCGAACAGCGCGACGTCCATCGACGCGTGCGCGATCATCGAGGCTTCCAGTCCGCGACGCAAATATAGGCGCCCGAACACAACACCCTCCCACGTCTGCGGCATCACCAATCCGCCGATCAGAAATCTCGACGTGCTATGGAACAGCGCCCCGCCCACCGGCGCCAGGTGAATTAATCCGAACAGGTAGCCCTGGGCTATCGTCACTATCCAAAGCGCGCGGCGTCCGGGATAGCCGCTTGAGTCGCGCGATATCAGCCGCGCGATCCATCCGAAGATCGCATACAACACCAGTCGAAACTGGATCTCCTCGCTAATCGCCGCCGCGATTGCGACCGACGCTCCGACGATCGCGATACGGCCCGGCGCCACCGTCAGCATCGGCGGCTTCGGGATGCTGATGCCGGCGCCGCCGCGCGCAATAAGAACCAGCGGCACGACCACAATCACCAGCACGCCTGCGCCTACCGCCGCGGCCAGTATCGCGTAGCCGATCGAGACTCTCGCCAGGCTGCGAATCGAGAAATGGATTTTGCCGCCCGCGATCTTTGCCGCGATCAGCGGCGCGCCGGGCAACCCGAGCTGTCCGTTGATTCGAAGCGCTACCGGGACCAGCGATGCGAGCACGAAAGTGACGCCGAGAAACGGGAGCGCGCGCCCGATTTGCGATCGGTCGAACGACTTAATCGCCAGCGCGAGCGGATACTCGGCCACCGCGCCGGCTATCGCCATCGCGATCAGCAGCGCCGACTCGCGCCGCCACGCTGCGCGCGGCGCCCGCGACGGTGTCGACCGCGCGCCGCCGGAGCCATCGACGGCCCGCTCGGTCACTTGATCGCCGGGATAAATTTGGGGATGTCCTTCGACGGCTTCATCTTCCACTTGGGCTTGCGCTTCTCGACGAACGCGCTGACGCCTTCGTACGCGTCGGGCTGCTTGCCTGACCACCAGAAGGCTTTCGAATCGACAGCCTGCGCCTTCTCCGCCTCGGGCTCCGCGAGCAGTGCGTAGATCAGCCGCTTGGTTATCGCGACCGACACCGGCGCCGTGTTGTGCGCGATATCGAGCGCCATCTCGCGCACCTTCGCCATGAACTCCGCGTCGGGCCATACGTGGCTCACGATTCCGAATTCGAGCGCCTCTCGCGCGCTGATAATCCGCCCGGTCATCAGCAGTTCGTTGGCCTTGGCCAGTCCGATCATTCGCGGGACGGTCCACAGGCTGAGCGCCTCCGGAATTATTCCGCGCCGCACGAACACGAATCCGATTCGCGCGCTCTCGGCCGCGACGCGGATGTCCCATTGCATCGGCAGCGTGATCCCCATTCCGACCGCCGGCCCGTTGATCGCCGCGATGATCGGTTTGCGCACGTTCCACGGCCGAATAGCAGGCGCCGGCGGTTCGCGGCGCTCCGCACGCGCGTCGGCGTCGAACGTGTTGCCGCCGCTGGACAGGTCCGCGCCCGCGCTGAACGCGCGTCCCGCGCCGGTGACGACGATCACGCGGACCTCGTCATCCTTGTCGTATTCGGCAAACGCCGCGTAAAGCTCCGCGGCCATCGTGCCCGAGAATGCGTTCAGTTTCTCGGGCCGATTGAGTGTGATAGTCGCGACGCCGTCTTTGACTTCCTTCAAAACATGTCCGCTGGCCATCTGGTTTGCTCCTTGTGCGGGCGATTCCCGATCCTCTCATCGGCGTTTATAGCCCGCCCCGCCGCAATCGCAAAACCCTGCTATCGAACGTTGTTTGGCCGCAGTAACCTGCCGCTCTTCGCCGCCGCGTGATATAGTGCAGGTAGCGGGTGAATCGCAATGAAAGCGACGAAATTAATTGCCGCCGCGATGTTTGCAGCTATGGCGCTCGCGATCGCTGGCCGCGCGGGCGCCGGCGGAGGAAATGGCGCCGACCGCGCAACCTCTGCGCGCCCCGCAAGCCACGCCGCCAATCACGCTGGCATGGGGGATAGGGCGGCCCTGAGACAGCGCAACGGCAGATTCTCCCGCTCCTACCAGTACCCTTATTACCCCTACTACGGGAATTGGATCGTCGAGAATCCCGATGAGGCCGACTGGTCCGAACAATGGACATCGCTGTACGAGGATAACGATGGCCCTTACGCGAGATCCACCCGGGAAAACCCGCCCGGCGCAGCGCGCATGTGGGAGTTTCCGGAAAAGTAAGGGAGCACGAGCCCGCCTCGCCGCAATCGCAAAACCCTGGCAGGCTGTTGAAAAGAGAGCCTCCGTCCTGACCTTCGCCGCGCGCAAGGCCATGGTACCGGGCTGGCTCGAAGAACAGCCGGTCTCTTTGACATCTGATGATTGATGCGTGATGATAACCAGGTGCGTACTACGCTGGATATCGACGAGGACGTTCTGGAGAGCGCCAAGGAGCTCGCTGCAAGGCGGAGAACGACCGCAGGGCGTATCCTTTCCGAGCTGGCCCGTAGCGCACTGGCGCCTCGAGACCGCTCTCGGCGCAAGCGCAACGGCGTGCCGATCCTGCCCAAGCAGCGAGGGACGCGGCTCGTCACACCGGAAATTGTCAACCGGCTCCGGGACGAACCTTGAGGGGGCGGCGCGTGATCGCCCTGCTCGACGTAAACGTCCTGGTTGCGCTGTTCGATCCCGCCCACCTGCATCACGAGGCGGCGCACGCCTGGTTCGGACGCAATCGCAGCCGCCGATGGGCGACTTGTGCACTCACAGAGAACGGGCTGGTCCGCGTATTGTCCAATGCGTCCTATCCGGGCAGGCGCACGACGACGGAGGATGCGGCCGCGCGTCTGCGAACCTTCTGCTCGGATCGTGACCATCTTTTCTGGCCGGACTCGGTAAGCGTACGCGACACCGGACGGTTCCGCTGGAATCACGTTCAGGGCCATCGCCAACTTACCGACGTGTATCTGCTCGCGCTTTCGGTATCGAACGAGGGCAGGTTGGCCACTTTCGACGCCACGATCTCGCTTAAGGCGGTCCAGGGCGCGGCGCCACAGAATCTCGAACTCCTCGCCGCATGATGGCTGCATCTACCCGCCGTCCCCTGCCCCATCCACCGCGCTACACGAGTGCTCGTGCCATTCTGAGCGAAAGCTGCTGTGATTGAGCCGAAGCCCTGAGTCCTCGAAGGGGAAGAATCCCGGATCCGGGTTCCTTCGATCCGCTCAGAATGACACAAAAAAGTGAGCAACCGGCCGTATCGCGACTAGCTCTTGCGGCGCGCACGGCGTGGTTGCGCGCCCTCGGCGCAATCGCAAAACCCCACCCACGCCCGCGCCCGCGCGAACCTATCCTTGAGAACTATTTCCTGCTGATATGCGCGTTGAGGTCTGGCATCGGCGGTGCCCACGACACGTGGGAGGAGTTTTTTTGATGAAAGAGTTACCAGGGCGATATCGGGATTTCAGGCGGCAATTTCCGGCAATCAGCGGAGCCTACGACGACCTCGGACGGATGATCGCCGAGACCGGCCCGCTGGACGAAAAGCAGACCCAGCTCATCAAGCTCGGGATGGCGGTCGCCTCCGGACAGGAGGGCGCGGTCCATTCCCATGCCCGGCGCGCGCTGGAGGCAGGCGCCAAGCCCGAAGAGATCCGGCAGGTCGCGCTGCTCGCCATGACCACGGTCGGGTTTCCGCGGATGATGGCGGGCATGTCGTGGATCGACGACGTCCTCAAGGCCGGACTCGGAGGCAAACGCAAGGCGCGCCGGCAGGGGTGACCCCTGCACCCGGTATTAAGAAACAGCGTGGCGGCGGCGGCAGCGGCTGACCCCTGAATCGCGCGCGAAAACAGCACCCTCACCCGCGCTGAAGGCGCGCGGGACGCGACATCCTAACTTGAGGCAATTTATGGACTTTGAATTGAACGAAGAGCAGCGGATGTTCCGGGACAGCTTGCGGAAATTCCTCGACGCGGAGGTCCGCCCGCTCGACGATCGGTGGGGCGACCTCGAGATGACCGCGCAGCGCGCCAAGCCACTGCTCAAGATGCTCATACCGTGGGGCTATGTGGACACCGAAGGAATCCTTGCCGGCGGCTCCGACCCGATCATCGGATGCGTCCAGAGCGAGGAACTGTCGGCCACTTTCCCGGGCCTGTCCGGGATGTCGGGGATAACCTCCGGCTCGGCCTCGCTGATCGCCGCCAGTGCGCATCCCGACTTGGCGCAGCGGCTGGTTGGGCCGCTCTCTCAAGGCGACCTGATCGGATGTATCGCGACCACTGAGCCGGAAGCGGGTTCCGATCCGTCGGGGATCCGAAGCCGAGCCGAGCGCAAGGGCAACCATTGGGTAATCAACGGCGCGAAGACCTGGATCAGCAACGGGAGCGTCGCCGACATCGCGGTGGTGCTGGCGCAGACCGATGCTGCCAAAGGGCCCGCGGGATTCCGCCATTTCGTGATTGACCGGCGGGAGTCTCCGTTCGACAGCCGCGAGATCCAGACTTTGGGGCTGCGCTCCTTTCCCACCTCGGAAATGTTCTTCAACGATGTCGAAGTGCCGGAAACGAACATGCTCGGCGGATGGAGCGGCGAACGGCTGTCGCCGGAACGCGCGTTCCAGCGCACGCTTCAGTTGTTTTCGCATGCGCGCGCCGGCACCGGGATGATGGCGGTCGGGATCGCGCGGCGCGCCTACGAGATCGCGCTTAAGTACGTGCAGATACGAAAACAGTTCGGCAAGGAAATCATCCGCCATCAGTTGGTCGCCGCGATGGTTGCGGAGATGGCGACCGAGATCGACGCGGCGCGCCTGCTATGCCATCGCGCCTATCTCGCGATCCGGCGCGGACGCGCGGACGTGGAAACCTCGATGGCGAAATGGTATGCGACGGAAGCGGCGGTAAAAGTCGCGTCGACCGCGATCCAGTGCATGGGTGCGAACGGACTCGCCACCGAAAACCGGGTCGAGCGATGCCTGCGCGATGCACGGATGCTGACGATGCCGGACGGAACAACTCAGATTCAAAAGCTGATCATTGGCCGCGCGTTGACCGGGAAATCGGCGATTCGATGAAGGAGCAGACCATGGCGGGCGGAATACTCGATCTGAAGGGCCGCATCGGTCTCGTGACCGGCGCGGGACAGGGCGTCGGAAGGCAAATCGCGCTGCACCTGGCCGCCAACGGCGCGGGCGGCGTGGTGGTGAATGACTATTACGAGGAACGCGCGAAGGCGGTCGCAGCGGAAGTGGAAAAGCTCGGATGCAAGGGGCTGGCCGCCAGTTGCGACGTGACCGATTTCGCAGGCGTGATGGGCGCCTTCGAGCAGGCCGTGCGCGCGTTGGGCCGGGTCGATATCCTGGTCAACAACGCCGGGAATTACGGGCCCGATCCGCGCAACATCTCCCGCAAGCCGTTCTGGGAGCAGTCGCCCGACGAATGGCAGCCTGCGCTCCAGACCAATCTCTTCGGCGTGCTCAACTGCACCCGCGCGGCGTTGCCGGGGATGATCGAGCGCACTTACGGACGGATCGTCACCGTGATTTCCGACGCGGGCCGGGTCGGCGAGCCCAATCTCGAAATATATTCCGGCGCCAAGGCTGGGGCGGCAGGATTCATCCGCGCGATCGCCAAGGACGTGGGCCGCTATTCAGTGACCGCGAACTGCGTGGCTCTTGGCACCACGCGCACCCCCACGACCGCGCGTATGCTGGAGGTGGAAGAGTACGCGAAAAAGGTGCTGCGCCATTACCCGATTCGGCGCCTGGGCGAGCCGGAAGACGCGGCCAACATGGTCCTGTTCCTCGCCTCCGATGCGTCGAGCTGGATGACGGGGCAGACGATTCCCGTAAACGGAGGCTACTCATTCGCGGTTTAGATAAATCGTGGACGCGCGCGATAATCGCGGTGGCATCGGGGTTGATGCTGTGCCTGGTATTGGCGGCCACGCGCGCATTTTCGGATCGCCCGGCTGATCGCGCTTCTCACAGCGGCGGATTGTCGGGGCCGGAGCGGGCAGTGTGCGAGCGGATTCGCATACATCCGCAGTGTCCGAAGGCGCATCTGGCGTATGCGCAACTTCTCGCGCAGCTAGGCCGCAACGGCGAGGCCAGGCGCGAACTGGGCGAGGCGGAAAGGCTCGAGCCCGGACTCCCGTTCGCGCCGCGCGCCACCGTGGACGAACTCGCGCGCAAGCTCGGGATGAGCGAACAGCTCGCCAAGCGCAAGCAAACCCAGTTCCATTTCTGAAACCGGGCGCTTGATTCTGACCCCTATGGACGCTGCTGAGGAGCGCATTCCCCGCAAGCGTTGGGAACCCGCGATCACTCCGGCAGATTCAACTGCTTTGCGAGACGACGGAGTTCCTCCTTGCGGCCCGGAAGCGGCGCCGGCGCCTGCAGCACTTTGCTCTTCTTCAGTTCCTCGACGACTTTAGGATCGCGCGGGAACGGATTTCCGTATTTGCCGAGGAAGTACTGCTCCTCGAACGCAGGCCGCGGCCGCTGCCCGCCCGCTTCGCGAGACTCCAGCGAGTAGCCGATGTTGAGCTGGTAGAGCGGGAACCAATCCGCGGGCGGCTTGGTGATCTCGCCGATGATGGGTGCGGCGAACGCGGTAAGACACGCGCCGAGCCCTTGTTCGTACGCCATCAGCAGGCCCTGGCACGCCGCGACGCCGCAATCGAAAGCGGCCATGGCCGGATAGTGCGGCGATTCGGTCATCGGCTTCAGGATATACGGATACACGACCTCATCGACGAACTTGATGCTCCAGCCGTGGGTCGAAGCGATGACATTTGCCTCGACTAACTGCTTGAGACGGGCGCCCTTGACCCGATTCACGACGCCGAGGTCGGCATAGAAGTAGATATGCACCGGGGCGAGTTCGATAACGATGGCCTGCACGGGGTTCTTGAGCTTCTCGAGTTCGGCCTTCGGTATGTCGTCGCGCTTGACGACGATTGCGCGAAGCCAGTGCGCATTGACGGCGCATGAAGCGACCAGGCAAGCCTCCAGAATTTTCTGAATCTTGTCCTGTTCGACGGGTCGCTTGGGATCGAAGAAGCGAATCGAACGTCGCGTGCCGATTAATTCCTGAAATTCCATTGTTCCTCCTCGGGTCGCGGAAGCTTTTTTGTACCGCCATTGCGCCGCCTCGACGGCGGCTGGTTCATGCCGGCGTGCGTGTTCGTTCGACCTTGATGCCTGCCTGCTCGCGATCCCACGCGCCAGCGACGCCCCGCGCCTTCAGGGCTGGATACTGGATGCGATGAGTGCCGGTCTTTGGAAGCTCGTCGATAAATTCGATGAAACGCGGCACCGCGTAGTAGGCCATCCGCTCGCGGCAAAACTCGATGAGATCTTCGGGGCTAAGTTTCACGCCGGGCGCCAGCACGACCGCGATCTTGACTTCGTCCTCCCCCAGTTCCGACGGCACCGCATAGGCCGCCGACTCCAACACTGCGGGATGCTGATTGACGACGGTCTCGATTTCCCAGGCGGAAATGTTCTCGCCGCGGCGCCGGATCGACGCCTTCTTGCGTCCGCAGAAATAATAGAAACCGTCCTCGTCGGTCCTGGCGAGATCGCCCGAATGAAACCATCCGCTGCGGTATGCCTCCGCGGTCGCATCGGGAAGCTTGTGATAATGACTGAGCTGCCCCTTGGGATGACGGAAGACGAGTTCGCCGATCTTGCCCGCCGGGAGCGGATTGTCGTTGTCGTCGACCACGCGGAACTCGACCTCGCCTACCGGCTTACCCATCGACCCGACGCGGTCAACGTCGTTCATAAGGAAACCGGGCGAATCGACCATTCCATAAACTTCGATGATCTTGACGCCGAAACGATCCTCGAATTCCTTCCACACCGATGGCGGACATGCTGCCGAGAGCACCACGCGCACTTCGTGCTTGCGATCGTCGGGACGCGGCGGCTGCTTGAGCAGAATCGGAATCATGCCGCCCAGGGTGTTGAACTCGACGGCGTGGTACTTGCGGCATTCGTCCCAGAATCGCGACGCGCTGAAGCGCTCGGCGATCGCGAATTTGGCATCGAGAAGCATCGAGCCGAATCCCGAGATCATCAGCGCGTTGCCGTGAAACAGCGGGAGCACCGTGTAGATGGTCTCGCCGGGACGCAGCTTGATGGCGCCCAGCACCGCAGCGAGCGCAGTGCTATCCCCGCCGCTGGCGATCACGCCTTTGGGAGGCCCGGTGGTGCCCGAGGTGTACATCATGCTTGCGCCACCAGCGCCTGAGCCGACATCGACGTCGGGTTCCCGATCGGGATGCGCCATCAGGGCATCCAGAGTCGCATCTACGCCCTTGCCGGTCTTGCCGTCGGCTACCACCATGGCTTTCAGGCTCGGCAGCGAGTCCTTTACCGCCATCACCGAATCGCGCAGTTGCTCTTCGAAGATCACCGCCGCGGAGTCGGAGTCTGCGAGCACGTGATGCAATGTCACGCCGCGCTGCGAGGTGTTGACGGGAACGCTCACCGCGCCGATGAAACCGATCGCGAAGTGTATCCACAAAAATTCGGGGCGATTCCCCATCATGATCGCCACGCGGTCGCCGGGCGCGATGCCGAGCGCAAGCAAGCCGTTGGCGGCGCGATGAATGTTACTCAACACTTGCTCCCACGAAAATTCCTGGTCTTTGAACTTGAGCCAGGTTTCGTGCGGATGCTGTTTCACGCGCAGCCTGATCAGCTGCTCAATCGCTCCCTGTACACGCGCCATCTGCTACCTCCATCGCGATTGTCCAAAAGCGGCCGCAGCTGCTAGACGTGCGCGTGGCCATCGGCCTCGGCCAGGATGTGTCGCGCGCCAGCCAGGCTCAAAACCTCGTTGGTGCCGTCCTCGATTAGCGAGGCGCGCGCATCGCGGAACAGTTTCTCGATCGGATATTCCCTGCTCAGCCCGTTGCCGCCGAAAATCTGCAAGGCGTCGTTGGCCACCTCGAATGCGGCCTGCGTACAGAAGGTCTTCGCGGCGATCGCATGTTGCAGCGAAGGCGCCCCTGACGAGCTGTTGTAAACGGTGACCGCTCGCGACAGCGCGCGGCATGCCTCGACCTTGGTGAACATTTCGAACAGCCGCTTCTGCACCAGCTGATGCTCACAGATGGGGCGCCCGCCCTGGACGCGTTCCTTCGAATAGTCCAGTGCAACCTCATATGCGGCGCGGGCGACCCCGGTAAATGCGGTGGACATGCCGCCGTTGGCCATGGTCAGCGTCGCCATCGTGTGCTGCTCATAGGTATCGGAGTTCACGACCATGTAATGGCGGGGGATGCGCACGTTCTCGAAAAAAATCTCGCCCTGGTTGAGCGCGCGCTGCCCCATTTTGTTGAGCGGCTTGCCCTTGGACACTCCCGGCAGGTTCAGTGGGACCACTGCGACGCCGCCGCCGGACATTCCTGCCGGTGCATTAGGCGATGCGGATTCGATCCTCAGATAGAGCGCCGCGTGAGTCGCGATGGTGCCGTTGGAAACCCATGCCGCCTTCTGGCCGCTGATGACGTAGGAGTCGCCGTCGGCGCGCGCGACGACTTCGCCCTTCACCTTCGGATCGTGAAACTCGGGCGTGCCTACCATCAACTGATCGGATCCATGGCTGGGCTCGGTGATCGCCCAGCATCCTATGAACGCGGCTTCGCGGTCCTCGACGAAGGGCTTGACGAAGGTTTCGTACAGTTCGGTATTGCCGCTGATGGCGGCGATCATGGCCGGAAAACCCGAGACACCGATCGCTATCGACAAGTCAACCGATCCCCACGCTAGTTCCTCATGCAGGATGTGACTGCCGAGCGGATCGAGTCCCAGCCCGCCGATCGCGACCGGCATACCCGCCACATGATAGCCAAGGCCGTAGGCCTTCTTCAGAACCTGTCTTAGCAGCGAATTCGGCGCGATGACATCCTTGGGATCGGCCATCCGATCGAGTTCGATCGCAGCCGGACGCATCACTTCTTTCGCGAAGCGATGAGCGGCCGTGCGCATCGCCTCGTACTCCTTCGGGACCCCGATCGAGAGTTCACGGTAAGTATCCATCGGCCTGTTTTCTCCTCACTATGCGGCTCGAGAGAGTCGCCATCGCATAGTTAATTGGTGTTTTGACTTCGAGGACTGAGCATCGAACGTGCCACGCGTGCGCGCACCGAGACTTCGCACAAACGCGGTAGATGCTTCATGGGGAATGCAATGCCGACTCCAGACGCGATGGTGCGAAAAGACGCACCATGGGCGCTTTCGATACAAAACTGTGCAATTTCCATAAATTTCCATAATGTTATCGATGCGACATCGTCTGCTGTTGTTAGTGAAAACTCCGAAAGCGGCGAAAAGCCTCCAGAGTTTGCTCTTACACACCCTGCATGCTTTGCAAAGTTCGTGCATACGTCTCACATGCCTTTCCGGGCCATCAGCCACACCAATCCAATACGAAAAACCCCAAAGAACCAAGGGCGTTCTGATCGAGCGGGTGATGGTCGCCAACTCTCTCCAAACGAGCCCACGGCACAGAACCGACACAGTTGGCGGCATCACAGGCGACCCGTGAACATCAGGCGAGTCAGCGTTCAAGAGGGTTCGAACCGCCCTGAAACGCGCAGGAGCAGAAGGGATTTGAACCCTTCGGAGACCCCCAAAAACCCAAGAACTCTGGG
>CALAOW010000002.1 GCA_937889395.1 uncultured Pseudomonadota bacterium | reverse complement strand
CATCAACACCGTCTTCTCCCCTTTACCGTTCTAACAGGGCGAAGCCCGCATCTTCTCTTTTCACTTTTCACCGGGTGCAGGGGTCACCCCTGCCCAGGGAAGTGTGAAACCCACGGTGGGTTTCACATTCAATTAAGTGAATGCGCTTTTAAGGGCGCCGAGCGCGTCGAGCTCGCTCGCACGGGCGGGCGCGATTTGGGACCGCACCGGGCCGATTCTTCGGGCGCAGAATCGCGGCTTGCTAAGCTGGCGGGTTTGCTTGAGTATAGAGCAAATTTCCCGCATGGGATCGGCCGAATGGAGCGAAACCTCCGTGCCTACAGCTTAATCAAGACCCTATTTGCTCTAATCGCGCTCGCGACCTGCGCGTGTCATCGCGAAGTTGTGCTGCCGCCGTTGCCGCTTCGCAATATCACGCTGACCGACAAATTTTTCGATGTATGGCCGACCAGCCCGACGCGCGCGTTTGTCGTCGGCGATCGGGGCAAGGTGCTGTTGACCGAGGACGGCGGGCGTCATTTCAAGCGGATCGATATCGGCACCCAGCTCGGCGTCTTCGGAATCCAGATGGCCGACGATCGCATCGGTTACCTGTGCGGGCAGGACGGCCTGGTGATGCGCACGCGCGACGGCGGCAAGAGCTGGGAGCGTCTGAACTCGCGAACGCATCTGTTCATTTTCGGGCTGTCGTTTCCCGATGCGCTGCATGGCTTTTTTGTCGGCGACCGCGCGCTGGTGATGAGCACGACCAACGGCGGCGAGAGTTTCATCAAGCGCCAGTTGCAGCGGCTTTTTCCGCAGGAGCTGGCCGACTACGCGCTGCCGTACGAGGAGCCGGTGCTTTACAGTGCGAGTTTCCTCGACGCCGATCACGGCTGGGTGGTCGGCGAGCTGGGGCGAATCTGGGCGACCGAAAATGGCGGCAAGAGCTGGGCTGAGCAGCAGCAATCGCTGGTGGCGCAATGGAAACGTCCGCTCGGACCCGGCGACGATGCGCGCTTCCCCGATTTCATCCTGCCGACTTTGTTCAGCGTCTCGTTCCGCGATCAAAAGCATGGCGCGGCGTGCGGACTGGAGGGATGGGTGGTGCAGACCGACGACGGCGGCAAGAGCTGGCGGTTTGCCCATCAGTCGGACAAGCCGGGCGCGGCGCCTGACACGCTGGTGCCGGGAGCGGCGCAGATTCCGGCGCGCGATCCGCTGTTCTCGATCGATCTGTTTGCCGGCGACAATGGAATCACCACCGGACTGACGGGCAGTGCGCTTCGCCTTCAGCCCAATGGCGCATGGGCGCACGATCCGAGCGTGCCCGCGATACCGTTCCCGCTGAGCCAGGTGCGGTTCTTCGACGCGCATCACGGATGGATCGTCGGCTACGGCACCATCCTTTACACCGAGGACGGCGGCAAGAGCTGGCGCTTGTGCCAGGGTTGAGCGCAAACGCGCGCGCACGGGGAATCCGTAGAACGCAATGACCTGGTATCGTTTTGGTGAATGGATTCTGCGCCGGCGCTTCATCGTGTTGGGCGTGGTCGGCGCGCTCACCGCATTCTTCGGCTACTTCGCGGCGCAGACCCAGCTGGTTACCAGTTTCGGCGAACTGCTTCCGCAGAACCATCCGTTCATCCAGGTCGCGCACAAGTACGACCAGTACTTCGGCAGCGTCAACAACGTCACCGTCATGATCGAGGCGAAAGAGGGGACGATCTACAACCGCGCGATCATCGGCAAAATAGTCCAGATGACGCGCGACATGGATCTCGTTTACGGCATCCAGCATGGCTCGGTGCGCTCGATCGCGAGCTCGAGCTATTTCCGCCCGCTGGCCGGCGGCGTGATTCTCAATACGCCGGTGCTGCCCAACGGCGACATTCCCAAGACCGCAGGCGAGCTGGAAGAACTCGAGAGCAACGTCCACAAAAATCCCGGCGTGATCTTCGGCCGCTTCGTCTCGCTCGACGACAAGGCGGCGGTGATCGAGGGCAGCTTCCTCGAGACGCGACTCGACTACACGCGCATCTTCGACGAGATTCGCAAGATCGTCGTTGCCCCGGAGCGCGACGCGTCGGTGCATATCTACTACGGCGGGCAGCCGATCCTGTACGGATGGGTGTATCACTATACGCCGGAATTTCTCTGGATCTTTGTCGCCACGGTGCTCGCCGTCTGGATGCTGCTCTATCTTTATTTCCAGGATTGGCGCGGTGCGCTGCGGCCGACGATCTCGGGCGTGATTTGCGCGATCTGGGGGCTGGGCTTCATCCGGCTGCTCGGCTTCGGACTCGATCCGCTGGTGCTGGTCATCCCGTTCCTGATAACCGCGCGCGCCGTCAGCCATTCAGTGCAGATGCACGATCGGTATTACGAAGAGTTTTATCGCCTGCGCGACAAGGAAAGGGCCATCCTGTCGTCGTTCTCCGAGCTGTTCGTTCCGTCGCTGTCGGGAATTCTGACCGATGCGTTCGGCGTGCTCGTCATCCTGCTCGTGCCGGTTCTGTTTCTGCAGAGACTCGCGATCACCGCGAGCTTCTGGATCGCCGCGATCATCGTGAGCGAGCTGATACTCAATCCGATCGTGTACTACTACCTCGACCCGCCGCGCATCGAGGTGATCGAGCGCCGCGAGCATGGGCTCTTCAAACGAATGCTGCAGTCGATCGCAAGGCCGATGCTGGAAAGGTCGGGCCGCATCGCCACATTCGCCGCCACGATCGTGGTGATTGCGCTGTGCGCGTTTTTCTGGTCCGGACTCAAGGTCGGCGACCCGTCGTCCGAATCGCCCATTCTGTGGCCCAACTCGGCGTATAACCGCTCGATGGCCGCCATCCAGAGCGAGTTTGGCGCGATCGAGCAGTTCGTCGTCGTCGCGGAGCTCGCCAAGCGTGACTCGCTCAACAATCCGAAGCTCTACCACGTTATGGACGAGTACGAACGGTACATGGAGCGCGATCCCGCGGTTGGGCGCACATTCTCGGTTGCCGATCTGCTGTCGAACGGCGGCTCCGCGCTCAGGGAATTCCAGCCCAAGTGGAACGTGCTGCCGACCACCGTGCGCGGGACAGGACAACTACTCGGCGGACTGCTGGCGGGCGCGTCTCCGGACTCGACCGCCTACATCATCACGCCGCGGCGCGACGCCACCCAGATGACGGTGTATTCGAAGGATCGCGAGGGCGAAAACGTCCAGCGGATCGTGTTGCGCACCCAGCGATTCTTCGACGAGCCCAGGCATCGCGTGCCCGGCGTGACGTTTTCTCTCGCCGCCGGAATAATCGGCGAGCTCGCCGCCGCCAACCAGGAAATCATCGACAATGATCTTTTGCTCAACATACTTGCGTTCGCCACTATCTACATAATAATACTCATAACCTATCGCTCGTTCATGGCGGGACTCTATTTGCTATTCCCACTGGCGCTGGCCAACGCCGCTATCAATGCCTACATGGGCGCACATAACATCGGTATCAACATTAATACTCTGCCGGTAGTCACTGTCGGCGTCGGATTTGGGATTGACTATTCCATCTACATAGTAAGCCGGATTATCGAAGGACTCGCACTGGGCTGGGATCTCAAGGGCAGTACCTATACTGCCTTGATCACCTCGGGGAAGGCCGTCGCATTCACCGCGCTGACGCTGGTCGCGTCGGTTCTGTTCTGGTACTGGTCGAGCATCCGCTTCGATGCCGAAATGGGCATGCTGCTGGCGGTCTGGATGTTCGTTTCGATGCTTGGTGCGATGAGCATTCTGCCGGTCTTGATCGTGACTTTCGATCCCGCCTTCATCCGCCGCGAGAAGGAACGTGTAATTGCGTCGAGGCGCCCCGACCTGAAGGGCCGCACGCTGGCCGCATTTTCCTAATCATCGAGTCTCATGAATAATCTGATTCGGCGCCCGCGATGAAACTCGTGGTTCATCATCGATGAACACGGGCCCGATGATCTGCGCGGAAGATCTCCGCAAGCGCTACGGCCAGCGCGTCGCGCTCGACGGCGTATCGTTTACCGTCAACGCCGGCGAGATCGTCGGCCTGCTCGGTCCCAACCGCGCCGGCAAGACCACCACGCTCTCGATTCTGTCGGGCGTGATCGCTCCGGACTCCGGCCGCGCCTCGATTGCCTCTTACGATCTTGCGACCGCGCCGCGCCTGGCGCGCCGGAGCCTCGGCCTGGTGCCGCAATCGCTGGCGCTATACCCCACGCTCACCGCGCTTGAAAACCTGGTGTTCTTTGGACGGATGGAGGGGATGGCCTCGCGCGACGCTTTGAGCCGCGCCCGCAGCTTGCTCGAGGAAGTCGGCCTCTCCGATCGCGCTGACGACGTGGTAAACGAATTTTCCGGCGGCATGATGCGCCGGCTGAACATCGCGTGCGGAATGATACATTCTCCGGCGGCGATCATGCTCGACGAGCCAACCGTCGGCGTCGATCCGCAATCGCGCGGGCGGATCTTCGCGGTGGTCGAGGCGGCGGCGCAAGCCGGCGGCGCGATCCTCTACAGCACGCACTACATGGAAGAAGCGGAACGGCTATGCAACCGAATCGTGCTGATCGATCACGGGAAAATAGTTGCGCAGGGCACCGACCGGGAACTGATCGCATTGGCGGGAACGGAACCGCGGATCGAAATCATGACCAAAAAAGCGCTGCCACCCGGGTGGTCCAACGGAATCGCGGGCATCGGCGAACTGCCGGGGGATGTCCTCGACGGCCTCGCGGCTGCGGCCACGCTGCGCACGCTCGACCAGGTGCCCGACGTGATTCGCCGCGCCGCCGAGGTTGGCGGCGAGGTGGTCGAGTTCCACGTCCATCGCCCCAATCTGCAGGACGCTTTCCTGAAACTCACCGGCCGCGCGCTTCGCGATACGCCATGAACATGATGCGTGCCACGACCAAAGGCCGGGTTGCTTGAGGTGATGATGCTGCGCGCGGTATGGCTGACGATCGGCAAGGAATTCCTGCTCATCCGGCGCGACCGCGTCGGCTTGTTCATGCTGCTGGTCGCGCCAATCGCGGTCATCGCAGCCGCCGGTTTTTCGCTGGCGAAAATTTACGGCGGCCGAACCGCTCCGCGCGGAGAATATTCGGTGGCCATTCTCGACGAAGACCACGGCGCTGTCGCGCGCGCGATCCTCGATGCAATCGCGCATCGGCCCGAGCTCTCGGTGATTCATTGTTCGAGCCGCCTCGACGCTCAGCAGACTGTCCGCGAGCGAAAATTGGCGGTGGTGGCAATAGTCATTGCTTCCGGAACAACCGATGCGATCGAACACGGCCACGGGGCGCAGCTCATTCTTTATACCGATCCGGTCAAGTATCTGCAGACCCAACAGATCGAGCTGACGCTTTCGGAGTTGTGCCGGAAAATCAGCGCCGGCGCCGCAGCCGAGGCGCGTAGGCAGGCTGCCGAACAAGCTCGTAACTTGACCCGTCAGCTCGACCAGGCACGCGAGTCCGCCGAGCAAGCCCGCGCCGAAGCCGCTCGCCTGGCCGCCGCGGCCACCGAATCGCGCGCCGCGCTCGCGGCGCGAATTCGCGCGCAGGTCGAAACTGCTTTGACCAACGCGCGCGATCAAACCAAAGCCGCGCTCGACGCCGAGTTGAATCGGATCCAGCGCAAGATCGACGCCGACGCCGCCGCGCAGCAGGCGAAACTCGATGAGCTTAAGGATTATTTGAAGCGCCTCGAGATCGCGCACGGCCAGTTCGAGACATGGTTCGGCCAACTCAAGCAACTCGCCGGCAGCCACGCCGGCGATATCCCGCCGCCGCCGGCAATCCCGACTCTGCCGGCCGATCTGGATCTCAGCGAAAGCGGAATCAAGCTCGGACTTGGCGCGGATCTCAAGAACGTGCGGGCCAGGCTCGAAAGCGCGCTCACGATTGCACCAAGCGATCTTAATCTGCCCGAGCTGCCGGCGATGCCAAAAATCCCGCCGGTCAACATTCCGGTCCTGCCTCGAATAGATTCGAGCCTCTCGATTCCCGGCACGCTCGGATACGTCGAGGTCGATTTGACCGGCAGGGGAAACGGCGCGGCGGCGGGATTCAACGCGTTCGATCTCCAGGTGCCGGGCTTCGCCGTGACCTTTCTCTTGATCGGTATGTTGATGGGGGTGTCGTTGGCGCTGATCAACGAGCACGATTGGGGCACGCTCAAACGCCTGCGCTCGGCGTCGGCGCCGCTGTGGACGACGCTCATCGGAAAGTTGCTGGCCCGCTTCGTAGTCGGCTTCATCCAGATGGTGGTGCTGTTCGCCGCCGGATACGCGCTGTTCGGAATTTCGCTCGGCCGCACGCCGGCGGCGCTGATGATGCCCGCCGCGGCGATCGCTTTCGCGGGCGCGGCGTTCGGATTGATCGTTGCCGGAGTGGGGCGGACGCGCGACGCCATTCTGCCCGTGGGTGCAATTGTGATCATGACGATGGCGGCGATCGGCGGATGTTGGTGGCCGATCGACCTGGAACCCGCCTGGATGCAGCAGCTCGCGCTGGCGCTGCCGACCACGTGGGCGATGCGCGCCTTCAACGATTTGATGATCCGCAACCTCGCCGCGTCGAGCGCGCTGGTTCCGGCCGCCGTCAACTTCGGATTCGGAATTATCTACACTGTTGTAGGCGTCGCAATCGCGCGCCGGCGTTTCGGCTGATCGCACAACAATGGAGCACTTGCCAATTGAAAAAATTTGCAAATGAGTCTCGCGCCGTCCTCACGCACGCACTGATTGCGATGGCCGGCGCATTCGCGCTGATTGTTTTCGAAGCGTGCGCTGCGAGCGCAGCCACGATGCGATTGAAGATTGACGTTGAGCGCAGCACGGTAAGCGTGTCGGTCGCGGAGCCGGCCGCCTTCATCCGCGGCAGCGCTACCGGGACGTTGCGCATAATCGACGGCGCGGTGAGCGGCGATCCCGCCGACATCCCGGGCACCGCGAAGGTGCGGGTACTGATCGACGCGACCAGCTACCGCAGCGACCATGCGTCGCGCGATCGAGCCGTCACCGAAAAATCGCTCGAGGCGAACAAATTTCCCACCATCGGATTCGAGAGCAACAGTGTCGTCGGCGTCGTCATGGGCGGTCGCAACGAAGGCACCGCGATAGTGACCGGCTTCCTCACGCTTCACGGCGAAGCGCATGCCATGACCATGTCTGTCCACGCAGCGCTCGATGCGGACGGCATCTTTACCGCCGACGGCGAAGTGAAGTTCAATTACGAGGAGTTCGGCGTCAAGGTCCCCGGCGTTCTGTTTGGCGCGATTCTGGCCGGCGATGAGGCGACGGTTCGCTTTCACATCGTCGCGGTCAATGCCGCAACGCCCGCTCCGGGCGCCACACCCGCCGCGGCGACTGCGCCTTCGCAGTAATCTCCGTTTGTCCGCGCGGCCATCCATCAACTACAAGAGTCGTCGACCCCGGCTGAGGCACGCCAATCGTACAAACGTGCGCGCGACGCAGGCGTTTGACGTGGACGGCAGCCACGCGCGGGCGGCACTATGGCAGCCAATCGCAAGATGTTAGGGTCTCCAGCGCACTGGGAGTTCTCAGCAGCGAGAGAGGAAAAGGAGCCTGCGGCGTCAATATGTCATTCAACGAATACGCTTCCTTCGACGGCCTGGCCTTGGGCCGCATGGTGCGCGAGCGCAAGATCACGCCGGCTGAGCTGATGGACGCGGCGATTGCGCGCGCGGAAAAACACAACGCAAAGCTCAATGCGATCGTTTTCAAGGACTACGATCGTGCGCGCGCCACGGCGCGTGCGCACGCGGCCGGTGACGTGCCGTTCGCGGGCGTGCCGCTGCTGCTCAAGGACATCATGGGCGACTGCGCGGGGATGCCGACGCGGTCGGCGTGCGCGTTCCTTCCGGCCACGCCGATGCTGGCGGACTCGGAGCAGGTGGCTCGCTTCAAGCGCGCGGGCTTCATCCCGTTCGCCAAGACCAACGCGCCCGAATTGGGAATTCCCCCGGTGACCGAGTCGCGTCTTTACGGGCCGGCGCACAACCCGTGGAACCTCGAGCGTACGACGGGCGGATCCAGCGGCGGCTCAGCCGCGGCGGTCGCGGCGGGGATCGTGCCGATCGCTCACGGCAACGACGGCGGCGGCTCGATTCGAATCCCCGCGGCGTGCTGCGGATTGGTCGGACTCAAGCCGACGCGTGGACGTATCTCGCTCGCGCCGAATCTCGGCGACATTCTCGGCGGCCTTGTGAACGAGCATGTGTTGACCAGAACCGTCCGCGACAGCGCGGCCGCACTCGACGCGACCGCGGGTCCGATGCCCGGCGATCCATACTTCCCGCCTCCGCCTGTCCGGCCTTATCTGCAGGAAGCGTCAACACCGCCCAAGCGGCTTCGAATCGCGTTCTCGACCGGCCATCCTCTGGGAAGCAAGATTCATCCGGACTGCGTCGAGGCGACACAGATGGCGGCGAAGCTGTGCGCGGAACTCGGACACGAGGTCGAAGAGGCGGCGCCGCAACTCAACTACCAGATGTTCGCGCAGTTGTTCGAAACCGTCTATTCGGCGGGAGTGGCGCTCTCCATCGAGGCGACGCGCATGCTGACCGGCGCCGAGCCGACGCCCGACAAGTTCGAGACCTTCACGTGGAACCTGTACGAGCGCGGGAGGCAGGTAACGGCGTCGCAATATCTGATTGCGCAGGCGCTGCTCCAACAGGCCGCGCGTCAGTTTGCGGCGTTCTTCGAATCGCACGATCTGTTCCTGACGCCCACTCTGGGTCAGCCGCCGCTCAGGATCGGCGCCATCGACTTCATGAGTCCGGCGACGGTGCTGCTCGACGAAAAGATTTCGAACTTTGCGATTAACTGCCCCGTTTATAACGTCACCGGGCAACCGGCGATCTCATTGCCGCTCAATTGGAATAGCGAGGGTCTGCCAATCGGCTCGATGTTCGGTGGGCGTTACGGCGACGAGGCGACGCTGATCCAGCTCGCGGGCCAGCTCGAACAGGCGCATCCGTGGATCGGTCGTAAGCCGCCGGTTTGGGACTGAATGTTCAGGTACGCGCGCGGGCGGGGAACACGGCGGCGGCTCTGGGAGGACTAACGATGAAGCTGGAACACGAATTCACTTACGTCGCGACACTCAAGCCGCCGGTGGAAATCGGCGCGGGCCCGTTCGGAACGCGGAACTTTTTCGAAGTCAGCGGCGGGACGGTCGAAGGCAAACGGCTGAAAGGTAAAATTCTAACCGGTGGCGGCGACTGGCTGCTGATCGGACCGGATGGATACGCGCGCCTCGACGTGCGCGCCCAGTTCCTCACCGACGACGGCGCCTCTCTGTATGTGCATTACACCGGACTGCTCGAAATGAACCAGAAGGTCGCTGACGCGCTCGCGAAGGGTGCGAGCACCGGTTACGGCGACCAGTATTTCCGCACTACGCCCCGGTTCGAGACTGGCGACCCGCGTTATGCGTGGCTCAACCAGAGCATCTTCGTCGCGGAGGGGCGGGTGGGACCCGGCCACGTCGAGTACAAGGTGTACCGCGTGGCCTGACTCCGGTGCGCGCATCAAGAAAGATTCATCGAGCGATCCTCGCCGCGGCTGCATGCGTGCTGTTGTTCGGCGCGTCCGAGCGGGTTGCGCGGGCGGATGCGACGGCCGCCTGTTCGGCGTCTGAATCGAGCGGCGAATATTGCGTGGGCGCATCCAGGCGCGAAATCACGCCGGCCTCACCGGTCTATCTCGGGGGTTACGGCTTCGGTCCCGTCAGGCGATCGACCGGAGTCAGGAGCCCGATCTACGCTCGCGCAATCGCGATCTCGCGCGGTGAACAGACCGTGGTCTTCTGCGCGATCGACACGCAAGGGCATTTCCTCGCCTACCAGGGCGACGACGCGCCGTATGGCTCCGCGGACATCCGCCGGCGCGTGTCGAAAGACGCCGGTATTCCCGAACGCGCTATCATCATCGCCAGCGTGCATGATCATTCCGGACCCGACGACATTGGAGTATGGGGCGGCGTACCGCCGGAATACCTGAGCTTCGTTGCCGATCAGACCGTCGCCGCAATCGAGTCTGCCATCCGCAACCAGCGGCCGGCATCGCTGTACTCCGGCCAAATCGATACCGCGCCGTCCCATCTGATGAGAAGCATCCTTCCCGGGTATCCGCTCGACACCAAGCTGCGCGTGCTGTTCGCCAAGGGGCCAGATGGCGCGCCGTTCGCGACGCTGATCAACTTCAGCGCGCATGTCACCACGCTCGGCAAGGACAATACGCTGATATCGCCCGATTGGCCCGCGGCGGCTATCCAAGCCGTCGAGAAGGGCAATCCCGATTCGACGGCGCTCGTGATGGTCGCCTCGGTCGGGCGCACCCAGCCCGATCTGAAAGCGATCGGGGCGCGCGGGCCGTCGGCAGCCGAAAGCTACGGCGCAACCGTTGCCAAGCTCACCTTCGTAGCCGAGGCACTCGCGGTGAAAATCGACGGGCCGATCGCGACCGCCGAAACAATCCTCGAAGAGCCATCCGACAATCCTGTGCTGGCGGGCCTGATGACCAACGGAAGGCCCGGTGTTGACCGCGTGATGCGCTCGAACCGCGAACCCTATGCGTCCGACAACAACAGCAAGATACGCACGCCGGTGGGCGCGGTGCGAATCGGCAAGCTGTTCTTCGCTGCGGTGCCGGGCGAGTCCTTTCCCGAAACGCAGCTCGCGATCGAAGCGCGCGTGGCCGCGCAAGGGCATTACCTGTTCTCGCTTGCCGAGGATCAGCTCGGCTACGATCCGCCGCCTTACGAGGTGGGCATGGTCGAGTACGTAAGCCCGCTCGACGAGGGACTGTTCATCATCAATCCTAACTTCGGCACCGACGTTACGCGCACGCTGCTAGGACAAGCGCGCGACCTCGGCTTCCCCGTCTCCGACACAAGCTACACCGGCGATGAAGGCCGCCAACCCCGCGGCCTAATCGATTCAGCGGAGGGGACAATCGGCAGCGTCGAGGAACCACTGGTCAGGCGTCTAATCCTGCTAACGCTGTGGCTGGGATACGACCGCTTCCATTAAGCAGGGGTCACCCCTGCACCCAACGTTAACGCCGCGCTCCGTTGTCGCGCGCAGCCCTGCTAACCTCTTAATACTGCGCTGCCGTCGCCACGGCCAGGGCTCAGCCCTGCTTTCGCATACAATTAAGTTCTCCCTTTTGCTATTCTGCGCGCGTCGCCGCGAGTCAGTGATATGAGCACTCTGCAAAATGCGTTCGTTCCGGATGAGCGCACTATCTTCGAATGGATCGAGACGGTCTTTGCGCGCGGCGTGCGGAGGCCCGGGTATGCGGCCGATCGATGGACCGAGAATTTCTGTCTCGAGCGGTTCCGCCAACTCGGACTGGAGAATGTCCGGCTCGAGCCGGTGACGCTGCCTTACTGGGAGCCGGTCGAGTCAGCGCTGATCGTGCGTGCGGATGGCCGCGAGTCGCGCATTCCATGTTTCTCGCTGCCGCATTCGGCGACGACCGACGCTGATGGTCTCGATGCACCGATCGTCAATTGGCGCGACGAAATGCCCGGCGCCGTCAGTGGCGCGCTCGCGATCGTCGATGTGCCGCTGATGCGTGGCCCGGCGGAGCTTCCCCTGATGCTCGCAGGCGCGGTTACCGGTGAAGCCGATGCCAACTGGCGCCGCTACGATCCGGGCGGCACGCTTGCCGGGGCCAGCCAGGTGCTGCCGTTCAGCTATCAGTTCATGGCAGTTATGGATGCGTCGATCGCGGCAGGGGCGCGGGGATTCGTAGGCGTGTTGAGCGATTACCCCGGCGACTCGAATCAGTACTACGTCCCTTATGACGCCATTGCCCGCGCGATTCCCGGAGTCTGGATCAACCGCATCGACGGCGCGCGGCTGCGGCAGTTATCCGGCGCGGGCAGTGTAGATGGCACGATCGTCAGCCGCGCGATCCGCCACGACATCACCTGCTACAACGTCGTTGGCGAACTGCCGGGCGCCGACGACGACGTCGTCATCGTCGGCTCCCATCATGACGGCCCGTGGGCGTCGGCGGTCGAGGACGCATCGGGGGTGGCAATGGTCCTGGCGCAGGCCACCTACTGGTCGCGCGTCGCGGCGGCGGATCGCCCGCATCGCATGGTCTTCCTCCTCAACGCGGGGCACATGACCGGCGGCGCCGGAGTACGCACGTTCATCGAACGGCACAAAGCGGAGCTGGCGCGCGTGGTGCTCGAAGTTCACCTCGAGCACGCCGCCAGCGAGTTCGTCGAGCGTGACGGCGGGCTGGCAGCGTCAGGACATCCGGAGCCGCGATGGTGGTTCACGAGCAGGCTCGCGCCGCTCGAGGCAATCGTGCGCGAGGCGATCATCGCCGAGCATCTCGATCGGTCGATGATCCTGCCGCCCGAGGTGTTCGGCCCGATACCCACCACCGACGGCGGCCCGTTTCACCTTGCGGGCGTGCCGCTGGTCAATTTCCTGACCGCGCCGTTTTACCTCTTCGACGCGATCGACACGCTCGACAAGATTCACCGACAGAGCCTGGTGCCGGTGACCCGCGCCGCTATCCGCATCATCGGGGCGACTCGCGGGGTGAGCGCCGCTGCGATGCGGCAGGGGTGACCCCTGGCCGTTGGCACGGGAGGCCAGTATTAAGAGAACGCGCGCGCTAGGAATTGGCGCCGATGCCCCAGTGCAGAGCGTTACGAATCAGCGTCTGGTATTCCGGCGTCTCCCACGAGCCGCGGAAAACCATCGGAGTAGCTCCTGAAGGCTCGACGCTCGAATCGACAAACGGCTGAACGTTGCTTATCGGCGAGTGACAGTGGCCGAGCGCGATGTAGGTCACTCCCCCCATCCCGGTCTCGCGCGTGTATCCAAGCACGCGGGTTTTGCCGTCGGGCAGGATCGAAGTATCGTGATCGTAAACGAAACCGAATCCGGGCGGCGACGGATCTTTTTCGAGCGTGGTCGTGAGCAGCACGTGGCTGTTGGCGGGGTCCTGAAGCTCAATGAGATAGAGTTCGTCCATTACATCGAAGGACGCCGGCAGGCCCTGGGTGAGGGGATGCTCGCGATCGGCTACGTCGACGCGAAACTTGCGCAGCGGGGGATGATTGAGAAAAAAGCAGCCAAGCGTGTCGTGATAACCGCCCTTCACCATTTTTCGGACGTAACGCTTCCCGGCTACTGGCACAGCCTTTCCGCCGCTGGTGCCGTGAAGCGCGAGCCATCGTCCCCCAGCTTCTAGCCAGTTGCGAATGAACTGATTCTGTTCGTCATTGGGATACGGCCCGGCGACATAGGTGATCAGCAAGCGGCTGCCGGGCAACCACTTCGCGACATCGGCGAAATCATTGCCGCTGGTCGTAAGCAGCTGCGAGTTCTGTTGCAGAAGGCCCAGGATGCGCAGCCGCACGAAATCCATGTCATGGCCGGCGAAGGAACCAGGGGGAAATCCTCCGGTGATAAGATGGACTCGAATCGGGGTTGTCATCGTGCGTTCAAGTCTAGCGGAGAAACGCCGATCGCGGCATCCCTATCGATGCGCGACAATTGTGCGAATTCGTACTAGATCATCAGCGAGGCTGATGCCGCTGATGGCAAAGTGATTGGAGGAGATGCGCGATGAAAGCTGCTGTCTATTATCAAAACGGTGGTCCGGAGGTTCTCAAGTACGAGGACGTTCCCGATCCCGTATGCCATCCGAAAGGCGTCGTGATCCGCGTCGAGGCGGTGAGCATCGAGGGCGGCGACACGCTCAATCGTTGGCATGGACCATTGATCACCAAGCCGCATGTGGTTGGCTACCAGGCCGCTGGCGAGATTGTCGAGGTTGGTTCGCAGGTGACCAACCTTCGGGTCGGCCAGAAGGTAACTACCGTTTACAACTTCGGCTCTCACGCCGCACTGCGAGCGGTGCCGGCCCGCAACGCATGGCCGGTCCCCAAAGGACTCGACATCAAGCTTGCGGCAGCCATCCCCGTGCCGTTCGGCACCGCCGACGATTGCCTGTTTGAGTACGGCAGGCTCAAGGCGGGAGAGACGGTTCTGGTGCAGGCGGGCGCGAGCGGCGTCGGCGTTGCCGCAATTCAGCTCGCCAAGCGGGCAGGTGCGACAGTGCTCGCGACAGCATCGAGCGACGAGCGGCTGGAACGGCTGAAGCCGCTCGGCCTCGATCATGGGATCAACTACCGGACCGATGACGTCGTAAAGTCGGTCATGAAAATTACCAACAACAGGGGCGTCGATCTGGTCGTTGACCCGGTCGGCGGCGCGACCCTGCAGGGCAGTCTTCTATCGCTCGCCTATCGCGGGCGGGTCTCGATGGTCGGCGCGGCGGGACGCGAACCGATGACGGTGGACGTCTCCCCGCTGATGGCAGGCAACCGCTCTTTGACGGGCGTTTTCCTGGGCGCCGAAATAGGCAGCGAGCGCGCGCACAACATGATCCAGCGCCTGATCGAGGAGATCGCCCGGGGCGAATTGAAGGTCGTGATCGATCGAACCTTCCCTCTGTCGGAGGCCGGCGCCGCCCACGCTTACATCGAGAGCCGGCAGGCAGTCGGCAGGGTTCTTCTGATCCCATAGGAGGCTGTTGAAAAAGTAATTTTCAACGCCTGCTCGCTCTCTCTTGTCTCCCCTGGATTCGGCCGGTTCCTGGAAGCCGCGGGTCCGTGCAATAGTCGCAAATTAACGGTGTCGCTGTCGCGCGGCGATTAGAAACTCCCGCGCCGAGGGTCGCGGCGCGACCAGAGTTTTGGTAGGAGCTTGGTCTATGGCAGATCCCGATTTCAGTCAGTTCAAACTCGTGCCGAAAGGCCATTCGTTCGAGGAATTCCACCAAGGCCAGGTCTTCGAGCATCATTGGGGGCGCACGATAAACGCCGGCGACAATTCGCTGTTTACCACCGCGACGCTCGCGCATTGCCCGCTCTACTTCAACGCCGAGTATGCCCGGGCGCACGGTCATCCCGACGTGGTGGTTAATCCGATGCTGGTCGTGTGCACGGTGGTTGGCATTTCGGTCGAGGATTTGAGCGAAGCGGGCGGACCGTTTCTCGGCATCAACGGGTTGGAATTTCACCGCCCGGTCTATCCGGGCGATACGCTGACCGCGCGCAGCACGGTGGTCTCCACGCGCGAATCCGCAAGCCGCGGCAACTTCGGAATCGTCACGTGGCGCACCGAAGCCCGCAATCAACGCGACGAACTCGTCATCAGCTACGAGCGGACGAACCTGGTCGCCAAACGCAGAGGAGCTGCATCGTGAGTTACATGACCGACGAGCGGCGAATGATTCAGCAGGCGGCGCGCGACTTCGCGATGAAGGAAGTTCTGCCGCTTGCGAACAAGCTCGATCCCGAGCAAGGCGATATGCCGATGGCGCTCCGGGACAAGCTTGCCGAGATGGGCTACTTCGGAATCGTGATCCCGGAGGCGTACGGCGGACTTGGCCTGGGGGCGTTCGAGTACGTGCTGATCACCGAAGAACTCGCGCGCGCATGGATGAGCGTCGCCAGCATAATCGCGCGCGGCAACGGACTCGGCGGCGGTTTCACGGCGGAGCAAAGGCGCGAATATCTGCCGCGGATGGCGCGTGGGGAATTCCTCGGCGCGGCTGCGCTGTCGGAGGCGGACGCGGGCTCCGATCTCGCCAACGTCTCGTGCAAAGCGACCCGCGACGGCGATGGCTGGATGCTGAACGGCAGCAAGATGTGGTGCACGTTTGCCGACGGTGCGGATTTCATCTCGGTGCTGGCGCGCACCAAGCAACCGTCCGATCCACACCGCCGCCACGAGGGCATGAGTCAATTCCTGGTCCTCAAAGAGCGCGACAAGTTTCCACCGGGGCTGACCGGCTCGCCGATTCGCAAGATCGGTTACTTCGGCTGGAAGACGTGGGAGCTGCACTTCGACAACTTCAAGCTGCCGGCAGAGGCATTGCTCGGCCGCGAGCGCGAAGACCGCGGCGAGGGCAAGGGATTCTACGGCGCGGTCAGCGGACTCGAGGTGGCCCGGGTGCATACCGCGGCGCGTGCGATCGGGCTTGCGCGCGGCGGGCTCGAAGACTCATTGGCATACGCGCAGACGCGGGTCCAATTCGGACAGCCGATTGGAGAATTCCAGGCGATTCGGTTCAAGCTGGCCGAGATGGCGACCGAGATCGAAGCCGCGCGCCAGTTGACCTACTTTGTCGCTACCGAAATTGACGGCCGGCGGCGATGCGACAAGGAGGCTTCGATGGCGAAGCTGTTCGCCTCCGAAATGTCCGAGCGCGTCACCAGCCAGGCGCTTCAGATTCACGGCGGCTACGGATACACCAAGGACTTTCCGCTCGAGCGCTACTGGCGCGACGCGCGTCTGACAAAAATTTTCGAGGGTACTTCCGAAATCCAGCTGCGGATTATCTCCGACCGTCTGCTGCCGAGGGTAAAGAAGTGAGTGCATCGATCTCGAAGTTGACCGGCGCCGGCAATTACTTCGAAGACTTCGAAGTCGGCGCGAAATTGCGTCACGCACGCGGCACCACCGTCGGCGAGATCGAAAATCAGATGCTCACCAAGCTCGTGCTGAACACCGCCGACAGCCACTACAACGAGCATCGCATGCGTGCGACGCAATTCGGCCAGCGGCTCGTCTTCGGGCTGGTGACCGGCTCGGTGTGCATCGGGCTGGCGACGCAGGACACGGGCGAAAATGCGCTTGCCGAACTCGGCTTGACGGGGATCAGGTTCACCTCGCCGGTCTTTCACGGCGACACGCTGTACGCCTACAGCGAAGTTCTTGAAAAACGCGACGCCGATCGCGACGACGCCGGCATCGTGCGCTTCAAGCATTGGGGAACCAAGCATGACGGAACGATCGTCTTCGAAGGCGAGCGCACGGTGCTGATCAAGCGCCGCTCGCATTGGGGCAATCGTTGAACGCGCGCACGGGACCGCTCTCGGATGTTCGCATCCTCGATCTGACGCAGGCGCTGGCCGGTCCGTACTGCACGATGCTGCTGGCCGACCTTGGCGCGGACGTTATCAAGGTCGAGCCGCCCGGCGGCGACATGAGCAGAAGCATCGGGCCGCATCCTGCCGATCGAAAAGGCTGCGACTACGGCGGATACTTCGCCAGCGTCAATCGCAACAAGCGCAGCATCGTGCTCGACATCAAGACCGACGCCGGCCGCGCTGCGCTTTTCAAGCTCGTGAAGACGGCGGACGCGGTCGTCGAGAATGCGAAGACAGGAGTGATGGATCGCGCGGGAATCGGTTACGAGCGGCTGCGCGAAATTAATCCAGCGCTGGTCTATACCGCGATTCGCGGCTTCGGAGATCCGCGCACCGGCCTGAGCCCGTATGCGGATTGGCCCGCGTTCGACATCGTTGCGCAAAGCATGGGCGGGTTGGTCGCTGTTACGGGTCCACAAGGCAGCGCCGGCTACAGAGCCGGCCCCGCGGTCGGCGATATCTATCCCGGCACTCTGGCTGCGCTTGGAGTGGTGTCGGCGATTCATGCAGCGCGTCGGACCGGGCAGGGGCAATTTCTCGACGTGGCGATGTACGACGCGATTCTCGCCCTGTGCGAAATGGCCGTTTACAGCTACGCGGGCGGCGGCGTCGTCAGGGAACCGGCCGGCAACGGGACCCCGGTGCTGTGTCCATTCGATATTTTTCCCACGCGCGACGGCGCCGTCGCTATCGCAGCGCCCGGCGAAAATCATTGGAAGATTATCTGCGATGCGATCGGCCGGCCCGATCTCGTGACCGACGACCGCACCCGCAATGGCCACAGGCGAGTCGCAAATGCCGATTTCGTGCGCGGCCTTATCTCGGACTGGACGAAAGCGCATAGCAAGCGCGAAATCGTAGCCGCGATCGGCGGCAAGGCGCCGGTTGGCCCGGTCAACACCGCCAAGGATATCTTCGAGGATCCGCATCCCCGGGCGCGCGGCATGCTGGTCGAGGTCGAACAGCCGGGCGACAATCCTCCGATTGTGCTTGCGGGATGCCCGATCAAGCTGACGGGCACGCCGTCGGGGATTTACGCGCGCGCGCCGCGCCTGGGCGAGCATACCGAACAGATATTCGCGGAGGCGGGAATATCGATCGCGCACAAGGAGCAATCATGACGCTTCGACTAAGACGTTCCGAACTTTCGACGCCGGCTTCGAGTCCGAAAATGATCGAGAAGGCGATGGGGACCGCGGCCGACATGGTTTTCCTCGATCTTGAAGATGCCGTCGCGCCATCGCAGAAAGAAGCGGCGCGCAAGAACGCCGTCGAGGCGCTGCGCAATCTCGATTGGGGCAAAAAAATTCGCGCCGTGCGCGTCAACGGCGCCGACACGCACTGGGCGCACGACGACGTGATCGAAGTTGTCGAGGGCGCGGGCGACAAGCTCGATATCATAATCGTCCCGAAGCCGAAGGCGCCGCGCGACATCTGGTTCTTCGACACGCTGTTGACACAGCTCGAGACGAAACTCCATCTAAAGAACAAGATCGGCCTCGAGGCGCTGATCGAAGAAAGTGCGGCGCTGGCGCGGGTCGAGGAAATTGCCGCATCGTCGCCGCGGCTCGAGGCGCTCATCCTCGGCTTCGGCGATCTGTCGGCGAGCCAGGGCATGCGCTTCGGCGTCGCGACCGATCCGGCAAATCGATATCCCGGCGATATGTGGCATCATGCGCGCGTGCGGATGATCACCGCGTGCCGCGCCAACGGCATCGACGCAATCGACGGGCCCTTCGCCAACTTCAGGGATCCTGAAGGCTATCGCCGCGAGGCGACCTGGGCGGCGACGCTCGGCGCCGTCGGCAAATGGGCGATTCATCCCAGCCAGATCGAACTCGCCAACGACGTGTTCTCACCGACGCCGCACGAAATCGAAACCGCGCGCAAAATGTCCGAGGCCTACCAAGCTGCCACGCGCGAAGGCGCGGGCGCGTCGGGCGCGGGCGGGATGCTCATTGACGCCGTCGCGGTGCGAATCTTCGAAGGCGTGCTCGAGCGCGCTCGCCTCACAGGTCGCGCCTAAGGCTCGCGCCGCGTCACGCTGACTTGGCGGTCATGCTGGCTTTGCTATCGCGCCGCATTTGCGCAGTCGCTCCAAATCCGAGTCGGCAAAGCCCCAATCGCGCAGCGCTTCTTCGGTATGCTCGCCCGGCCTTGCCGGTGGGCGCTGAATCGCACTCGGCGTGCGGCTGAATCGGGGCGCCGGCCCCGGCTGCGTCACGCCGCCCTGCTCGACGAAAGTTTCGCGATGCCGATTGTGCGGATGGAGCGGCGCTTCGTCCATGCTGAGCACCGGCGCGAAACAAATGTCGCTGCCCTCCATGATCTTGCACCATTCGTCGCGCGTCCTGGTGCGGAACAGCGTCTTCAGCCGCTCCTTCATCGCGGGCCACGACTTGCGATCTTGCTGATGCGGCAGATCCTCGCCCTTGAGGCCCGACAGCCGGAGCAACTCCTCGTAGAACTTTGCTTCGATCGCTCCGATCGCGACGTACTTGCCATCCTTGGTTTCGTAGACATCGTAATAATGCGCGCCCGTATCGAGGATGTTGTCGCCACGCTCGTTGTTCCATATCCCCGAGCCGTGCATACCGTAAATCAAGGTCATCAATGACGCCGCTCCATCCACCATCGCGGCATCCACCACCTGGCCCTGGCCGGATTTGCCCGCCTCGAGCAGTCCCGCGACCACTCCCAGAGCCAGATAGAGCGCGCCGCCGCCGAAATCGCCAACCAGGTTCAGCGGCGGAACCGGAGCCTCGCCCTTGCGCCCGATGCTGTGCAGCGCACCCGATAGCGCGATGTAGTTGATGTCGTGACCGGCGGCATGCGCCAGCGGCCCTTCCTGTCCCCATCCCGTCATGCGTCCGTAGATCAGCCGCGGGTTACGCGCGAGACAATCGTCGGGTCCCAGGCCCAGCCGCTCGGTTACGCCGGGACGGAAGCCTTCGATCAACGCGTCCGCTTTCTCGACCAGCCGCAACACGGCCTCGATCGCTTCGGGCCGTTTGAGATCGAACGCAACCGAGCGCCGGCCGCGATTGAGCAGGCTGTATTTCGCATCCATCGCGATGCCCGAACCCGCGTCCGCCGCGCGATCGATGCGTAGCACGTCGGCGCCCATGTCCGAGAGCAGCATCGCACACATTGGTCCGGGGCCAATCCCGGCCAGTTCGATGACGCGATAGCCTGACAACACTCCCATAGTTCTCACCTCATAGCGGCGCGATTCGCCGCACGACCCTGACCCAAGCCGCGCGCCGACCCGCTGATCGGTATCCCGTTCTACAGGCGCTCGCGATGATCGACTACTTCAGCCCGCGAACCTTCTTATTGGCTTCCCGCCCAAGACACTTTTGCAGCCACGCCTGTACGTTCGGCGTCGAGGACAAGTCGAGCCGCATCATCGGCGCCCAGCTCATGACCGCGGCCACGTTCAAGTCCGCGATCGTAAAGTTCTTGCCGAGCAGATATTCCTTGCCCTTGAGCGATACCTCGAGCGTGTTCAGCGGCGCCTTCAAAGCTTCGACGGCAGCCTGCGCAGCTTTTTCGTCACGCTGCTCGGGGGGATTCATTATCCGGTGGTGCAAAATCGTGAGGAGGTGCGGCTCGACCTCACTCATCGCCCAGAAGCTCCACATGTAGATGCCGGCGTGCGCGGCGAGCTCCGACGGCCAGATCGAATTCTTCCCGTACTTTTCGGCCAGGTAGAGATTGATCGCCATCGATTCCCAAACCACGACGCCGTCGTCTTCAAGCACCGGCACGTGCCCGTTGGGATTGCGTTTGAGATTCTCGGGCGACCTGGCTTCGCTCGGCGCAATCGGGAGATGCTCGTACTTGACGCCGAGCTCTTCGAGAGCCCACAAGGACCGCGCGCTGCGTGATAGTGAAGATCCGTAAAGTTTTGTCATTTCGTTTCCTCCGAGGATCGCATCTTACTACCAGCGATCGGGTTCCTTTCAAGCGCGACAAACTCGGCTCGCACGAACGTGGCCGACCGGATGATCGTCAAACAGACCGCCCAGCCTTGACGTGGGAGGAGGGTTCAGCTAAATAGAAATGAGAATCATTCTCAATTTCATCCAGGAGCCGATTTCCATGTCTACGCTTCTGAAATTCCGGATCGCTGCTCTTTTCGTCATCGCCGCACACGCAGGAGCAGCTGCTGGCGCGGGAGCCCAGGATGGCGTCAGCGAGATCCGCTTTGACAACCACCATTTCGCACCTCAGACGCTCAGCGTGCCTGCCGGCCAGCCACTCATGATCAAGGTCGTGAATTCGAGCAAAGAAACAATCGAGTTCGAGAGCTTCAAGCTCAACCGCGAAAAGGCCGTCGAGCCCGGTGAAACGATCAACGTGCGTCTGCCCGCGCTTAGCCGTGGAAGCTACGACTTCTATGACGATTTCCACCAGGACGTTCCCCAGGGAAGCATCATCGCGAAGTGACAAAGATCGAATGCGGTATGCGCGATGAGGCTTGGGAATGTCGGAGGCTTTGCACTGCTTGGTATCGCTGGAGGTCTTTTGCTCGCCCAGTTTGTTCCAGTTCAACACACCAACCCGCCGACGACCGGCGATGTCTCCGCTCCGCCCAGAATCGAGGCGATGTTGAGACGCGCCTGCTACGACTGCCACTCCAACGAAACGCGATGGCCCTGGTACAGCCGCGTCGCTCCGATCTCATGGCTGGCCGCGCACGAGGTGGAACTGGGACGCAAGGAGATCAACTTCTCCCAGTGGGACGAATACTACGCAGCCACGCGAAAACGAAAGCTTCAATGGACTGAGAGGGCGCTGCGTCAAGAGGCAATGCCGCCGTGGTCATATCGCATTGTCCATCCAGGCGCCCGGTTGACCGAGGCTGATACGGCGGCACTTGAGGAATGGATTGAGTCCGCACTGGCCACCCCGTCGGCTCAGAGATCGAAATAATGAAGAAGAATTTCGTGAAGAAACATCTGCGACCGATTGTGGTCGCCTTGCTGCTCTCGATTCCGCTCCTGTGTCCGCACCCCGCCGCCGCGCAGGTCGACCCGTGGGAATTCGAAGTCTACCCGTATGCGACGGAACAACGGGGAGTGACTGAGCTTGAGGTGGACAACGCGGTCGTGGCCAATGGGCACGATCAGGGCGCTAATGGAACCGCTTCGGGCAGCTTTCGGAGCCAGGGAATCTGGTACAACCAGTACGAACTCACTTACGGGCTCACCGATCGAATCGAGGCCGCCGCCTACCTCAACATGGCCCAGGTCAGCGGCCACGGTTACTGGTACGCCGGTTCCAAGTATCGTCTGCGCGGCAGACTTTTCGACGAGGGCACTCTGCCCGTCGATCTTGGCTGGTACCTCGAACTCGAATGGCACAAGACGCCCCAGTTCGATGATGACCCACTCGAACTCGAACTGCGCCCCATAATCGAGAAGGACATTGGAGGTTTCTCGATCGTGCTTGATCCACAATTTGAAAAGCCCATATTCACCGGGCCGAACAAGAGCAAGGGCTTCAAGTTCGGTTACGCCAGCGGCATCTACTACCGATGGATGCGCTACTTCTCGCCGGGGGTCGAGTTTTACGGCGCGGTTGGCTATATCGACGATAACGATCCTCTATCCGCACAGCAGCATTACATCTTTCCAGTGCTATGGGGGGAGTTGCCTCATGGAATCGAATATAACTTCGGGCCCGGTTTCGGACTGACGCGCGGCTCCGACCACGTGATTATGAAATTCAACGTAGAGCTGGAGCACTTCATTCGCGCAATCTTCGGCCAGTCATCCGACTCGGGCTGGTTCTTCTAGCGGGCGCGATCATGAATACGAACGCGAGCGGTGACCCGCTGACAGGCTTGCAATCAATGGGAGCGAAGCCGCTTCGCGATTTTCTCCGGAAGACGATTCGACAGCATCGTTCACGCTT
>CALAOW010000001.1 GCA_937889395.1 uncultured Pseudomonadota bacterium | reverse complement strand
GCGCGGCTATCGTAGAGGCGATTCAGTGGCGAAAACCTGGTCCGAGAGGCCGAGCGGTTTCTGGCAAAGAACCTGGTTCGGCGACCGATTCAGTGGATGCGCTCACTTGAGCTATCGGTCACCGCCGCCTATGGCTGAGTGGAACGTGGAGATCCGCGCCTCCGCAGTGCCGCGGATTGTCTCACCTTCAAGCGCGGTGACTGGAAACAACGGCTGACCGCTGGTCCGATTACCGTCAGTGATGACCGGCGACTTGCCGAGCGGGTGAACCTTCTTCAATTCCGGTGGCGCAAGCCGGGTTTGCGCATCGCGCTGGTAGCGCTTGATCTCGTACGGCAGGCCGAGCTCTTCCAGCAGCCACAGGATACGTTGTGAGCGGGAATCGTTGAGGTGATGGACGACGATCATGCGGCAATTCCTCCATGCGGACCATTATGAACAGAATCGCAA
Organism: uncultured Pseudomonadota bacterium; assembly: GCA_937889395.1. Lineage (GTDB taxonomy): Bacteria > Desulfobacterota > Binatia > Binatales > Binataceae > Binatus. The sequence continues at coordinate 2,896 of CALAOW010000001.1, read as the reverse complement.
CCGAACTCCATTGTTGTGCTCATGCTGATCCCGTTGATCGTCGGGCTCTCGGTCAGAGCTGGTTTTCAAACAATCGCTCGCGTGCTCGCGGCGCCGCTAGATCGAATCTCCTCAGTCCTAGTAGGACTGAGTTGCGAACTTGGACCGCCACTGACATTATCCATGGCGCCAACCATACGGGAATCACTTCGGAATAGGCGGTTAAGGCGGTCGGCTAGACGAAAGGAGCGTACCTTGGATATACAGAAGATCTTGTCAGAGCTGAAAGCAGAGAGGGACCGGATTAACCGGGCTATCGAGGCGCTGGAGCAACGAGCGTCGTCATCGGCCGCTACAAAGCACAGTGCGGACGCTGCGCCAACGCCTGGTCGGCGTCGTGGCGGAATCACGCCGGAGGGCAGAAGGCGTTTGTCGCTGGCCATGAAAAAGCGCTGGGCGGAGCGAAGGAAGAAACGCTCCTAACGGTACGTCGCCGAGGGCGAGACCCCTCACGATTATCCTGGAAAAGACCGCTAAGTCAGCGTATTGGATCTCGGCCGAGGTAGTCGAAATATTCAAATCGAAACGCTTGGGACATTACTGTCGTGAACGTCCTCTGCCGACGACGACATCCTCCGGGTGCATTTTCTACGACTCAGTAAGAGAGTCTCGCACTGCCTCGAGCTCGCGAAGCGACTCCCAGAGGTCGGGCTGGTGGCCGTCCTCTAGCGAGCCGGCGTTGGCAGAAGATGCGTCATTCATATCGTGGTTGATAGATTCCACTGAAACCTGGTGGCCGCCAGCCCTTATTTGCGCACGATAGGCAAGCCGAATAGTGCTTGGGTCTGCCATTTTCGCGGCCCGCCAAACTGATCATTAGCGCGGTCGGTGTGGTCTTTTCGCAAGCGCAGCAGATCGCCACCAACGCCTTATTGTCCTTGGCGGAGAAGGCACTCGGCATTTGCCTTTATCCTCGACACAAGAGGGCGGCGGTGTCCTCTTGCCAGTGTGAGATGAACTCCCCACGAAACGTACTCTCAATTCAGGCCTCTGCCGATAGCCGCGACTTGCGAAACGCGCGCTCCTCTTGGGCTTCGCGACTGTCGGGCGCGGCGCATCCCGGCCCGCTGCGTCCATCGCTCAGTGCGTCTGACACGAAGTCGAGTGACCAGCGCTGGTTGATCGTGCTCCTCGCTGAAGCAACTCCTGAAGGACGAACTTGAACTTTGTGCTGCTACGATTTCGTCCGCGAGCGCGGAACTCCGAGAGCAACCATCAGCAGAGGACTCATGCCGGCGGCGTGCGGCTCGAAGAATTTCGTCGTGTCGTCGTCGTAGAAAGTCAATCCGGTGGCGCCGCGGCCGAGCGAATATGCGGCGAGATAGGCGCGTCCGCCGAGAATTCCCGCTTCAAGGTGCGCATCGCCATAGCCGCGATTGCCGAACGCGCGAAGTGCACGCTCGAGGTCGGCCATGTAAACGATCAGCGCCGAACAATCCATCCCGAGCGGTTGCCCCAGGCACAGGTATCCCGCCTCGCCGCGGAAGTTGCCGGCCTTGATTAGCTCGAACGCGCGCGCGCGGCGGTTGTAGTAGTAGGCCCCCGACTCCATCGGGTCGGCCGAGTTGACGATCAGATAGGTGTCAGTCAACGGCGGGAAGTCGGCCTGCGGATGTTTGCTGGAGGCGGCCATGATGGTCGCGAGTTCAACCGCCGGGAGCGCGTCGCGGGTGAACGCTCGCGTCGAACCGCGGCGCAGGATCGTTTCGCCGAGACCCAGCGATTCTTCGGATAGTATCGTTTCGATTCGGAGCAATTTTGGGGCTGACGGTTCGGGACCTGGATCGATCGCGGCGGCGGAAACTGCGGACACTTCTTCGGCGGTGATGAGGCGCGACTCGCGATGAATCTTGAGCAAGTCATTGTAAACGACTTCTTTGGCCGAGAGCGGTATCGTCTCGAGCGCAAGCGGCTTGGCATCGGCCGACGGCGCGAGCGGAGCGTCCGAGTTGCCGAGCGCGACGAGCGCTAACATACCTTCGCGGTCTCCGTCGATTCCGAGCAAGGTCTCGAGCGCCGGATCTTCGAATGCGGTGATCACTTCGGCCGAAATTTCCTCGGCCGCAGCCGCCGCGAGCAGATTCGCGAGCATCGTGCCGCCGTCCCAGTAGCAATATCGATACGCCCGCGCGCGATATTTCCACGCGCTGCGCCAATAGATGGACGAGATCGCGATCACGGCGCGCGCATGGGCGAGCGACGGGCGCATGGCAGACGCGCGTGCGAAGTACTCGCGCCAATCGCCGCGTCTTAGTCCAATCATGCGGAGATCAGCGGGGGAAAAGTGGTACAGCCCGGTCTCGAGGCCCTCGATTTCACCGGCGGCCACATAAGTCTCGACCGGATAGAGCGCTCCCGCGGATGGCGCGGCGCGAAAATGATAGTCGTCGGCGCCGACCCGCTTTTGCCGGGTAAGGCCATCGGCGCAAAAGAGCAACCGGGTCAGCGACGGAATGTCGATCGACACGGAAAATGGCGCGGACACGTACGACGATATGGCTGACAGCGCCGGGGTCGAGGAGAGGCCCAGATCGCGCGGCAGAGAGACCGACGCGGCGCCCGGATAGATCTTGTAGGGCAGCGGCTTCAGATCCCAATCCAGGAAATGGGGCGAGGAACGGACGCTGGTGTACGAATGCTTGGTGAGTTCATGAAAGACCCGCGCCGCCTCGATATAGTTGTTGCCCAATTCACTTCCTCGCCTGGATCCGAATCACATACCGATCGTTCAAAAATTCAAATTGACAGGGCCGCGTCGGACCGTGCTATACGGAATTTCTCACGCATCGGTAGCTTGCTGGAGAGAATATCATGGCAGATAAACTTACGCCCTCGGACGTGAAGGGGCTGTTCGAGA